>NZ_CP182357.1:1951599-2265699 GCF_048571275.1 Marinarcus sediminis (SeqCode)
TTTGATTTGATACTTAAAAAATAGACTCTTCCTAAGAGCAAAACAACAATGGCAGTGATAAAAACAATAATAAAATTCAATCTTTTCATGGAGCAATTCCAATGATAATAAGATCGATGATAAAATTAAAAAAGAGTGTTTTAATCAATAAAAAATTAACATCATTTGTAAGTGACCAAACAACTCCTATTCCAATGTATAAAAGCATAATTTGTAAGAATTCATTTAACGAATCAATGACCATGACTCGAGTAAGAAAAGGGATTAAATAGACATAAATAAATGAGCCCAATAAAATTAAGCTAAAAGGTTTAAAGCCATTGTTTAATTCGATAAATAAAAAAGCCAAAATAAGATAAATCATAGGGTAGTAGTTGTGTTTTTTTAAGCAGCGTGTAAAAGCAACATATACAACACCTGCAAGCATTAAACTCAGAAAATATACCGAAGAAATAGTGTTGGTAATAACTACAATGATAAAAAGAAAAAAGAGTACGTATGTGTTATCAAAAATATTTTTTTTAGCACCAATTATATCATCCAAACTTGCAAAACCCCACTATTTTTATCTATTGGATTATATTATAAATATTCTTAATTGTTATTGGAGTGATTTTTATTGGTTAAATTGTAAATAAAACTGAAGATTTCTGCTACAGCTTTATACATACTTGGTGGAATCTCTTTGTCTATTTCTATTTGACTCAACAGTTCAATTAAATCTTCATCTTTTTTAATAGGAAGGTTATTGTCATGAGCAATTTTAATGATATTTTTTGCAACATCTCCTTTGCCTTTTGCTATAACTTTTGGTGCGTTGTTTGACTTCTCATTGTATTTAAGTGCTGCGGCTTTTTGAATGAATTGTTTTTGTGAATTTTGCATTTTAAACTCGTATATCCAAACCTAAATTTAATTCACCGTACGTTGCATTAAAACTGTTTTCATGCATTTTTTCTATGGGAGTTTGAGTCTCTTCTTTTAAATCCAAAAGTTTGATGTTCATAGGTATGAGCCCCACACTGTTTAAACTCTTCTTTAACTCTTGCAGGTTTTCTTGAACTTTTTGTTTAAAGGCATCTCTTTGTGCAAAGAGAGTTAAATCAATACTGTTTTTATTATAAATGGCCAGTAAAAGATTGATATTGCCATGCTCTTTAAGTTTGAGATTAATTTCACAATAAAACTTCTCTTGTTCACCTTTGGTTGTTTTAATGGTACCTTCTTCAAGTAAATCCCACATAAATGGAACATAGACAAAATTTGAGTTTGAAGTTAAACTCATGAGTTGATTATAATCGATTTGAACAAGCAGTTTATCTATGTGTTTGAGCATCTCTTGTATATTTTGTGTTGCAGGAGAGGCAGTGAGTTCTTGTTGTACTTGTAGCAGTATGGCTTTCATATCTTTTGAAATATCTTCTTGTATCAATACTACATTATTATGAGGTTGAGTGAAAACAGGGTTATTTAAAACTTCTTTTGTCACGATGGTTTCAAACTTATTGATTAAGGTTAACAACTCTCTGTTTTGTTCGCTGTTTTGCAAAGCATTACTGAATGGGGCAGTTGTATGAATTTGGTTTAAAAGGGTTTGTAAATGAGTGATTAACAGATTCATTTGTGAAAAATTTTGAGGTTGCAAAGTGGTTTCAATGAGTTGAGTCAGGGTTGCAGTATTGGTTGCTGTAAAGTTTGAAAGTCCTGTTTGAAGTTCCGTCAGTAGGGTTTTTACTTGGTTTAACACTTCGTTATTTGTTATTGGTGTTGTTCGGTTTGGTGATGTATTGGGTGTTAAGCTCTCAATGGCAGAAGAATTATTCCCAAGAACGGGGGCGTTGTTTTGTAAAGTATTTGGCACAATTTGTGCATTTTGAGTCGCTTGAGGGGCAGTGGGTGTGACTTGTGGACTCATTGATGCAACAGGCGAACTGTTTTGTAGAGCCTGTTGAGTATTTGTTATGATTTGTGGATTGTTTGGCGTATTAGGTGGAGTGTTTGGTGTGGTTTGTACAGCTTGTTGAGGAATATTTTTAATGATGGTTTCAAGTTTTGTTGTCAAAATAGAGATTTCACTGCTTTGTGTATGATATGCAACTGCTGCTTGTATTTGAGGCAGTTGTTTTAACTGTGAAAGAATATGTTTACTCTCATTTAAAAGATTTGGATTGTTTTGTAAGTTTGGTACTGATAACAGCTTATCAAGTAAAGTACTCATCTCCTTATTAGCAGGAGTATTGGTTTGTGCAAGATAAGTCTGCAATTGAGTAAAGAGGGTTTTAAGTTCATGTGCCAGTTCAGGTTTAATGGCTTGGGCTGTTATTTGAGCATTGGGATTTTGTGTTGTTAGCTCTTTATTAAAGAGTGTTTCAAGTTTATTTACGAGTTGTGCAATATGATTTGTTGCTGTTGCTGGCGTATTCAATTGGGCAACAATTTGTTTGAGATGGGTTAATAGGTTCTTAACATCAGCAACTGTTTGTGTTGGATTTGAACTGTTTGCATTGCTTAGGAGTTTGTCAATTAAATTGAGTGTTTCACCACCATTGAAGTTTTTTATTGTACTAAGAGATTGTATGGCATCTTTTAGCTGTGTTAAGGTGTTTAAAATAGCATTAGGAAGATTCCCCATGGTTTGACTTATCTTGGACTCTAAGAAGACGCCAGAGTTATTTAATTGGCTTTTTAAATTGGCATCATCAAGATTATTGATGTTGAGCATAAAATTTTCTAGTTTGGCCTGAAAAGGGGCAAGAGTAGGGGTGTTTTTTGTTAAAGCGACCAGTGCTTTCAACTCTTTTGGAAAACTCCCCAATTCTTTAAAAACATTGGAATTTTTAAGTAAATTCAAAACGGTATCGGTTGACTTGTTATTGGTTGTAATATCATTAAAAAGATTCTTTAATATTTCTTGCACATTGGTGGCTTTTGATCCACTTGTTAATTGTTGTATGTCGGCTTGTTTTAAAACCTCTTTGAGTGCTTTGTTATCATTGGGTAAGAGAATGTTTAAAAGATTATTTGACGTTATTTCCATAACATTAAGTATATCATAAAGATGTATGAAAATGTTTTGAAAAATAGGGGGATAAATTGTTGAAGTTACCATTTTAAGGAGAAATCCTTAAAATCAGTGGTGCGAATGGTGAGAATCGAACTCACACTCCGAAACCGGAACGGGATTTTAAGTCCCGCGCGTCTACCTATTCCGCCACACTCGCACAAGTGTGTATTTAAAACTCATATAAAGTGGAGCGGGAGACGAGACTCGAACTCGCGACAATCTGCTTGGAAGGCAGAGGCTCTAGCCAACTGAGCTACTCCCGCAACTTTATAATAAAATGGTGGCGCGGGGCGGAATCGAACCGTCGACACAAGGATTTTCAGTCCTTTGCTCTACCGACTGAGCTACCGAGCCACACGTGGTGGTGAGAGAAGGATTCGAACCTTCGAAGCCATAGGCGGGAGATTTACAGTCTCCTGGATTTAGCCACTCTCCAACCTCACCGATGGAGTGATTAAATGGATGGGGTAGAAGGATTCGAACCTTCGAATGACGATACCAAAAACCGTTGCCTTACCACTTGGCGATACCCCAATAATCTCGTTTGTTTTAAACGTGGACGGGATTATAAACCATTAATTCTTAACTTATAATTAAATTCTATTACATATCTTTCTTTTTTCTCAAATTTATGGGCTTTTAAACCCTAGGAGATTAGTTTTATTATTTTTATGTTGCTTAATAAAAAAATTTGTATAATGTGCAATTAAAATTCAAGGAGATAATATGAAAAAAGTATCAATGTTTATTTTGACTCTTTTGCTTGGAACACTTTTTTTAGGTTGCAGTAAAACATGGGAAGGTGTTAAAGAGGACAGTTCAACTGCTTGGGAAAAAACAAAAGAAGGTACTAAAAAAGCCGTGGATGTTACTAAAGAAAAAATCCATGAAGCCACAGAATAAGAAGCTTATTTTTGCTTCTTATTCAAAGATTCTTGTTTCAAAACTAAGATTTGCTCATAAAGCATGTTTTTAAATTTTTGGTCTATTTCAGGAACTTTTTCAATAATAGAGTGAATTTGTTTTTGATTCATATAAAGTGCATGTGGAACAATTGTTTGTTCGATTGTTTTTTTAAACTCTTCTATCTCTTCTACGGTCATAAATATCCTTACTGTTTCAAAAAGTTATTATAGTTAAAAAAAAGTAAAATCAGATTAAAAAATTGTTCAATTGAACGCTTCTTATCAACTTTATTTTATTTGTGAAGTTAATCATAGAATTAGAAAGTTTCAGATGAAGAATGGACTCTTTTTTATTGACTTATTTAAAAAAAGTTGATTGGTTGCGGAAACAGGATTTGAACCTGTGACCTTCGGGTTATGAGCCCGACGAGCTACCGGTCTGCTCTATTCCGCGATATGTAAGAAAAAGGACAGAAGAAAATCTGTCCTAATGAAAAATTAAAGAGCAGTAACGTTTTCTGCTTGTGGACCTTTTTCACCTTGTCCAAGTTCAAAAGTAACTTTTTGACCCTCTTCTAATGAAACTCTACCATAACCAGTGCTGTTAATTTGTCTGAAGTGTACGAATACATCTTTCCCACCGTTCTCTTGTTCGATAAAACCGAAACCTTTTTCACTATTGAACCATTTTACTGTTCCATTTACTAAATTTGCCATTGCAATTCCTTTGGTTGTTTGTATACTTGATTTCTAAGTTGTAGAAAATATAAAGTGGAGCATTCTCTAGGATAGATTGTACTGTTAACGAAAGGTCACAATAAAAAGCAAGCCAAAGATGAAACTCTAAATCATCTTTCAAGTTTGAGCAGTATAGCCTAAAAATATTTGAAATGCAAGTATTTTAATAAAAATAATGATAAATCATTAAATTTTTTACAAACTGCTTGGTATTTATAGGGTAATAAAAAAATGACACTGTGAAAAAATATTAGAATAAACTTCAAGTAAGATAATATTTAGGAGAAAGATGTGTTCGCATATTACTTGAAACAGTGCCACTTAAGTTGCTTATTTGGTTGCGGAAGCAGGATTTGAACCTACGACCTTCGGGTTATGAGCCCGACGAGCTACCGGACTGCTCTATTCCGCGATAAAAGTGGAGCTGGTGAAGGGAGTTGAACCCCCGACCTGCTGATTACAAATCAGCTGCTCTAGCCAACTGAGCTACACCAGCGCCAAAAATTACTTTTTAAAAAAAGTTTAAAACATGGGATATAAAAATACAGACAGCATTTTTATGAAAATGGTGTCAAGAGAGAGACTTGAACTCTCGACCTCCGGCTTATGAGACCAGCGCTCTAGCCAGCTGAGCTACCTTGACATAAGACACACATTTTAATTGGTTGCGGAAGCAGGATTTGAACCTACGACCTTCGGGTTATGAGCCCGACGAGCTACCGGACTGCTCTATTCCGCGGCTTTTAAGTACCAAATGGATGGGGTAGAAGGATTCGAACCTTCGAATGACGATACCAAAAACCGTTGCCTTACCACTTGGCGATACCCCAATCTTTTAAGTGGTGAAATTATAGTAAAAATCAATTTTAATGTCAAGACTTTTTAGAATAAATTTTGAAACTTCTGCTATAATAAAAGAATAAAATAAAATATGTAGAAGAGAATATAATGACAGCAATACAAAGAGTAAAAGAAGCAATAGAAGAGATTCAAAAAGGTAATATGGTTATTATGCTTGATGATGAAGACAGAGAAAATGAAGGCGATTTGGTTTATGCAGCACCGTTAAGTACACCTCAAAAAGTTAATTTCATGGCAACGCATGCAAAAGGTTTAATTTGTGTTGCGGTTACATCAAAGACAGCAAAAAAATTAGAACTTATACCAATGGTAGCTTCAAATACATCTTCATATGAGACTGCATTTACTATTTCCGTAGATGCAGCAACGGCAGCAACAGGTATCAGTGCTTCTGAAAGAGATGACACAATAAAAATTTTAGCCAATCCTGTTTCAAAAGTGGATGAATTGGTTAAACCGGGTCATATTTTCCCCTTAATTGCTAAAGATGGTGGGGTCTTGGTACGAACTGGTCATACAGAAGGTTCAGTTGATTTATGTAAATTAGCTGGGTTAAATGGAGAATCTGTCATTTGTGAAATCATGAAAGAAGATGGAACCATGGCAAGAAGAGATGACTTAGACATTTTTGCTCAAAAACATAATATGAAACAAATTTATATCTCTGATTTGGTTGAATACAGACTCTCTCATGAAACATTAGTAGAAGAAATTTGCAGTGAAAATATCACTTTTTTTAATTCAAATGTAATTAAAAAAGAGTTTAAAGATCATTTGGGAAATATACATAGCCTTATTATATTTGGTAAAATTCAAGAACAAACTCATATAAAATTTCATACCATTATGCCTGATATCAATCTTTTCTTAGAAGATGAAAAACTCAACTCAATGCTTAAAACAATTAATTTTATGCAAGCAAAAGGGGGTGTTTTGATTTTTCTGAATGAAAAAATGGCACATAAAGAATCAAAAAAAGATTATGGTATTGGTGCACAAATTTTAAATACACTCAACATTAAGAAAATTAAGCTGCTTACAAGTGGAGGGAAACACTCATTTATTGGTTTAAATGGTTTTGGTTTAGAAATCATAGAAGAGATTCAAATAGAAGGGTAGGGGCTAAACAATCCCTACCGCTTTTTTAACCATACTCAATGATTGTTTAAGTTCATTGAGATAGATATCGGCCTCTTTTTTATTCTCCTTATAATATGTTGATTCTTCAATGACTTCAATTTTATCCTCCACTCTGGCAATGGCAGCATTACGCATTTCTGGATCAGGAATTGAAAGATATTTTGTTGGGTCTTGATTGGAAATACGAGTAATTCTGTATTCAAAAAGGTATTGATTGTCAGGGTTTTCTTTAAAGTATTCACACATGACTTTATACACTTCATCAATACTTGATTCAAATTGATTATAAATAACGCCTGCATAGTCGTTGAGATATCTTTGATATAAATTATAGTTGATAAAGAATGCTTTTAACTCTTTTGGGGTTAAGGAGTCCTCTTGTATGTTGTAAACTTTCTTAAGCATATGAAGCGCACTAAAATGGACAATCTTTGGCAACGTATCTTCTATTCTTTCTAAAAATTCTTTGAGTTTCATTGATTTTCCTATTGTTATCATAAAAAAAGGGGTGGAATTTATCTCCACCCCTTTTGCCAATATATAAAAGTATATACTACAGTTGTGGACCTGCAGCTGTAAAATCAAATTCACTTTCTAAGGTTAAATATTTTTTAAAGTTGGCAATATACATATTTGCAAGTTTTTTAGCATTTTCATCGTATTGAGATTTGTCTTCCCATGTATTTCTTGGATTTAATACAGAGGTTTCAACACCATTTAACGTTTTTGGCATTGCAAGATTAAAATAAGGTAAGTTTTCAAATTCACTGTTATTAATTGAACCATCTAAAATTGCATTAATACAAGCTCGTGTATTTTTAATACTCATTCTTTTACCTACGCCATAAGCACCACCTGTCCAACCTGTGTTTACTAAAAATACATTCACGTTGTGTTGATCAATTTTTTGTCCCAGTAAATCAGCATAAATGGTTGGATGTAGTGGTAAAAATGCTTCACCAAAACATGAACTAAAGGTCGCAACAGGTTCTGTAATTCCTCGTTCTGTTCCTGCAACTTTTGCCGTATATCCACTTAAAAAGTAGTACATGGCTTGTTCTTTAGTTAATTTTGATACCGGAGGTAAAACACCAAAGGCATCAGCACTTAAGAAAATAATATTTGTAGGGTGATTTCCCGTCATATCAGGTGTATGGTTCTCAATGTGGTTAATTGGATACGACACTCTTGTATTTTCCGTTTTTGAACCATTTGTAAAATCTACAACACCCTTTTCATCGGCAACCACATTTTCTAAAATAGCACCTTTTTTAATCGCACCATAAATTTCTGGTTCGCTTGACTCGTCAAGATTGATGACTTTTGCATAACAACCCCCTTCGAAGTTAAAAATACCATGATCATCCCAACCATGCTCATCATCACCAATTAAAGCTCGATTTGGGTCAGTTGAGAGTGTTGTTTTCCCTGTTCCAGAAAGTCCAAAGAATAGGGCAGTGTCACCATTTACTCCAATATTTGCCGAACAGTGCATAGAGAGTTTTCCTTCTAATGGAAGCCAATAGTTCATCATTGAAAAAATACCTTTTTTCATTTCACCTGCATACCAAGTTCCACCAATGATGGAGATATTTTTTTCTACGTTAAATACCACAAATACTTCTGAATGTAAACAGTGACTAACGTATGATTTGTCGATTGTTTTACAAGCATTGTATACGGTAAAGTCTGGTTTAAAATCTTTTAAATCTTCTTCTGAAGGGAGTATAAACATATTTTGAATGAAATTGGCTTGCCAAGCAACTTCAGTGATGAATCGAATTGATCTTCGTGAGTCTAAACTTGCACCACAGTAAACATCTGTTACATATAAATCTTTGTTACTGAGTTGTTTTTTTGCAGTGGCTTCTAAATCATTATAGACTTTTTCATCAACGGCTCTGTTTACATCTCCCCAAGAGATATGCTTATTTGAAGGGTCAAGATTGACAAAAAACTTATCTTTTGGACTTCTTCCTGTAAAAATACCTGTATCAATCATTAATGCACCTGTTGAAGATATTTTGGCACCTTCATTTTTAATGGCATGATCAATTAATGTATCTATATCTAAGTTTCTGTACACGGTACCTACATTTTCTAAACCAAGAGAGTCTTTAATTTCAGACATATTTATTTTTCCTATTTTTATTATTTAAATATTGATAAAAGTACACCAGCGGCAACGGCAGAACCAATTACACCAGCAACATTTGGACCCATTGCATGCATTAATAAGATGTTTGACTTGTCATATTCTTGTCCAACTTTACTTACAACACGTGCTGCCATAGGTACTGCTGATACACCAGCTGCACCAATGAGTGGATTTATTTTATTTTCTTCAGAACTGAATTTATTCATAATTTTTGCCATAATGACTCCTGCTGCAGTACCTGCTGAAAAAGCGATAAGACCAATAACCATGATTCCTAATGTGTCTAAAACTAAAAATTTATCTGCAGCAAGTTTTGAACCCACACCTAATCCCAAAAAGATTGTAACGATATTGATCAATGAATTTTGCATCGTATCAGAAAGTCTTTCAACGACACCAGATTGTTTCAAGAAGTTACCAAAGGCAAACGCACCAATTAAAGGAGTTGATTCTGGTAAAAACATTACGGCTAACATTAAAATCAAAATAGGTAAGAAAAGGTTTTCCAATTTGTGTACTCTTCGGAGTTTTGGCATTTTTATTTTTCGTTCAGCCTCTGTTGTCAGTGCTTTCATAATGGGAGGCTGAATAACAGGTACTAAAGCCATATAAGAGTAAGCAGCAACAGCAATTGCCCCGAGCATTTCAGGGGCAAGTCTGTTCGCAATAAAGATTGAAGTCGGACCATCTGCTCCACCAATAATAGAGATAGCAGAGGCACTTTGTAAATCAAATCCCATGGCAACTGCACCTACAAGTGAACCAAAAATTCCAAATTGCGCTGCACCTCCAAGAAGTGCTGATTTTGGATTGGCTAAAAGGGGACTAAAGTCAGTCATTGCACCAACTCCCATGAAAATCAATAGAGGGAAGAACTCATTGGCAATTCCCATATTATAGATAATTCCTAGCATTCCGTGTGGTCCACTCATATTGGCAAGTGGAATATTGGCTAACAATCCACCAAAAGCAATAGGAAGCAGTAAAAGTGGCTCAAATCCTTTTGCAATGGCAAGATAAAACAGAAGAAAAACAATACCAAACATAATACCTCTTCCCCAAGTTTGCTCAAATGATGTCATTTTTCTTGCATTTTCAGGGTTGGGTTCTGATGTCATAACATCATCACTTGGGTTTATTAAAGCATTGATTCCTGTTGTTTCATAGAATGATACCGCAAGTTCTGTGATTGTTTTGGGCTTATATTCATGTTTTGCTGCAACTTTTTCAACATTTTCATGCGTTGTAGTATTTGCAAAAGCATTAACACTAAACATAGCAAAAAATATAATTAGCATCGAAACAATTATTTTTTTATTCATTAAATTTCTCCAAATTGGTAATACTAAATTATACTTAGCTGATAATAGCTATGACTTGACCTTCATCAACAGGCTCATTTGTTGTAACAGTAATCGATGAAATTGTTCCACTGACAGGTGCTTCAACATCAATTTCCATTTTCATGGCTTCTAAAATGGCAATGACATCACCTTTTTCAACTTTATCACCCACCTTAGCAACCAATTTCCAAATATTTCCATTGACGGTTGCTTCCACTTCAGTACCACCTGAAGCACAGCTATTATTGGCAGTTGTTGTACATTCACTTTTTGCAATAGGAGTTACTTGTATATCTGCATTTCCTTCTGCTATTGTTACATTAAACTTTTGTCCATCTACTACTACTGTGTAGTTACCTGTTGCGTTATTCATTGTTTTCTTTTCTCCTAATTTACAATCGTTATTGTCTTCACATACTAAATCTGCTTCATCAATTTTTCTTACACTTAATGGAGAATCACCTTTTAAGAAGCTGATTCCTTTTTCATCGCAAGCTGCTGCAATAAAAATGTGTTCATCTGTCACTTCGATTTTTTCTTCTTTTAATCGGTTTTCCCAATATGCCATTGTTTTCTTTTCATCTCTGTCGGCAATATCAAGTGGATTTTCAGAAGTGGGTTCAAGTTTTAATTTTTCACTTGCAAGTTTTACAATTTCAGCATCGGGTTCTACAGGTGTTTTACCAAAATAACCCAATACCATTTTCCCATAACCAGGAGCAATTTGTTTCCATGGTCCAAACATAACATTGGCATATGCTTGTTGCCAATAAAATTGTGAAACAGGTGTAACAGAAGTACCATAACCACCTCTTTCAACAACTTCTCTCATGGCATTAATGACTTCTGGGAATTTATGCAGAGTATTGTTATCTCTCATCATTTGTGTGTTTGCAGTAAGTGCGCCACCTGGCATTGGAGAAAATGGAATAAGTGGGGAAACTTGTGTTGCCTCTGGAGGCATAAAATAGTCTTTGAGTTGATGTTTGAGTATTTCTTCGTATTTAAGGATTTTTTCTAAATCTAATCCACCAAGGTCGTAGTTCTTGCCCTTGACAGCGTGAAGCATCGTGAGGATATCGGGTTGACTTGTACCCCCTGAGACAGGACTGGCGGCTAAATCAATTCCATCCGCGCCGGCTTCTAAGGCGGCTAAATAGCAGGCGACTGAAACACCGGCAGTCTCGTGGGTATGAAGTCTGATATGCATATCTTCCCCGACGAGTTTCCTTGCCATTTGAATGGTTTCAAAAATCTTCTGTGGAGAAGAGGTTCCTGACGCATCTTTAAAACAGATTGAATCATAAGGAAGTCCACTGTCTAAAATTTTTCGTAATGTTTTTTCATAAAAAGGAACATCATGAGCCCCTACACATCCTGGAGGCAAATCCATCAGTGTTATAACGACTTCGTGATTTAAACCATATTTTTTAATGCATTCAGCACTGTATTCTAAATTTTGTACATCATTAAGCGCATCAAAGTTTCGAATGGTTGTTACACCATGTTTTGCAAACATTTTTGCATGCATGTCAATTAATTCACGAGATCCTGTATCTAACATTACTGTATTAATACCACGTGCAAGTGTTTGTAAGTTTGCATCTGGACCTACTATTTGTCTGAATTGATCCATCATATCAAATGCATTTTCTCTTAAATAGAAAAACAATGATTGAAAACGTGCACCTCCACCAAATTCAAAGTGTGTTATACCTGCTTCTTTTGCAGCTTCTACAGCTGGAAAGAAATCATCCATAAGAACTCTACCACCAAAGACAGATTGAAATCCATCTCTAAACGTGGTATCCATTACATCAATATATTTCTTTGACATTTATACTACCCTTTTAGATTGTTGTGATGTTGAACAACTGCTGAGATTGCAGCTATCTTTTTTGCAGTGTCAGATGCCGTAACAACCTGTGTTTGCACCTTGTTAATAGGTTTTTTCTCTGCAAGAGGGAAAAACTTGTTAATAAGTACTGTTTGCACTTTTAACGCGTAGACCATAATGACAAGAAAAGAGAATACAACTCCCATTCCTAGCACCATGAACTTTAATGCTTCGACGACTAAATTTACTTCCATATTACTCTCCGTGGTTACCACTGTAATTTGATGGAAGCATTTTATTAAAAATATGCTTTAGTCAAATTGATTTTTTGACTTTAATTTGATGAAATTTCAAAACTTTTCATAAATTGTGAATTATTAGAAAATTTTATCTCCAATTTTATAAATGGCATGGTCAATTTTATATAAAATTCCCATTAAATTGTCACTTAGTTTCATTATTTTTGCACTCATTGCAGCTCCTTTTTTAAATAATATGACAAATTTTAATATAAAATTGAAAACAACTTGAAAAATATTGCAAATTGTAATATAATTCTAAAAAGGAGTCATAATGTTAATTGTAAGTGAAATAATTGAGCGATTGAAAGATGTTTTGAGTACCGATGGAAAAAATGGGAAAGTTTTTGATAAAGATGTTGCAACTGCATTGGGATTATCTCAAGTCAATTTTGCCACCATGAAAAACAGAAGTAAAATTCCTTTTTCTAATATATTGGATTTTTGTGCGATCAAAAAAATCTCTATCAACTGGTTACTTTATAATCAAAATCCCAGTTCATTACTTGATTCAACAGATAAGTATTGGATTCGGTATTATCCAAGTGTTAATGTAAGTGCTGGTGGAGGAGCTTATGAGAGTGAAGATGCCTTTGAAAAACTTGAAGTACCTGAATATTTTACCAAAATGCTTGGTGGTGAGAAAAATTTGAAAAATATCGAAGCCATTAATGTGGTGGGTGACTCTATGGAACCAACATTGTGTTCTGATAATATCATTTTTTTAGACTCTACAAAAAAAGATTTTGCTAAAGAGGGTATTTATGCTTTTACAACCATCCATGGCTTGTTTGTAAAAAGAATTCAAAGACGTTTGGATGGAAAATTGGATATTATTTCCGATAATAAAGAGTATCCCATGCAAGTGGTTCAAAAAAATGAGATACAAATTTTAGGAAAAGTGATTGGTTCTTTTGGAATGGTCTATTAAAGTAAAGCGTTAATGGCATTGTTTTCGTTTAAAAAGTTTTCTATCTTTTGTGAACTAAAACCAATGATGTATACCGCGTTATACCGTTGTTTTTTGAGTTTTTCTTTGATCTCTTCAATGGCTTGGATACAAATATAGTTGTTATTTGATAGGGTTAAACCCTTTTTGATAAAGACAACTATTTTCCCATATGTATATTTTTTGTGAATATAGGCTAACTCTTCTTGTGCAATCTGGAAAGATTCTTGCGCAAGAATGAACTTACCACTTTTCCCATACTCAACAACCGTGCTGTATTTGTCAATAAAAATGGGTTTAAAGTGGTTGAGTTTTTTGAGTTTATTAAAATCAATCTCTTTGTTAAACAATAAAAAGACTTCTAAAAACTGATTGAGGTACAATCCTGAAATTCTGATTCTTGAAAAATAGTCTTCTTTATAACTGAATGTGGTTTCAAATAAAGAGTGTTCTATTACGTTTTTAATTTCAAAAGTGGAGGTGTTGAAATTTTTGTTTTTGGGATAAATGGCATCTAATATCTCTTTATTAAATGAAAAAATAGTATCTCCATTTTCAAGCGTATCTAACAGTTTAAGAGAGTGCTCAATATTGTTAGAAAAAAGTTTGATATTTTGATGTGTTGCTGTTTTATTTAATTGAATGAGTTTATAACTTATTTCATCACAATAAAAAGCGTGTAAATCAAGCTGGCTTAAACTGTAGCGAATAAATCGAATTAACGCTTTTTGAATATCGTCAACGACTATCCAGGCAATCTCTGAATCAAGAATAGTCGTTGCTGCTTGTGTTACTATGGCAAATGCACCATTTTTAAGTGCAACTGCAATGTCATCTTCATTTTTTGCAACAAAAAGATCACCCTCATGAACTCTTTTTGCATTGGTTTTCACATTGGAAATAAAAGAGATGGCAGGGGAGTTTTGTAACTCCCCTTGGATGATGTCATTGATTGAAGAAATTTGCACGATGCTAGCTTATTTTCGTTCCAGCAGTTTTTGATTTTTCAGGTCGGATTAAATTCAAACCATTCTCATCTTTGGCTGCAAGTAACATTCCTTCACTGATCATTCCCATGAGTTTTGCAGGCTTTAAGTTTGCTACAACACACGCTTGTGTTCCAACTAACTCTTGGGCACTGTAATACTCTTTAATACCAGCGAGTATCTGTCTGTTTTTACCTTCGCCCACATCTACTTGAAGTTTGAGCAGTTTTTTTGACTTAGGCACCTCTTCTGCTTCGATGATGGTTCCAATTTTTATGGTTGTTTCAAAGAATTTATCAATGGTGATTAAGTTGTCATCTTCAATGATTTCACTGCATACTTTTGCTTCTTTTTTCTCTTTTGCTTCAATTTCTACACTGTTTTTAGAGATATCACTTGGAGCAGATTGTTCCAACAAAATCTCTTCGATTCGTGGGAAGAGCTGATCTACTTTTGTAATGGTTGTATTAGAGATTAACTCTTTATTGCCTATGAGTTGGGTATAGGTTTGTGTATTGATTTTAATGCCCAAACAATCAGCAATTTGTGAAACTTTTTGTGGCATAACAGAATCTAAAAGTAGGGCAACTTTAGCAACAATATTGGTAATAAGTGCTACCAATGCCATGGCTTCATCTGTTTTACCCTCTTTCATTTTTGCCCAAGGCTCATAATCTCCAATGGCTTTATTGGCAATGGTTAAAACCTTCCAAATATCTTCAAGGTATCGGTTGAGTTGCATGTTAAAAATATATTCTTCCACATTGTTTAAAATTTCATTGATTTCATCCAGCTCTTTTTGGTGGAATTTAGCCACATCTTTTGAGTCTATTTTATAATCAAAATATTTTCCGCTCATTCCCATGATTCGATTGAGTAAATTTCCCAAATCATTTCCCAAATCAGAGTTGATTCGATCCATCAATGCTTTTTGAGAGAAATCTCCATCTTGTCCAAAAGGAACTTCTCTGAGTAAAAAGTATCTGAAAGCATCTAAACCATAAGCATCGGCCACTTGTTTAGGGTCAACCACATTGCCTTTTGATTTTGACATTTTTTCACCGTCTCTTGTCCACCAACCATGTGCAGCAACGTGTTGAGGAAGAGGTAATTCTAAACTCATTAAAAATGCAGGCCAATAAATCGAGTGAAATCGCAAAATATCTTTACCCACTAAATGGACTTTTGCAGGCCACATATCCATATGCTTTTCATCGGTTCCATAACCAAGTGCTGTAATATAGTTCATAAGGGCATCAAGCCAAACATACATGACGTGTTTAGGTTCATTCATATTTTCAGGAAGTTTTACTCCCCAATCAAATGAAGTTCTTGAAATTGAGAGATCTCTCAATCCCCCTTTCACAAAGTTAACAATTTCATTTTTCTTGGCACGAGGAAGAATACAATCTTCATTCTCTTCATACCATTTAATCAGTTTGTCTTCATATTTTGAGAGTTTAAAGAAGTAACTCTCCTCTTTAACAATGTGAGTTGGTTTGCCACAATCTGGACAAAATTCACCTTCTATGAGTTGTTTTTCAGTAAAAAATGTTTCGCATGATACACAATAGTACCCTTCATAATCGCCTTTATAAATATCGCCTTTGGCATACATCGTTTCAAATGCTTTTTGAACACCCGCTTTATGCTCATCATCGGTTGTTCTTATAAATTTGTCATAAGTAATATCAAAATCATCCCAAAGTGTTTTGAATTTTCCACTGATTTCATCGGCATACTCTTTAGGGGTTTTCCCTCTTGCTTCAGCGCTTTGAGCAATTTTTTGTCCGTGTTCATCGGTACCTGTCAGAAGGAAAGTATTGAACCCTACCAATCTTGAATATCTTGCTAACATATCTGCAATAATTGTTGTATACGCATGCCCAATATGAGCCACATCATTAACATAATAAATTGGTGTGGTTATATATACATTTTTGCAAGCTTTTTCCATTTTTTACCTTTAATTAAAATTCAAATCCACCACCAGAACCTTTGTTCATCGATTCATAGACGGCGACTACATACGTTTTTCTTATTTCACAATCAAAAAATTCTGCACAGTTTGTACAACTGGGTAAATTTTTCGATTCTTGACACTGATTTAAGACTTGGAGTTGTTGCTCAAGCTTTAAATCCCATTCATCGGTTTGTTGATTACTCATTTTCTTTATAAACTTTTAACACTCGATTGATCTCTTCATTAGAGCCAAAAAAACAAGGTGTGGTATCATGAATGTGTGTTGTCGGAATGTTTAATACTCTTTGTTTTCCATCAATGGCTTGTCCACCCGCTTTTTCAAAAACAAAAGCAAAAGGAAAAACTTCAAAGAGTTGTCTTAATTTCCCCTTTGGTCTGTCACTTGTCCCTGGATATGAAAAAAGTCCACCACCTTTTAATAAGATTTGATGTAAATCTGGTACCATACCGCCAGAATATCTTAATCGGTAACCATCATTAAAAATATCATCAATGAGTTGTTTATGAAAAGGTGCCCAACAGTTTTGTGTGGAACCAGGTGCATTTAATTTTCCCTTTTCATTTAAAGCAATGGTTTGAATAAATTCAAATTTTCCTTTTAAAAGTCGGTACATTTTGACTTCTTCTGTGGCAATGACCAATTCTACTCTTGGTCCAAAAACAACATACACAGAAGCGATTAAATTGTCTGCAGTAAAATCATTTTCATAAATACCAAAAATAGAACCCACCGATAGGTTTACATCGACCAAAGATGAACCATCTAAGGGGTCATATGCAATTAAATATTTCCCTTTTTCATGTAAATTGACAATGGCTTCTTGCTCTTCTGAAACTATGGCTTTGATTGAGGGTACGTTGGCAAATATTTTTTCAATAATTAAATCACTTTGAATGTCCAATTTAAGTTGGGTATCCCCTGTGGCATTCTCTTGTTCACTTTTTCCTGTATCACCATTGACAATGAGCTCTTTAATCTCTATGGCTGTCTGTTTTATGGCATCAAAAATTTCTGTCATTTTATACTCTCTTTGCATTTTTTTCAATCCAAAGAATTACTTCTTCGGGGTTATTTAAATTCAGTTGTTCCAACTCTTTGGGTATCTCATCTTTATTGATGCTTTCATCACAAGCAATGGCATTTGAAACTGCGAAATATGATTCATCAAGCGAGTTTCTAAAAATTGAAATTCTTGGAAGGGGGAGTGTTTTAAGACCCTCGACCAATAAAAAATCAAATGTGCCAAACAGAGAAATAATTTCATCAACCGTCGATGTGCTTTGTTTAAACAGGGTAGTTCTGTTAGGACTTACTACGGCAACATCTGAACCTGTTTGTGAAAATTTATCTGAATCTTTTCCTGCTTGATCAAATCGTGCTTTATCTTTTGGATCGTGTTTGACAATGACTGTTTTATAGCCTCTGTCTTGTAAAATATTGGCAATTTTTACAATCAAAGTGGTCTTCCCACTATTGGATGGACCACTGAAAGCCACTGCTAATTTTTTGTATGTTTTTGTTTGTAAATCATCTTTAATCATAGGGGATTTTATCTAAATGATGGTTAAAGTATCTTTAGTGTAAAATAATAAGATAATAATATTTAAGGGTATAGATGAAAAAATATTTTTTTGCACCTCTGATTTTATCAAGTTTCTTATTTGTGGGATGTACTCCACCGATGGCCATGACACATTTTGAGAAAAACAAGTTGTATTCAAACGCGTTACAATACACTAAAAAAGCAGATATTCTTTTTCAAAATGAAGTTAAAGTTATGATGAATGTTACCTATCTTAACTCAGTGGATTCCATGTGGGATAATGAGTATGAAAACTTTATAGTAGGTGTTTATGTTGTTGAAGATGAAAATCATAAAACGGAAGATTTTTTAAGCCAAGAAGCGTTTAAACTGACACTCAATGGCAGAGAGTATATTTCAAAAGAGTTTTTGGATAAAAACCACAAAATGTTAAATAATATACCATTATTTAACAGTTGGGCAAAATATTATGTGATCAAGTTTGAAAAAAACAGTGAAGATACAACGTTGGTTTTAACGCTAGAAAACACTACTTTTGGTAGGGGTTCTGTAAGCTTTCGACCAAACTAGAAAAGCGTAAGGGATGTTTCTTATCCAAGTGATTTTTATAAATATAGTAGTTGGCTAAAACTTGTTTCCCGTAATGTCTTGATTCATCAACAGAAACAAGTTCCATACTTAAATAGGGTTCATATCTTTTTTTCATATTTGAAAACAGACCACTTCCCAACATTTTTTTGCTAAAACCAATTCCACCATTGTAAGCATACGCAATAAACAGAGGATGTTTTAACTCTTTTTTTAAATAATTTAATTGATAGTTGGCAAACTTCAGATTTTGTTTAATATTAAGCATCTCATTAATGTCATACTTCTCTTCTTTTAACTCTTTCGCAATATGTTTGCTTAAAAAAGGCATGATTTGCATCATCCCCATGGCATACGAAGGTGAAATCGAAGAGGGAATAAAATGGGTCTCTTGTTTTGCAATGGCGTATATTAAGGCCTGTTTATCCAAATCATAATCGATGATATACTCTTCATAAGGAGTTATAAAATAGTTTCGTTGAAATTGATAATATTTTTCATAAATAAAAGCGAGATAAGGGAGTGTATCTTTATTGTTGAATTTTTTTTCATAGCTTTTTAATTGTGTTTCATCGACTGTTTTTAACTCTTTGAAAATTGGAATCCAGCTGAATGGATCAGCAATATTGTAACTGTTTTTTTCTTTGTTTTTTTCAAGTTTAATATCATAAATGATATTGTTGGGCTTTTTGTTTAAAGCTTCAAGTGCAAACAGGGAATAAATGTTGATATTTGAACTGTTGCTTAATTCTTCTAACAACTGTTTGTCTTGAGTGAGCTGATATTTCCAGAAAAGCATTTTATCTTTGTCTGAACGCAGATAAGATTGATCATAGGCTCTATTAAAATAGTTGAGTGCCAACTCATTTTTGTCATGAATTAACGCATTTATTCCAAGATAAAAAAGCCCATTATTCGTGAGATTTTGACTTTGAAAATTCTCCAATAACGACTCTTGAAGGGCATTCAATTTTGGATTGGTCACAATAAGAACGATGGTTCGGTTGATGGCTGCATCACCTAAAAGCTTATCCAAGGTACTTTGAGGTAATTTATAATTAAAATAGTTTTCTCTGAAGCTGTTTCCACATTGATTAAAGGTTTTAAAGAAGACTTCTTTAGGGCTTGCTGTGAGTTTTGTAAAGGGAAGGGGTGCGTTTAAAACTTTTAATATTTCAGTTTGAAAGGGGTATTTCTCTTTTAATTTTGAAATGGCTAATAGCTTCTCTTGGTATGTTAATAAAGTGGCTTTATTGACCGAAAGTCCTGCAGCAATACAATCACTGTTGGTTGCAACAAGTTCAGATGCTTTTGCTTGCATACACTGCATGATGGCATAAGTTTCATCATTTTTAATTTTTTTTGCGTATGCAAAAAAAAGTATTTCATTGACATTTCTGGCTTGTTCTAGGGCCAATGCGGCTTCATTGGGGGTAATGTCTTGTTGTAAAAATTGCCAAATATAAAAGTTTTTTGCATAACTTCTTGGTTTTTCATTGAGCCAATCAAGGGTAATGGTGTTTGAAAAAGCAAACAAAGGAAGAGAGGTAAGCAGACATAACAGAAAAAATCTGTTCAAAGAGTACTTACCTTTCATCTTACATCATTCCAGCAAATAATCTTCCTAAAAATGTCTCTAGAAAAATAAGAATAAAAATAAGAATAACAGGTGCTAAATCCATTCCACCAATAACAGTAGGAATGAATCTTCGAATCAATGCGTACGCTGGTTGAGTAAGTCTTTCTAACATTTGAACAATCGGGTTATATGGATCGGGTCTGACCCAACTTAAAAGTGCTGAAATAATAATCACCCATTTGTACAGAGTAATGATGCTAATAATTACAACTGCAATTGAGCTTATAAGTGCTTCTGTCATTTTATGATTTCTCCTAAGTAGTTTTTAATTAAGGGATAAATATCTCCCAGATTTGGGCCTGTATTGGCTCCTGTTAAAATATATCTCAATGAATCATCTTTGAGGTTTATTTGTTCTGTAGCGTATGTCTTTAAATCATCAAATTGTTCAAAGAAAGGGGCCGATTGTAAAACTTTTTTGAGGTGTGCAAACTCCTCTTTGGAGTCATTCATGCTCTCTTTTGGAGAGAAGATAGCATCAATTTTTGCTTTGATCTCTTTGATAGTAGTGCACTCTTTTAAATAAAGTTTTCCCAATTTCCCAATATCTTCATCGGCAAAACCTAATATTTTAGAGAGTCTCATGTCATCAATAAATTCTAAATGTTTTTGGTTGATAAATCGCAGCTTATTTATCTCAAATTCAACAGGATTTTTTGAAAGCTTGTCAACACTAAACCAAGAAATCGCCTCTTCTATGGTAAAGATTTCAGTGGGGGTTATATTGCCTAAAAGTACCAAATAATTAGCAATGGCTGCAGGCAAAAAACCTTCTTCAATAAGCTCTTTTACAGTGACAATATCATCTTTATTTGAAATGAGAGGCAAATGAGTATAGGCAATCTCTTTGTCATAGCCCAATGATTCTCTGATATGAATTTGTTTGGGAGTATTGGATAAATTATCTTCTGTAGTTATAACTGTAGTGATATCGTAGAGCATATCGTCTACGGAAGAAGCATAGTTGTACGTAGGTGTTTTATCATGCGTTAAAATGGTAAATGCATCAACTTCAAAAGGTTCATACGTGAATGCACCTTTGAGTGAATCGTTGAATTTAATTGCGTGTTTGGGTTCTTGAATTCGTACTCTAAATGGTGCATTGGTATTTAAAACAGTTTCATCGCTCAATGTTGCACAAAATCCATCATAATGGTATGGTTTTTCATTGGTTTTAGCCTCTTCTTTTAACTCTTTGAGTTTCTCATCTGAGCAAAAGCAGGAGAATGCTTTTTTTTGTGTCAGAAGTTGCATCGCCATTTTTTGATGATATTTTAAGTTTTCACTTTGATACGTTATTTGAGCATATTCGATTGAAAAAAGTGCCAAAATTTCAAGGATTTCTTTCTCTTTCCCTTCGATATTTTTTTCTTTATCAATATCTTCTATTCGTATGAGTAATGTTTCATTTAATTTTTTTGACATTATATAATTAAATAGGGCAATTCTTAAGTTTTCAATGTGCATGTCAGCTGTTGGGCTTAGGGCAATTCTTAACAAGTTATTTCCTTACGATTGAAAATGATAAATTTTGAATTTCGTTATGAGATTTGATAAAGGCATTTAACTCATCTAAACTCAATTTTTCTATATTATTTAACTCTTGTTGTGCAAAATCGGGATCCAAACCTCTATAATAATAAGTAAAGGCTCTGTTAAGGCGTTGGCTGAGTGTTTCTGTTCTGAGTGGTTCACTCCCACTTAAGAATTTTTTGGCACTGTCTAACTCTTTTTGTGTCACACCATTTTTTACAAACTCTTCTATTAAACTTTTTACTAACTCTTTAGCTTCAGTAGCACTTTCCAGTTTGGTTTGTAAATAACCCGTAAAATAGGTGTGTGATTTATTGATAGAAATAGAACCATAGGCGCTGTATGCCAAGCCTCGTTTGACTCGTATCTCTTCCATGAGTCGACTGCCAAAGCCACTGCCTCCAAGAATAAATGAAGCCACTTTTGCAATATAGTTCTTTTTGTTTTGGGCCTCTAGGTGATAGGGGCTTCCAAAATAGATATAAGCTTGTTGTGTATCTTTTATCTCTTCATGAACAGAGGGTTTTTCTTGAGCTTGAATAATTTGTAACGTATTTTCATTGCCATTTGGAATGGATAACAAAATATCGTGAATACTTTTTTCTAATTCTGTAAAAGAAAAATCTCCTCCAGCAACAACAATCAAATTATTCAACGTTATGGCATTGTGTATAAAGTTTTTTACATCTTTCAGTTTTATGGTGGATATTGATTGAATGGTTCCATTTGAAGAGTTTTCTAAAGGGGTACCTTTAAAAATTAATTTTTTTAAATTGTTTTGAGCAATATAATCAAAATCGTTCTCTTTTCGTTTTAAAATACCCATTTGAGTTGTTTTAATTTTATCCAAAGTGTTTTGGGTAAAATTGGGAGACTTTAAAAGTTTTTCAAGCAGTTTTAACGCTGTTTTTGATTCGCTTTTTAAACAGGAAAGTTCAATGACAAAGGTCTCAAAACCATTGGAAGTCTCTAAAGAGATGGCTTTGCTCTCTAATTTATCTGCAAATTTAATGCTTCCGAGCTCTTTTGTTCCTTCATTTAAAAGCTTAGCACTGATGTTAGCAATACCACTTTGTTTTTTATCTTGCATATAACCTGAGTTTTTAAACACCAGTTGTAAGTTGAAAGTGGGCAATGAGTTATCTTGTTCAAAAATAATGGGTATAGAAGTTGTGTCATTAATGGCAATATGTTGAATTGTTGCACTCATTAAAAATCCTTGTGTAAATAATAATATGGGTAAAATTTTAAAAAGTAAGGTTCCGTGCTTTCGCATCTTAGAACCTCTCTAGTATGTCATAAGCAGTGTTTCTTTTTGCTGGTTTTTCACCGATGTCTTTAATCAGTCTGATCATCTCTTCTTGATTCATTCTGTTTTTGGCTCCAGCAGCGGAGACGACATTCTCTTCCATCATGGTGCTGCCTAAATCATTGGCACCAAACTTAAGTGCCATTTGTCCAATGTAGCTGCCTTGAGTCACCCATGAACTTTGAATATTTTTAAAATTATCTAAATATAATCGTGCCACAGCAAGCAGTCTTAAATAACGGTTCGATGATTGAGGTTTCAAATGGGGCATCTCTTGAAGCAGTTTGGTATTGGCACTTTGAAATGACCACATAATAAAGGCTCGAAATCCACCCGTTTTATCTTGTAAATCTCGTATCATTTCCCAATGTTTGATGATCTCTTCATTGGTTTCAACCGTTCCAAACATCATTGTGGCGGTTGTTTTCATATTGATGCTGTGTGCTGTTTCATGAACTTTAAGCCATTTTGCAGCATCCAATTTTTTAGGGGCGATGATGTCTCTTACTCTGTCACTTAAGATTTCAGCTCCAGCGCCTGGAATTGAACTTAACCCCTTTGCTTGAAGTCTTGTTAACACGTCCAAATAGTTGAGTTTTGACACTTTAGCAATATAATCAATCTCGATTGCAGAAAAAGAGTGCAGAGTGATTTGTGGAAACTTGGTGTGAATGTGTTCAACCAAATCTTCATAAAAATCAATTTTAAGCTTAGGGTGCACGCCCCCTTGCATCAATATTTGCGTACCACCAATTTTTAAAAGTTCTTCTATCTTTTCATCAATTTGGTCATATGAAAGTACATAAGCATCTTCATCTTTCCCGTGTCTGAAAAAAGCGCAAAATTTACAATCCACAAAACAGACATTGGTGTAATTGATGTTTCTGTCCACAACAAATGTTGTGATTTGTTCAGGGTGAAGTTGTTGTTTTTTAGCAAAAGCCAACTCGCCCAGTTCTATTAAAGGCATGTTTTCAATTAAATCTAAAGCCTCTTCATTGCTTAATCTTCTGTTTAAATCCATCATTAAAAGCTTGTTCCTAAACTGAATTCAAAGGTTGATGTTTTATCCCCTGGTTCATCATCCAATGGTTGAGAGAAGATAAATTGCAGTGGTCCAACCGGTGAAATCCACTCAATAAGTGCTCCTGTACCACTTCGTTTAATCTGAGAAAAATTGTCTTCTCCAATCATCCCATAATCATAAAAGACTCCCCATCGCATTTTAGCCGAGGGTACCAATGGAAAGTTTAATTCAAAACCATTGGAAAAATAGTTTTTGTATGGATTGTCAACAGCTGAATCTTCTGGTCCAAAAGCATACGATTCATATCCTCTTAATGATTTAGGTCCTCCTAAATAAAAGGTACTTCCTTGCGGAATCATACCGTTATCAATTAACATTTTAACTTGACCTCGGTATCTGAAAACAGCATCCCAATCAAGCAAATTTTCTAAAGAGTAGTAATATTTAAAATAGGTTGAAGTCTCAAAATATTCGGCATCACCACCAATACCCGCAATCTCTAAAGAGGTTCCAGCTTTAAATCCACTTCTTGGAAAATAGTAATCATCGGTACTGTTGTAATTGATATAAGGTGTAATTGAACTGACAAGATAAGATTGGTTTTTTCGTGCGGTTGTCCCGGTATAACTCTCATCAACAGAATCAAAGGCATATTTTAATCCTCCATAGAAGTTTCTGAAAATCTCTTTACCTGCCCCCACAGAAAATCCAACAGTATCTTTGTTTAATGTATAGTTGTCATAATCGATTTCAAGGTCATTCCCATGTGCTTCAACACTTCCATTGTAAGCACTGTCTCTGATGGCCGGGTTACTTAACGAGATAGAGTTATTATTTCGTTTGCTTGAGGTATCAATTGAAAACCCAAGGTTAAGACCTGAACCAAAAATATTTCTGTCTTGAATAGAGGCATTGATGATGAATCCATCATACGACCCATATCCCCCACCTAAAATTAAAGAACCCGTTGATGTCTCTTTGACTTTGACAACTAAATCCATTTTATCTTCAGAAATTCTTTTTTGGTCAATCGTGACATCTTCAAAAAAACCATTTCTTTTGAGTTTAGATACCGAGTCGTTATAGTCAGTTAAACTGAACAAATCTCCATGGGCTAAATAGACATCTCTTCGTATAACTCTATCAAGTGTTCTTGAGTTTCCTGAGATAAAAACATCATTGATGTATACTTTTTTACCTGGAATGACAGAGTAGACAACACTGGCTTTATTGGTTTTGGTATCTTTTTGAATATCATATTTAACTTCAGTAAAGGCATACCCTAAATCGGCAACGGCTGTTTTAATATATTCAGCATCTTCTCTGAGTTTTTTAAGGTTAAACACTTTGTCTTTTTTGAGTTTTAATCCCTCATAGAGTGTTTTAGGATCTAAAATTGAGGCATCCAAATAAATTGTAATATTATCGGTGATATATTGAGGTCCCTCTTGGATATAAAAATCCAGTTTTGCTTGATTGGAAGCAAAATCAACCTTTAAAAAGGGAGGTTTTACTTTAGAGTCTAAGTAACCATGTTCAAAATAGAGTTCATTGATTCTTAGGTTTTCATAAGGAAGTTGATCAATTTTCGCTTCGCCATCGTTTTGACCAAACCACCAAGTGATAAAATCCTCCTCTTTATTGGCAGTGACTTGTTCAAAATCACTTTCATCTAAGTTTTCAGATCCATAATAATTGACTTTTTTAATGATGATTTCATCACCTTTATTGACTGCAAGTGAGACAGACACAGAGTTTTCACTGAGTGTTTCAATTTCAACTTCTACAACAGAGTTAACATATCCCTCTTTTTGCAGTTCTTGTAAAAGTGATTCTTTTGCTTTTTGTATTCGTGCTTTTGTATACATGGTTCCTTTAGATAAACCAATTCTTTTTAGGACTTCGTCAATATCTTCTTGTCGTGATTTATAGCCTGTCATCTCCACATTTGCAATGGATGGTTTTTCAACAAAATTAAACTCAAGAATACCATTGTTGTTGATTACTGTTATGTCATCAAAATAACCAAATTGATAAAATTCTTTAATGGCACTATTGACCTTATCTATGTCTAATTCATCGCCTTCTCGTATATTTATGGTTTCGCTTGCAATTTTTGCTGAAACTTTTGAAAGGTTGTTAAATTCAATTTTTTGTATGGTTTGAGCACTCAGGGTTGAAGCCAAAGCCAGGCACAGTAAAGTTGCATTTTTTTTCACAGTTATCCTTAGTATTTACGAATATGTATAAAATAAAGTAGCTAATATAACTAAATAAAGTTTATAGGATGGTTAAGATATAATTTATTTCAATATATTATTAATAAGGTTAAATAAAGTGAATATAGGAATAATTGGGCTTGGATTAATGGGGGGCTCTATTGCAAAAGCAGTAAAAAAATATGGTATTGCTAAAAATGTTTATGGATATGTTAAAAATGAGTCAACAAAACAAGAGGTTTTAGAACTTAATTTAGTGGATGAACTCATGGATATAAACACACTGAAAATAAAATCAGATGTGATTATTTTGGCCATTCCTGTGGATGCCATTATTGAACTGTTTCCTCAACTGCTCGATATTTCTAAAGAGACAACCATTATAGATTTAGGTTCAACCAAAGAGTATATTGTCAATAATATTCCCGAACAAATAAGAGAAAATTTTGTCGCAGCACATCCAATGACTGGAACTGAAAAATTTGGACCAAAAGCAGCCATTGATGGTTTATATGAGGGTAAAACAACGGTTTTATGTAATTTAGAAAAAAATGAAACTCAACATGTTAATAATGCACTGAGAATTTTTCAAGGCATTGGGATGAGAATTGTGATGATGGATGCGAAAGATCATGACATTCATGCGTGTTATATGTCTCATTTGCCGCATGCTATCTCTTTTTCATTGGCCAATACTGTGATGAATCATGAAGACCCCAAAGCAATTTTAGCATTGGCTGCAGGTGGATTTAAGGATATGAGTCGTGTTGCTAAATCCAGTCCTGCTATGTGGAGTGATATTTTTAAACAAAACAGAAAAAATCTTTTGGTTTCATTTGATTTATTTGAAAAGCAGATGAAACAGGTTCGAAAAATGGTTGAAGAAGAAGATTATGAAAATTTGAAACAGTGGATGAAAAAAGCAAACAGTTTGCATGAAGTATTGTAGTAAAATTTAAAAAAGGTTGAACCATGAAATATTTAATGTTAGGTGCTCTTTTTGTAACTTGGGCTTTAGGCAACTCTTTTTGGACAATTGATGAGTTTTTACAAATCAATCCGCAAGAAAAATTCAGAATGCAAACATTTGATAGAATTGTTCAAAGTGATGCGGTTGCTTTAAAACAAAAAAGAGAAAAAATTAAAATTTCAATGCTGTATCCAGGTAATCAATTGACCGATTACTGGACAAGAAGCCAGAAGTCTTTTGAAGCAAGACTTAAAGAACTCAATATTCCGTATGAAATTAAGCCTATTTTTGTGGATGAAAATGATGTAAAAAAACTGCAGCTTAAATTAAAAGAGCTTTTGGACAGTAAAAGTGATTATCTTATATTTACATTAAATATTGATGGGCATAAAAAATTAATTTCACAAATTATTACCAATAAAAAACCAAAAATCATTTTGCAAAATATCACCACACCACTTAAAGAGTGGGGAAACAATCAACCTTTTATGTATGTGGGGTTTGATCACATAGAAGGTACAAAATTACTGGTGCAATATTATAAAAAGAAGTTTCCAAATGGAGCTAAATATTTGATGCTTTATCACAATGAAGGGTATGTCAGTCAAGTCAGAGGAGACAGTTTTATTAACATGATGGGTGCACAATATGATTTAAAAGGCTCTTATTATACCTATGTTAAAAAAGATCTGGCAAAAAAGATAGTATTAAACTTTCAATCAATTAAAGATACCGATTTTATTTATAATTGTTCTACTGACATAGCTATAGGTGCGAGTGAGGCAGTAAAAGCGTTACAATTAGAGAATAAAATTCTTTTAAATGGTTGGGGTGGGGGAAGTACAGAACTTGCTATGATTGAAAATCATGATTTAAATGTAACGGTAATGCGAATGAATGATGATAATGGTGTAGCAATGGCCGAAGCAATAAAATTGGATTTGTTGCAAAAAAAAGTGCCATTAATTTATTCTGGAAAATTTGAATTGGTTGATGACAATTTTAGTGCGCAAAGCATTGAATTATTAAAAAAACAAGCATTCAGATACAGCAAATAAATCATGAAAACAAATTTTAAAATTGGCATTAAAACTCTTTTTTTATCTTTAACTCTTTCAACGGTTATTTTAATCGTTGTTTTGTCGTTTGTACTTTCGCAAAGAGGCATCAATAACATGCTTTTCAGTGAATCTCAAAAATATTTTAAGCAAAGTATTCGATTGGCCCAAACCATTTTTGATTATGAAGTGGAGAAGATAACGTCAGTCGTTAATTCAACCTCTTTATCAAAAGAAGAAATTGATGCAATCAACACTCAAAATATTGACTTCCTTGAAGAGAAATTGAATAAATCAATTTTAAAATCGATTGATTTCAGTGCCATTTTACCTACAAAATATGACAAAGTTGCTTTAGGAGGATTCTTTTTATATGACATTCATCCTTTAATAAAAGAGCTAAAACGTATAAAAACAGCTGGAATAAAAAAAAGTTTAATTAAAATTGACTCCAATGGAAAACCTTTGCTTTTTTTGGTCATTACTAAAGGTATCATTGATAAACGTACGGGAGAGATTATTGGTATTTTTGCAGGGGGTGTTGAATTACAAAATAATATAAAAATATTGCAAGACATTAAAAAAAATACAAAACTTGAAACCATATCTTTTTTCTATGAAGATGCTGAAATATTGAAGGAGCATGCTTTAAATGAGAAAAAAATCAGTTTAGAGAGTATTCAGCAATACAATACGTTGATTCACTCAAAAAAAGCTTTGAATGTGATTGGTTATCGTGCTTCTTTAGATTTTGATTCTCAATACAGTTTGTTAAATATTAAGATGATTTTAAAAAATGACTCTTTAAATAGCATAAAAGATATTTTAATAAAGGACATTATTTTTGTCTCTTTTATCACTATTGTAATTGTTATCTTGTTTGTTTTATTGATCAATAAACTCTTAATTAATCCCATTGAAAGCTTAAAAATTTATGCAAAAGATTTTTGTAATAATACCCATAAAAACAGTGAAACATTAGATTTGAGAATTTCAGAGTATCAAGAACTTTCCAACTATTTGCGATCACTTTTTATGCAACTTTTAGACAATCAACAAAAACTTCTTGAAGCAAAAAATAAAATCAACAGTGACATGCAAATGATTCAGCATTTGAATGACAGTTTGGAATCAAAAGTTCAAGAGAAAACAAAAGAGTTACACATCTTAAATGAAAATTTAAAACTTAAAATCAAAATTGAAGTTGAAAATAATAGAAAAAAAGATAAACACTTGATTCAGCAAGCCAGATATGCGGCATTGGGTGAAATGATTGGTAATATTGCTCATCAATGGAGACAACCTTTGTGTGCTATGTCAGCTTCAATGAGTGCCATTAAACTTCAAAAAGATTTGAATATATTAACCGACAGTACGTTTGATTATTATTATGAAATGATCATTAACAATGCAGATTTTTTATCTGAAACCATTAATACATTTAGAACATTTTTTAAAAATGATTTAACCAAAGAGAAGTTTAATATTCACAACTCTTTAAAAAGTACTTTACAAATTATTAATGCGGCCTACAAAGAGAGTGATATAAAAATTATCATGGAATTCTCTGCTTTAGATTTGATTGCAAAAGGAAGCAGCAGTGAACTTTCTCAAGTATTTATTAACATTTTGAACAATGCCAAAGATATTATGGTTGAAAAAGAGATTCCCGATAAAAAAATTGCAATTGTAACTAAGATTGTAGAATCTGAAAATTTGATTTACATTTATGACAATGGAGGAGGGGTATTGCCCTCTATCATTGAGAAAGTTTTTGACCCTTACTTTACGACCAAACATAAAAGTCAAGGTACCGGGATTGGTTTATATATAAGTAAAGAGATTATTGAGAAAAAGTTTGATGGTTTTTTGACAGTGGATAATCAAATCATAACAATCCAAAATGAAGTCTTTGATGGGGCATGTTTTACTATCTCTGTTCCTGTTTATAAAGAGGGAAATTAACTGTTTAAAATGGCTTCTTGGACTTTGATGGCTTGAAAATGCTCTTTAACATCATGGCATCGTACAATTGAAGCTCCTTTTTTAATCGCTTCTAAGTGAATGGCCAAAGTACCGGGAAGTCTTTGCTCTATTGTAGAAGGCACAATTTTATCAATCATTGATTTTCGACTCGCCCCAATTAAGAGTTCATAGCCAAAAGATCTGAAATGATGATGGTTGTTGAGCAGCTGTAAGTTATGCTCTAACGTTTTCCCAAAACCAATGCCCACATCTAAAATAATATCTTTGATGCCAAAATCTTTTGCTTTTTGAACTCTTTGCTCAAAAAAGTGATGTATATCCAGCATTAAATCATCATATTGCGGATCTTCTTGCATGATTTGAGGGCTTTTTTGCATATGCATAATCACAACCGTTGCATCATATAAAGCTGCAATTTTAGCCACTTCATCATTTTCTAAACCGGTAATATCATTGATAATAGTAAACCCACAATCCAGCGCATATTTTAGAACTTCAGGGGCATATGAGTCCAAAGAAAATTGGGCTTTTTCAAAGAGTTTTTCTTTATAAATGAGATCCAAAATAGGTTTGATTCTGTTTAACTCCTCGTTTGATGTCACTGCAATGCTGCCAGGTCGACTTGAAACTGCACCCAAATCAATAATATCTGCACCATCTTCAATCAAACTTTGCATTTTTAAAATGGCATTTTCTCCTACAAACCGACTGCTTTTAAAAAAAGAGTCTTCATTGGCATTGACTATTCCCATTATTTTAGTGGGAGCTTGGGGAGGTTGTAAAAAACGTTTTAAATCTTTTGCAATTTGTTTCAAGCCAAAAGGTTGGGCTAACTCTTTGACACTTAAAACTTCGAGTTGTTTGCTGTTGGCTATGAGTATGGCATTGACATATTTGTCCCTTGCAACAATAACACCCGTAGGAACCGCTAAATCTGCACCTATTGAAAGGGCATCTTGTTTTAAAATATTGGCAGCTCCCACATGAAGATTTTTAATAAAAATGGTGTGCAATTGAGATTTCTTTGAGAGAATTTTAATACCACTTTTATCACAATCCAATGCTTCAAATATTTTTGCTGCATCGTTGATTGCTATTTCATATAGGGTCATTGTCTGCTCTTGTGCTTTGTATGGACCAGTGTTAAAAGAAGCGTTGTAAGTACGCTAATGGGTCTTGAATTTAAATCTAAAAGTTTGATTGAAGTAGAAAAACTTTCCAACTCTTTTTTTGAGAGTTTTATCTTTTGTTGATTGACTTTATACATCAAAGACTCAACCAACTCTTTGGCATCTATCTTAGATATTTTTTGATTTTGTTTTAAAAAAGCATAGGTCTCTTTTAAGTCCAATTTGGCAATATCGATTGAAGAGGCTTCTTTATGGCTTTTTACTTTTAAATATTTTAGTGGAACTCGTGAAATAATTGTAGGTAAAAGTGAAGATTTTGACGTTGTTACTATGATAAAAACAATATTTTTAGGTGGCTCTTCTAAGACTTTAAGCAGAGAATTTTGTGCTTCTTTTCTAAATGTTGCACCACAAAGAATAATAAACTTTGGGGAGTTTGAAGCAATGTACGCCTCTTTTATGGCGGCATTGGATTGTGCAATTAAAAACTCATCTTTATCGCTTTGTTCGTTTTTTATGACACGACTAGAGTGAAGAGGGAGTGTTTTGACCAACTCTTGCACGGTTGTATTGATGTCATTGACAACTAAAATTGAAGATGAGTTTATATTAAATGCTGACATCTTAATTCTCTACATTGACTTCTGCAAATAAAGTTGCACTTAACGTTTTGTTATAGAGTCTGAACATTTGTAAAAGTTTCATGTCCAAAGCTTCATCGTTACTTCTTAAATTAAACGCATCTTGTCGCTCTTCATCAAAAAGCCAAAGAAATGAGTTTTTGCTTATTTTTGGGATGGTTGATCGTATATCTTGACTTCGCCCAATGTACCAAAAGCAGTATCCATTGGGAAAAGAGATATTGAGCATATCTTTGATAAAACTGATGTCCTCTTCTGATTGTTTGGGATTATCAATTTGTCGATAGAATGCTTTAAAATCATAAAAAGGCAGAAATGGACGATTGAGTTTGCTGTGGTTGATATTGGTTAAAATATACTCTAAAAACCACTCTCGTTCTTTATCTGTAATAATAATTACGGAACGATTTTTATCCAAAAGATTCACTACAGATTTTGCAACAAGCGGTGTCCACTCATATTTTTTCTCTTCCAACCAAGGAGAGATGAGTTTATCTTCTCGTATTGTGTCAATGGTCCAATTTAAAAATTCTTGCACGTTTATTTATCCAAATCGTAAGCTTCATGTAAAGATCGAACAGCAAGTTCTGCATATTTTTCTTCAACAATCATTGAAATTTTAATTTCACTCGTTGAAATGATTCTTATATTGATGTTCTCTTTTGCTAAAGCAGTAAAGGCCTTAGATGCGACACCTGTATGAGATTTCATTCCAACACCAACAACAGAGACTTTACAAATTGAATCATTATAGTCAATGTTTCTTGCTTGTTGTGCAAATGTGTTCATAACAGTTTTACACGCTTCTAAGTCTGTTGTAGGAATGGTAAAGTCTAAATCTGTTTTTCCATCAACACCTACGGTTTGTACTATCATATCCACATTGATATTCGCATTTGCAAGCGCAGTAAAAATAGTAGCTGCAATGCCAGGTTTATCTGTAACCCCATACATTCCAACTCTGACTTGATTTTTGTCCAATGCAATACCGCTTACTAATGGTTTTTCCATAATATTTTCTTCCTTCGTGATTAACGTACCTTCAACTTCTGGTGTGAAGCTGCTTCTTGATACTAAATTTACATTTAATTTTTTTGCCATTTCAACTGATCTGTTTTGTAATACTTTTGCACCTAAAGAGGCCAATTCCAACATCTCATCATATGAGATTTTTTCCAATTTTTTTGCTTTGGGCTCAATTCGAGGGTCAGTAGTATAAATTCCATCCACATCGGTATAAATTTCACACACATCCGCTTCAATCGCGCCGGCAATTGCAACAGCAGTTAAATCACTTCCACCTCGTCCTAAGGTAGTAACTCTGTTTTGTTCCGTTACACCTTGAAATCCAGCAACAATAACAACTTTCCCCGCTTTAATGGCATTTTTCATATTGGTTGTATCAATGGATTGAATTCGTGCTTTCATAAATGACGCATCCGTTACAATGCCAGCTTCTCGTCCACTCATTGAAGTAGCAGGGTATCCTATGGCATTTAAAGCAATCGATAAAAGAGCAGATGTCACTCTCTCTCCTGAACTTAACAGCATATCCATCTCATGCGCAACGGGAACTTTTGTATATGTTTCCGCATACTCAATCAGTTTATTTGTCTCTCCACTCATTGCAGAAACAATTGCGATAACGTCGTGGCCTTCATCTTTTATTTTTTTAATAATTTGTGCCACATTTTGAATTCTGTCCAGTGTTCCTACACTGGTTCCACCAAATTTTAATACTTTTAACATATTAAATATAACCCTCTTTTCTAAAATATTTTAAAACTTGTTTATAGACCGTTCGTTTAAAAAACGTAATATAGTCGTATATATTATTTGTAGGTACAAATTTAAACTCACTGAATTCAGGCGTATGGTGTGTATCAATATTGATTTTTGCACCGTGTTTTAATTTTACCAAATAATATTTTTGTATTTGACCATCATAAGGTTTCATCTTTTCGGCAATTGCTGGTGGAAATTCATAACTCACCCATTGAGGATATTCTGCTACAATCTCAATATCAGATGTACCAATCTCTTCTTCCAGTTCTCTGAAAAGTGCTTCTTTAGGAGTTTCACCTTCATCAATACCCCCTTGTGGAAACTGCCAAGCATTTTCTACATCGGTTCGTGATGCAATGAACACTTCGCATTTTTCAGGGTATCTTGCTGAGAGTACAATTGCTGCTACATTTGGTCTATAGTGTTTATCATTTGTTTGTGTGGGTATTTCGTCCGTTTTATCAGCCATAAATAACTTTTTCCTTATAATTAAGGCTTTATTATATTAAATTTAGGATTAAAAATTGCTTTTATATATACATATACCATTTTGTGACAGTAAGTGCTTTTATTGTGCTTTTAACTCTTATACCAACATGTTTCATCTCAAAAAAGAGTACATGAATAGCCTAAAAAATCATTTAAAACACAGCGTTGAAAATGAACTAAAACTAAAAAATAAAACTATAGAGACTGTTTTTATAGGGGGAGGAACTCCCAGTTCTATTTTGGCGTTGGAGTATAAAGAGATCTTTGAAATTATTCAACCTTATTTAGAAGAAAATGCTGAAATAACTGTAGAAGCCAATCCTAACAGTGCAACTCAAAGTTGGTTGGAAACCATGTTTTTTTATGGTGCCAATCGAGTCAGTTTTGGTGTACAAAGTTTCAATGACGAAAAACTGAAATTTTTAGGACGTGCGCATAATGCTACTAAAGCTAAGGAAGCCATTGTTTTAGCCAAAGAGGTGGGGTATAAAAGAATCAATTGTGATTTAATTTATGGGGTATTAAACGATACGTTTGAATCCATTCAAAAAGACATTGACATAATCAATACTTTGCCTATTGACCACGTGAGTGCTTACAGTTTAACCATAGAGGAGGGCACAAAGTTTTTTGCTAAAAGCAGTGTCAAAATTGATGATGAAGAACTCTCTGGTAAAATTTTCTCTTATTTAGAAAAAAGTGGTTTTAAACAGTATGAAATATCAAACTTTGCAAAAGAAGAGGCTTCTACTTCAAAACACAATATCGGGTATTGGCAACATAAAGAGTATTTGGGAGTTGGTGCTGGAGCAGTAGGGTATATTGCAGGTCAAAGATTATATCCGCAAAAAGATTTGGAAAAATATATTCAAAACCCTTTTGAAAATGAGATTGAAGTTTTATCGCATGAAGAGATTAAAACAGAAAAAATATTATTGGGTTTGCGTTCACTTGTTGGAATTGAGTTGAGTCTATTTAATGAAAAAGAGAATCATAAAGTCATGCAATTGGTCGAATATGAAAAGATTTACATAAAAAATGACAGAGTCTATAGTAAGGATTTTTTGCTTGCCGATGAGTTAGCCCTTTATATTTTAGAGTAAGTACTTTTATTTAAAAAAGAGCAATGTAACTTTTTTTTTACTTTAAAAGTTATATAATAATCACATTTTTACATAAAAGGGGAAGTTTATGCTGAAGTGTTATAGGTTATTGATACTTTTGAGTTTGGTTGTTTTTTTGATTCAAGGGTGTGACTCAGGGAGTCGTTATTCAAGTTTTAATCCCAAAGAGGTTACTTTTTCTGAAGTTAAAGTTGAAGTTGCTAAAAATGATCAAGCAAAAAAAGCTGAATTAGAGAAGCTTATTGTACAGGCTAAGGTAGATACCATCAAACCTGAAGATGTCATGAGATATCAATTGGCAAATGCACTTAATAAAAGTTTAGAGGTGCAAAAAAGCGAATTGAATAAATTGACATTGGAATTGGATAAATTAAAATCGAATGATACAGCAAAGCTGTTTACTCCTATTGAATCTACAGAGATTCACATGGGTGGAGGAATTTGGCAATATATGGGTAAAGAACACATTCATTTGGTTAATACAGACAATAAAGTCTATACTTTTGATAAAAATAATTTCAATTTGCTTAATTCCAAGATTAAAGCCAACGAATCTATCAGAGGAGTATTTGAATCCAAAGACAAACTTCTTGTGGGAGGTTTTTTTGGATTAGAAGTGTATGATAAGCAAACATTTAAATATGTTAAAACCCTGTTTAGAAAAGAAGCCATCTATAACTCTGTTTCTGTAGGTGATAAATTAGTGGTTGGCAATTATCAAAAAGTGAATGTACTGGATAAAAAAACATTCAAAGTCTTACACAGTTTTTCTTCTGGATATTTTGTTAAATTTACTGCAAATGAGAACTATTTGGCCCTTATTGATACCTTTAAAGATAGGCTTATGATTTATGATATGAAAAACTATAAAATGCTTTATGATTTGTCTGTTGATTTTTCAAAAGGCAAAGAAGAGATTGCTATGGAAATTGTTAATAACAAAATCATTATCTCTTATAAAAATAAAGAGCTTTGTTTGATTGACTTTGTCAATAAAAAGGTTCTTCACTCTTTTCAAAATAATATTGTGCCATATAAGTTAAGAGTTATAGGCAACTCTGTTTTGTATAAAAGTAATAGCGATGAGCTCTCTTTATTTAATACAGAAACATTGGAGACAAATGTTGTGTTCAAAACCGAAGAAAATATAGGAGACTTTAATGCAGATAATGAAGCACTTTATATGATACTTTGGGGCAAAAAAACTGTCATGCAAAAATATAACTTCAAAGCAATAATTGAAAACTCAACGGCAATCAATGAACTCATCTCTCAACAAGTTTCTTTAGAAAGTAACATTAAAGCATTTGAAAATAAAATTAAAGAGATAAACACCTTACTTGTTTTGAAAGATAATGCCACTTTTTTGACCATGGCAAATATTATGATGAAAAAAACATATAAAAATGGGGTCATAGGTGAGCGTTATGTGCCTTATACTTCAACTTCATACTCTTCGCCTCAACACAGTACAACATACATTAATGGAAGAGCGTATAATGAAACCAAATATGAGGATAAAAGTTATTCAAATGGAGGATACAATACTGAGGTTCATGGATATAAAGCAATTTACCGTGTAGATAATAATTCAAGAAATTACTACTATGTAAAACTAAAATTTGATTGGTCTGGTAAATATTCAAAATATGAAGTTTATAACAAAGGGGGTGCATGGAGCGGTGAAAGTGGTACAGGAAGTAAGCTCGTTTCTAATACCACTTATTCAACCCATGAAGAGGAGTTTGTAATTGCTCCAGAGGACAATTATAAATTTCAGTTTGAAGTGGGGGAAGAAAAGTCAAGCATTGATTTAGAGAACATTGATATTAAAATCATACCAGAAGAGTATTATGAAGCATTGAATTATGCCTTGGATGTTAAAAATGAAGATATTGAACTGCTAACTAAATTTTTAAATGATTCAAAACTGATAAATTGGAAAAATAAAATAAAAGGGGCATACAAAGAGATTACGCATGAAATTAATAAACGATTTAATGAAGCCAACATTAAAAATGCTGAAGTAAATCTTACCATTAATGAAAAAACATACGATAAAGACTTTGAGAGTAAAGTAACCTTAACGGCATCAAGCTCTAAACCCATGTGTGTTTATATCAATACGCCTTTTGGAGATAAAATGATAAAAACACAAGAGGGGAAAGAGACAGGTTTTTTATTCTGGAAAAGGTATGAAAAATCGATTGATTATATCATTCGAGGTGTCTCAAAAGAGAGCTTAAAAGCGAGTGTTAAACACGTTGCCAAAATTTGTGATTGATTATTTAAAGAGGATAAAAAGAGATGAGTTAACCATTAACTCATTTCTTTTAACTTTTTTAACTCTTGTTGTTATTCGTACACTTCTGGAATTTGCATTTGAAAGTGGTCATTTTTTAAGCTTAAACAGCTCATTTTATTACATTGTTGTTGATTACATACACATTTTCATCTCTTGGCTGACATTGTATTTTTGTATCAGCTTTATACTCTCTTTTTTTTCAAACAACTCTTTTTTTGATACACTTAAAATCACACTGAAGTTTTTTGGTATCATCATTATTGTTCCTCTTTTGGATTATTTTTTGTTTGAGAGTGGAAAAATTGTTTACAACTACCATTTTGATAATTTTTGGTTCTCATTTATGAATACTTTTAACCCTTTTGTAGAGCTCTCATTTGCCACAAAAGGGGTGAGAGTTGAAATCGCTTTGGTGTTGTTGTTTGCATATCTTTTTGTTTATATAGAGACCCAAAAACACTCCAACGCTTTTTTTTCCTCACTGCTTATTTATGGTATTATCTATTTGTATGGATATCTTCCTGCTTTGTATAATGCACTCTTTTTTACCTCTTTTAAAGAGATTTTAAACCTCTCATATCTGGCTTCAAAATCGGATGTTCAGTTTAATTTGTATCTTTATTTGCCTATTGCTGTTTTGCTTTTTCTTGGTGTACTTAAACAGTGCAGTAAAAATATACAAGCAACTATTATTGACAGTTTAAGATTGGAGCGTTTTAGTATCTATATGGGACTGTTTGTATTTGGTTTTTTAGTGGTATTAAAACAAAACAGTATTGCTTTTGAAGTTATCAATCTTTTTGACATGCAAAAGTTTTTTTTGGCACTGTTATCCTTATTGCTTTTGTTTGCTTATTCCACCATTTTAAATAATATTTACGACCAAGAAATAGACAGAATTTCAAACCAAGAACGACCATTGGTTAAAGACTATATTCAAGTGCAAATGTATCATCAAATTAAAAACAGCTTTTTATTCTTTGCACTGTTATGTGCATTGTCAGTCAATGAGCAGTTTTTTTTACTCTCACTTTTTATTTTTTCGCTCAGTTATATCTATTCTGCTCCACCATTGCGATTAAAAAAACATTTTGTTACGGCAAATTTGATTTTATCCAGCATTGCTGTCACTGTTTTTTTACTGGGCTTTTCTTTGGTTGAAGCCAATATGAGTTTTATTAACAGCAATAAAATATTGCTTCTGTTTATATTTGCTTTTGTTTTTATCAGTGCAAATATCAAAGACATAAAAGACATTCAAGGAGATAAAAAAGAGGGAGTAACGACACTTGTAATTTTGTTGGGGGAAGAGAAGACAATGTGGATAATCAAAAGCAGCGCATTGATATGTTTAGTACTGTTTTTGTATCTTTTATCTTTTGGATTGCTCTTTGAACTTCTTCTTGTAACTTTGTTTTTATTGCTTAGTGTGTTGATTAAAGAGTCAGAGCGATATTTATTGTGTTTACAATTGATTGCAGTGATTGTTTATGTGGCTTTTTTATTGTAAATAGGGGGATAATAAAATAAGTGGTGGTACCCGTGGGCGGACTCGAACCGCCAAGCCGAAGCACCGGATTTTGAATCCGGCGTGTTTACCAATTTCACCACACGGGCATAAAAAATAGGGAATAAAAAAACCCATCTTGAAAATCAAGATGGGTATTTTAGTAAATAAATACTTAGTAATTACTTAGCTACAGCGTCTTTTAAAGCTTTTCCAACTTTAAATTTAGCAACAGTTGTTGCAGCAACGTTAACAGTTCTATCTGTACCTGGAACTTTAGCAGTTCTAGCAGCTCTCGCAGCAGTTGAGAAAGTACCAAAACCAATAAAACTAACACTATCACCTTTAACTAATGTCTCAGTAATCGTTTCTAATGCAGCATCAACTGCACCTTTTGCATCTTTTTTAGATAATCCAGCTTTTGCAGCTACTGCATCAATAAATTCAGCTTTGTTCATTGAAGAACTCCTTATAAGTAAAATTAAACTTGATTACTTTATAGTATCTAAGCTTTAATAAACCTAAAATAATACGCCTATGAGGGGTTTTTCCATCCATTTTTTAATAATTTCTTAGAAAAATGTCTTAAAAAGAAGATTTTATACTTAAAAGTCTACAACTGTTTTCTAAAATGGCAACTTTTTTTATGAGGTCATTTATGTCTCGGTCATAGGCATATGTACCAATGCCTTTTATCACCATAATGTGAGAATCTGACTCTTTTAAATATTTTGTAATTTCCAATGCACTTCTGTCATACCAAGTATCAAAATTTCCTGGGTCATAAATAGGCAGTTCTCCAAATGTGGTTTTCCCAAAGTAGTCATTAAAAACAATTCTATCGTGATCAAAAGTATACGCTGTTGTATATATGGGCAAACCAAAAGCCACATATTTTGCTTCATGTATGTGATTATATATTGAGGCATGAACATTTGATTCAATACTGGCAATTTTCCATCGGTAATCTCTTTTATTCATATTAAGTTCACAAAAATATTGTTCACTCATTTCATCGAAGATGGCATCAGCTGTATTGATCATAAAAGCGTGGTGATCGAGTTTAGCTGAAATAGCACCGTGATAAATTCCAAAAAAGTTCTTTCTAAACATGGTTAAAGATAGGTCACTTAGAAGCTTAACTGTATTTTTCTCAATCATTTTAAATGCCTTAAATCAATTTTTAGGTATTATACTCAAAATATATTAAGGACCATTTTAATGCATATACCTCACATCCCTGTACTCTATAATGAAACGCTTGAAGCTTTTAATGATATTACACAGGGATTTATTATAGATTGTACACTGGGTTATGGTGGTCACAGTGAAGGATTGCTTAAACAAAACAGTCAAATTAAGCTTATTGCTAATGATCAAGATGACGAGGCTTTGGCTTTTTCAAAAAAAAGGTTAGAAGCGTTTAAAGAGAGGGTTCTCTTTAATAAGGGTAATTTTGAACACGTTTTAGAGCAGTTTAAAGATTTTGAAGTAAGAGGTATTTTAGCAGATATTGGAGTCTCTTCCTTACAATTAGACAAACAAGAGCGTGGTTTTGGTTTTGAAAGTGATACTTTAGATATGAGAATGAATCAAAATCAAACCTTAGATGCTAATTTTGTTGTCAATACATATACTCAAGCAGATTTAGAAAGAATCTTTAAAGAGTATGGAGAAGTAAGAGAGTATAAAAAAGTTGCCTCTTTAATTGTAAATAATCGACCGTTTACAACTGCCAAAGAGTTGTCTGACTTTTTGTTAAAAAAGATGCATAAGGGCAAAATTCACCCTGCAACACTGCCTTTTCAAGCCATACGAATTGAAGTAAACGATGAATTGGGTGTCTTAGAACGACTCTTTGAATCCATAGAAGCATTAAAACCAAAAAATTGTATTGTTGCTATTATCTCATTTCACTCTTTGGAAGACAGAATTGTTAAAAACTGTTTTAAGAAGTGGACAAAGTCTTGTATCTGTGCACCTACTGCATATCGTTGTGAATGTGGGAATAACCATGCGTTAGGAAAAGTAATTACTAAGAAACCTATAATACCAAACAAAGAAGAAATAAAGAATAATCCTAGAAGTAGAAGTTCAAAATTAAGGATTTTTAAGTTTGATTGAATTAAATGGTAAAAACTCATTGTTGATTGTATTTGCTGTATTATCGATTGTCTTGGCACTTTATTTTCCTAAAATATATCTCAAAAATAATATATATTATGTCAGTAAAGACATCAATATCATTTATGCAGATTATATTTCATTGAAAGAAGAGAACCGTTTTTTACAACAACAATTGGAAGATATGAAGTTTAAAAATCAAATTATGGATTCACTGATTATTAATGGAGTGGGAAAAAAATGATTAAATATATCATTGAGTTTTCTTTACGAAAACCCATTTTGAACCACTTTTTACTTCTATTTTTATTTATACTCTCCGTTTTGGCTTACTTTAAAATACCCAAAGAGATTTTTCCTCCTTCAACACTGGATGCAATTACGATTAATGGAACTTATGCAGGAGCGAGCAGTGATATTTTAGATAAAATGGCTGTTGAAAACATTGAAGACGATTTATTGGGATTAAGTGAAGCAGATAAAATCAGCACAATCATAAAAAATGGTTTTTTCAGTATTCAAATTGATTTAAAAGATGGATTTAAAGCCAATGATGTTTTAGATGATGTCAAAGATATTGTCACTAAGGCCAAAAGCGATTTGCCCACAGATATGGATGAACCTACGGTTAAAGTGGTCAAACACTCGTTTCCTTTAGTTACGGTGGCAATTTATGGGCAAAAAAGCAAAGAAGAACTCCTTGATCTTGCCAATAAGTTAAAAACGCAATTTATGAAATTTCAAGATTTAAGTAATATCACGGTTTTCAGTGACAGTGACAAAGAACTTTTAATTACATTTGATGACAATAAAATCGATGCGTATGATTTAGATAAAACGGCAGTAATTAATGCGGTTAAATCCATCAGTTCTATTTTCCCTGTAGGAATCATAAAAGACAGCACAAAACACTACTATTTAAGTACTTTTAATGGTGAAAAAAATCTTCAAAAAATCAAAGATACCATTATTAAAATTGGCACGACTAAACTCTATTTAAAAGATATTGCTAATATTACCTATAGTTTAGGAGATGTTACGACAATTTCCCATTTTAATGGAGAACCCAATATCTCTATTGGAATCAATAAAAGTGAAACAGGTGATGCCATTGAGTTGGTTAAAGAGATTAAACTGCTTTTAAAAGCACAAGAAAAAATATACCCTGATTTAAAATTTGATACCTATACTGATACTTCTATTTGGATAAAAAATAGGCTCAATACGGTTGTTTCAAATATACTTTTTGGACTCATTTTACTTTTTTTAGCACTCTTTTATTTTATCAATTCAAGAATTGCTTTTGTGATTGCCATTGGTATTCCTACATCATTTATGATTGGATTGATTTTTGCAGAAAGTTTGGGCTACAGCTTAAATATGCTTTCACTTTTGGGGGCATTAATTGCATTGGGAATGCTTGTCGATGAAGCCATTGTTGTTGCTGAAAATATCTACAGGCACATGGAGATGGGAAAAGACAGAAAAACAGCAGCCATAGACGGAGCCTTGGAAGTTTATCCCGCTGTTTTAACTGCCACGGCTACAACAGTATTTGCTTTTTTACCTATTTTACTCATGAGTGGAGAAGTAGGGCGATTTATGAAAGTTTTACCCATTATGATTACAATTTTACTTTTGAGTTCACTGCTTGAAGCCTTTTTCTTTTTGCCTTTACATGCCAAAGAGGTCTTTAAAATCAATAAACAGCAGAAACGTTCTGAATCAATTTGGATTGCCAATAAGAAGATTTATGACACTGTGTTAAGTTTTATTTTACACTACAAATATAAAAGTCTTTTGGTGATGATTGCTCTTATTATTACACTATCAGCTCTTTTTTTAAAGAATTCAAAATTTCAGTTTATGCCAGATTTTGACACGACTCAGGTGTATATTACAGGTTCAGTGGGTGTGGGCAATAGAATTGAACAAACCGAAAGTAAAGTATATGAAATTGAAAAACTTCTTTTAAAAAACAGTGATTTCAAAAATGATGTCAGTTCTATCAGTTCTGTTATTGGAATGAAATTAGATGGTAAAAATTTACCTCAAAATGAAGAGTTTTATTTTCATATTTTTGTTAATTTATATGAAAGAGCCCCTCAAAATATTTTTGATAAATACATCAATCCGTATCTTTCCCCCAAATATGACGCAACAAATATGATACGACAAAAGAGTGCTCAAACCATAGAACATGAGATGAAAGAGCTTTTAAAAGAGTTGAGTGAAAGCAAAACCTTTGATGAGTTAAAAGTTTTCACTCCCAAAGCTGGGATTGTCAAAAATGATATTGAAATTGCGGTCTCAGGAGAGAATAAACAGGTAAGTGATGCTGTGTTTAAACTCAAAAAGAGATTAACACAAATTCAAGGGGTTTCAAATGTGGCAGATGATTCATTGGAGGGGAATGTTGAACTTAAATTTAGAGTCAATCAATATGGTCAAAATTTAGGGTTAAATGAGGAGTATATTATCTCAGTACTCAGACCTTATTACTTTAAAGGGGCATACTCTAAGATGTTTGATGACAAAGGCATCGTTGAGATTGTTTTTCAAAGTAAAAATAAAGATTTTGTTCAAAGTCTTAATAATTTTGAAGTGACCTTACCCAATTCATCGCGCAGTGTTTTACTCAACGATGTTGTGGATATTGTAAAACTGCCTGCATATTCACAAATTTTTAAAGAGAACAATGAACGTATCAGAAGTATCACTGCAAGTATTAGAGGAACGACCTCTTCTGATATTTATGAGCAATTGGATCCTACCATTCAAAGCTTAGAAAAGAGCGTAAGCATTGTTATAAAAGGGGAACAAGAGGAGAATAAAAAAGTTCAAAAAGAGATGATGGAGGCTTTTTTAATCGCATTGATTCTGATTTTTATTGCTTTGGTGTGGATGTTTGATTCTACGGTTAAACCATTGATTATTATTTCAACCATTCCACTGTCTGTCTTAGGAGTCTTAGTAGGGCATTTTTTGTTGGGCATGAATCTTACCATGCCAAGTTTGATTGGAATTGTAGGGCTTGCTGGAGTTATTGTTAATGATGGTATTATTATGATGGATTTTATTAAAAATTCTAAAAGTATCCAAGAGGTTAGAAATAATGCCCTTTTAAGACTCAGACCCATACTTTTAACTTCCATTACAACGGTACTTGGACTCTTTACATTGATGTTTTTTGCTTCAGGTCAAGCGTTGATTTTAAAACCCATGGCTGTCTCTTTAGGCTTTGGCGTTATGTGGGCTACGGTATTAAATCTCTATTACGTCCCTTTGCTTTATTGTTTAATTTATCAAAGAAAAAATTTAGACAAAGAGTCAGTTTAGTTTTACAGGGAGTTGGTTGAGTAACACCATTCCCTCAATTTTTTCTAAGATATTATTCTCTTCAATAAAATGAGGCAACTCTTTCCCCGGTGAGAGTGTTGTAATAACTGCTTTTCCTATGATAAATCTTCCAAAATAGTTGCTCTCTTTCGAAGTTTTAATTCCCCAAACATTATGCAAGACCATCGGTTCTGCCTCTTTTTCTCCAAGATAAAGCATAATATGACCTTTTAAATAAATCAGCGTTAAAAAAGGTACTGCTTGTTTGAGAATGGTTTCTTTTTTCTCTTTTTTATTTAAGCTTTTGAGTGGAATGTATCTTCCATTTTTAATTTGAGCTTTTGAGTTTCGATTTAAAGCAATTCCAAAAGCAGCAAAGTAATCTTTGGTTAAAGCAGAACAGTCCCTATTATGATACGCTTCTCCCCAACCGTAAGGTTCATTAATTAACTCTTTTATGACTTTTTCAATATTGCTTGCATTAAAATCGAGGTAATTGAGTGTTACACTCTTTTGATCGATTGTAACAGTTTGTAAATAGGCACTTAAATTGTTATATTGATTGACTACAAAGAAGTGTCCATATTTGCTTTTAGGCAAAAGTGTACCTAATTTAATGCTCTCTTTAAAAAAGCCATTTTTATATATCGGAGTGTTGTCTTTAATGGCAATATAATACTGGCTTTGCTCAAAGGTTTCAATAATCGTTTTATCAACAATTGCCAGTGAATCAACTGATATCCAACCTGTGATATACGCTGTTGTAATATAAGCCCACTGTTTGTCTTTTGAGAAATGTGAGATAAGAATAGGTGTGTTAATTTTAATACCAGAGTTTTGATTGTAATCAAAAGGGAAACCCTCTCCTTGATTTTTAGGATTGTAAAAAATTGGAAGAGTGGTTGGGAAAACACGTACATTGGTATTTTTAATGGTGATGGCTTTGTGAACTTCTTGATTAAATTGTTCAAAGTTGCTGTTTGAAATCTGTTGATTGAACCACTCTTTTGTAAGTCTTTTATAATTGGACCCATAGACTTCTTGGTGCACATACATATTGCCCCATTGTGCTTCGTCAGGTGATACAGTAAGTTTTTCTTGATGCCAAGGTGCAAAATATTGTTTTTTGAAAAGAGCATAAAATTCATCTTGAAAATCGATATTTTCTGTCTTAAAATTGCTGCTATAATCTTTGATATCTTGTGAGTAGTGGGTTACATCTTCTATTTGAGTGATTTCATTTTTATGACTGCACGCATTGAATAATAAAGTAGATAAAACAACAACAAAGGCTTGCAATATTTTAAGCATGGTTTGCCCAGTTTACGTGTGATGTTGAAAAGTCAGTCATGATACAACCCTCTGTTTTTTAGGATTGTATCATAATAGGGGTTTATTAAAATTTAGAAATTGAATTTTCTTTTTAATTTGAAAAAATAGAGTATGGTTTTGTATTGTACAAACATGAAAGGTAACATAATTAAAAAATAGCTCAGTGAGTATTTTTCTATGACACCATTAAAGGTTAAACCAAAGTTAACAAAAAACATTCCAAATACCATAAAAGCAACACCAGGACAGATTAATGCAAATGATACAGGAGAACGGTTCTCTCCTTCAATAAACTCTTCAAAGTAACCAAGTTTTTTCATGACTTGATACCCTAAAATACCAAATATAATTTGTAATGAAACAATAACTGTACTAAATGTAAAGAGTGATGAGTTCGCTAAAGGTGAATTAAAATGATGGTTTAAACCAAAAGATATTCTTACATAAGCAATACCAAGTAGAGTTAGAATAGGAATGATAATCCATAATGAAGGAGAAGCTTCAATTGCAATACCTTTTTCAAACATCTTAGTAAAACCGATGGTCATTTTAATGAGTAAAAGTAAAACGGCAATAGAGGCAAAAAAGAGTGACCCCATAATTCCAATCGCATTGATACTGATATTTAAACTCATAGCCCCTGGTGCTGCAAATCCCACTGAAACCATTGCAAATGAGAAAATTGATATCATTTGTGAGAGGTTATTGTTGTTGGCAAAGTCAAAATTCCCTTTTGTTAAAATACGTGTTAAGTAGTTGAAAAATATTTTAAGTGCAAAATAACCTGCAACGGCAAAAGCAATCAGCGCAAAAGGAAACATATATTCAACAATGCTCCATAAACTTGGCACAAATACAGCACCTATTACAAAACAAACATTGATTGTCATAGCATACGTTAAAGGTATTGTCATTAATGAAATTTCATCATTAGAGTTTTTTAACTTTTCAAATTTCTCTGTTTTTTTAAATAAATTAAACTGTTTTGTATTCCAAATTAAAAATTTAAAGTGTAAAAAAGAGAAAACAAGAATAAATATCATTGCTAAAACCGAGACAACACTCAGCCAATTCCCTTGCAAAATGACAGGATAAATAAAATCAAACGTTGCCATAGGTACCCCTTTATGAGGTACTAAAAACATTAGGTACATAAAAAATGAGACCGCTAAACCACCCGCACTCAATGCACTTAAAAAACACATTGGTGTAAACTTTTCTCTTAACTCCATATAAGCCTTTCTTATAATAATTTAAAATAATTTCTGAAATATTACAGTAAGAAACTTTAAATAATATTAAGAGATTATATTATTAAAACTTATACTACAAAATAACAACTCCAATGGTTTTAGCTTTATATAAAGCTAGATATAATACTATGTTTTAAAAATTATAAGGGCAGTTTATTTTATGATTCATATTTCTGTTACAAAAGATTTATTTGATAACATTTTAAAAACGAAAGAAAAAATTGTAGAAAAAAAAGTAACGAATTATTGGAAAAAAGAGTTACTTGATATTGCAATTATTGAAGATAAGATTCATTACAATATTAAAAAAGTTGAACGCATCAGTATATCAAATGGCTTAGGTGATGAAAAACCCAGTTTGGTAGTTGAGTGTACAAAAATCGATTACAATACCAAAAAAAATATCTTTGAATTCCATATTGGAAGAATTATTGAGAAAAAAAATATTTTGATAGAAGATGACTACAAAGATTCTTTGATTCAACAACTTTTGAAAGAGAAAGAGATACTTCAAGACTCAATGCACAGAGATCATTTGACAAATCTTTACAACCGACGAAAAATGGAAGAGGATTTGAATGCATTCATTGGACAAAACAATGCAAAATTTTTAACCGCCATTTTTGTTGATGCAGATAGGTTTAAAGGAATCAATGACAACTTTGGACACGATGTAGGAGACAGAGTTCTTAAATCAATTGCCAATAAGCTTAATCGTCATGCCAATCGATTAAATGGAGAAGCCTACCGATATGGGGGAGAAGAGTTTATTATGTTATGTTTTATGCCTCAAGAGAGTTTGCTTCAAGGTTTAGAATATTTAAAAAATGAAATACAAGCAGACAGAATCTTACACGATACAAAAGATATCAGTGTGACAGTAAGTATGGGTGTCTCTTTTTGGAAAAATCATGTTTCGATTGAAAAATTCATAAAATCTGCAGATGACTGTGTCTATATGGCGAAAAAAAATGGACGAAATTTAATTGAAGTGGCTTATAACTAGAAGAAAAACTTCCAGTTATAAAGGTTATTTACCAATTGAAGAGGCTATTTCTTTAATATCTGCATCGGTCAATCCAGATGCTTGAGTATGCATTATACTTTTTAACGCTCCTCCGTAAGTGCCATCTTGATACCCTTTAAGTGCAGCCATAATTTGCTCTTTTGTTAAATTTTTAATTATTTTTGATGTACCCATAGCTGAAGTCTCGCCTTTTGAACCATGACAAGCAAGGCATTTAGAAAATGGATTAGCAAAACATAGTGTTGTTAAAAGTGAAATGAAAATTAATACTTTTTTCAAGTTAAATCCTTTTATAATTGAAATATCGTAATTCTAGTATAAAGTAGATTTAATTAATATTTAATTGGAGCAATTTTTTCTTTTTTTATAAATAATTATATTAAATATTATATGTTAAGTTATCTTTTAATATTAAGCCATCAAAAAGAGCGAGTGCTCTTTTTGACTTTACAATTATTTACCGATAGTTGTAGCAATTTCTTCAATTTGTGCGTCAGTTAATGAACTTACTTGAGCTTTCATTAGCCCTTTTAATGGACCACCATAACTACCATCTTTATACCCTTTAAGAGCAGTAACAATTTCAGCTTTAGTCATATCTTTGATGATTTTAGATTTACCTTGCATTGCTGAAGTTTCACCGTTAGCCCCATGACATGATACACATTTTTGTGCATACGTACCAGCAAAAGATAATGTTGCTAGAATTGATGTTAAAATTAAAATTTTTTTCATTTTCGAATCCTTTATATTTAAAAATTATATTATTCTAATATATTTTAGATTTATTTTAGATTTATTTTTTACCATTTCTAGTCTCTTTTTATAAAAAGTTTCAATAAGTAATATAATTTAAGATTTTTTTAAACTGTTAAAACTCAACAGAGTTATTTTTTTGTGGCTTAATCTAAAGAAGCATAAAATCAATGATTATGCTTCTTTATGAAAATCAGTTGTTTGAGAGAACTTCTTTTTTGAGTTCATCTTTATTGACTCTGTTTTTATCAGAGGCAATCAGAGGCAGTGATTTTTTAAAAATGATTTTACTTGGAATCATATAGCTTGCAAGGTGTTTTTTCATTTCAAAGAGTATCTCATTTTTTGCCAATTCACTTCTTGAAGAGTATACCAAAACGATCTCTTCTTCAATTTCATCATTTGGAATGGAAAAAACAGCGCATTGATCAACTTCTTTAATATTATCATATACAACAGATTCTACTTCAATGGGTGAAACTCGAAATCCTCTGGTTTTAATCATGTCATCTTGACGTGAGACAAAGTAGAGGTATCCCTCTTCATCTTTATAGACATAATCTCCGCTGGCAACAACAATCTCATCGTTGAGTTGTCCTTCAAGATTGATGATATTTTTTAGAATTTGAATTGATTTGAATCTTTTTTCACTCTCATTTGGCGCATTCCAAAACCCTTTGTAAATGTATGAACCTCGGTGTATGAGCTCACCCACTTCCCTAGGAGCACACTCAAATCCCTCTTTATTGATCACATAAAGTTCAACATCTGGAATGGCTTTTCCAATAGAATTTGGTCTGATTTTAAGTTGAGTTGGTTCTAAATAAGCACTTCTAAATGCTTCTGTTAAGCCATGCATAGAGTAAAATGCCGCATTGGGGAAATATTTTTCAATATCGGCAATCATTTTTGGGGTCACTTTCCCTCCGGATGAAGCGATAGTTTTAACGTGGCTTAAAAGCTGAGGACTTGGAAGTCGATGTTCGTCTTCATCAAACATTTGAGTTATATTAATAGGCATGAGTGGAATGACAGTTACTTTGTCATTGATGATATGATTGAAAAAATCGCCTGGCAAGACAAAACGGTGTAAAGCCAATGTGGCTCTTTTATACAATGCACAAAAAATTTGATTTAATCCATAATCCAAATTAAAAATCAAAAGTCCTGATATCACATCATTTTCATTTAAATGCAGATATTTTGATACGACTCTGGCACTGTCAATTAAATTTCTGTGTGAAATCACAATCCCTTTTGGGAATCCTGTACTTCCAAAACTGTAGGTAATAACAGCATTATCATGTCCATTTATATCACAACTGTATGGTTTATTGTAGTATTTGAAAATCTCTTCAAAGGAAGGAATTTCTTTTGCTGTGGTTTCATATGAGATAATTTGCCCGTTAAATTTGATCTCTTCAATGGATTCGAGTTTGAGTTTATCTGTGATAATACATTTAATATCACAATCTTTGATGATGTATTCAACTTGTTCGGGTTTTAATAGCTTGGTTAAAGGCACAAGAATATAATCTGTTGAAAGAATGGCTAATATGGCAATAACTTGTTCAATGCCTTTATTAGAATACAAACCAATTCGGCTCCCTTTTGGCAAATTCAGTTCATTTAAATAAAAGGCAATTTGATTGACTTTAGTGAAGAGTTCACGGTAGGTCATACTTTTTTTATCAAAAATAAGCGCAACTTTTTCTGGGTTTGAAAGGTTGGCATCTTCAATCAGTGTTCTGATACAATTTATAGACATTTTCTCTCCTTAATCTCTTGAAGCAAGTGTCCAAATATTGTAATCTGTGTCCATTACAATAGTTGGATTATGGCTTGAATTTAATATCTTTTTATAAAAAAATGACACAATATTTTCTACATCTTCTAGTTGTAAAACTTTTGTAATCCCACCGGTAAATATCATAGAGTTTAACGCATTTAGTTTTAAGGTTACATAAGCTTTTCTAAAGTGTGAAACTTTGCACAGCACCAAAAAAATAGCCAGTTGCATAAGTATTTTGAGAGCTTTTTCACTTTGCTCTTCAAAAATATTCTCAGTTACTTTTAAATACGCTAAAAGTTCATATACAAATTCATTGTTTTTTGCGCTGAAAATGAGTGACTCTTTTGATTTAAAAACACCCAATTTTTTAAATACCAATCGGTCATACTCATTGTCGCTGACCATATTTTCAGCAATTAAATCTTTAGAGTAGTGAATATCGGTTGTTGCACCACCGATATCAATTAAAATATAAGGATCAGCTACTTTAAATTTTGTATCCAATATTGGCAATGTCTGATTGACAATATAAGGTGTTGAAAAAATTTGATTAGAGGTGATGTCATAAAGGTGTTTGATGTCCTCTTTGCCTACAATATCCGCTTGATACAAATTGGTTAAATACTCTTTTAAATCCTCTTCATTGATATGAAGTTTGTTATTGATAATATTAGGCAATATAACAAGGTTGTCAATATTGGCATTTAACAAAGGTGCATCATGTGCATTTCCTACATAAACTATATTGGAATAATTTAATTTATCCAAATAATCAAACAAATCATGATTGAAAATATTTTCTACACCATCAATCGCCCCTACAACGATGACTACGTCAATTAAATCACTGGGAACAGAGACCTCTTTGATTTGAGAGTACAACACCGTGTCAATGATATTTATTCCAGAGTTAAATGCAATATTGGTTGCATATTTGAGTGAAAAAGAGTTGGTAATACCGATGATTAATGTACTCAATCCGCCATTGGCTGATGAGCAAATATAGATATCTTCTTTGGCATATTTTGAGATAATATCATCGCATTTGTATTTCAAATCATCATAAATGTCTTTATTAAAATCTCTGAAGTGTTGTTCAACACTGTTATTCGCACTGACTTTAAAATAGGTGCTTCCAATGTCGATTAATAGTTTGTTTTGGCTCATTGCATAATTCCTATATCATGGATAATATCATTGACAATTGATGTAGTGTCTTTGGTTAAATCGCATTTTGATTTTTCATACTCATAACATTTGTCTGAAATGGGGACTTTCCCTCTTTTGATGATTCGGATGTTTTTATTGGCATCCCGAATGGTAATCATTTCGTTGTTATTGATAATATGTGGAGAAAAAGGGACATCAATGATTCCATTTTTAATGCTATTCAAGGCTTTTCTCCAAAGTGTGTCTGCTGGGTCATTAAAGACCGCACTCATGATATCCATAACTTCTTCTGTAAGAATTTCTTCTTCTTCGGCATCTACAATATTGGGTAAACCATTTAAAATTCGGAGTGTATATTGTGTATTGGCAACGGTTTTTGCATTGGCTTCTTTGGTTGGAATACCGCTGGCTTCTTCTCTGGTTTTGGTTATGATTTTATCTGCACCTACCATAGAAGCAATTACGGTACTCATATTGATAAGTTGTTCTGCAAAATCTTTATTTTGTGGAAATGCACCCATCCATTGATGGTAAACCAAGTGAATGGCGGCATCTTCACAGTTAATCTCTTTGGCATAATGACGAGCCAATTTTTTAATCACTGCACCCATAACAATATCTTGGTTCATTGAACCTGTTTGAGAAAATGAAACCGAGAACGATTTTACCCCTTCTTCAAGTGAAAGTAACATCTCAATGAGTTGAATGACAATCGTAATAGCTGGTGGCACAAGTGTTGCTGTTAATGGCCCAAATGACTCTCTGTTAATGGGTTCATTGAGTTTTGAGTAATTGGCACAAATTTTATCGACATATTTCCAATATAAAAAGGCTTTATCCAATGGAAAGTTTTTTGAATATGGCAGTAAATAGGTAATTGGACCACCCTCAATTTCAAAAATACCTGAAGCAATGGCCGTTTCAATTAAGAGTCTGGCATCGGGTGTTCCGTGCCGTAGTGATACAGGCTTATTAAAATGAGTAATCATTTTTCGTGTGGTTCTGTATCCGTGATTGACTAAGGGGTATCCATTTAACATATCTACATCGTTCTCTTCAGAGAGTCTTAACATTTTTTTGGAAGTGGCATAGTCATTTAATCGGGTATTTGAATCAATGGTTAAAGGCAAAACATCAACATTGGCTTCGACAAAAAATTCGTACAGAGCAAACATCTTTTTGTATGTAGGAAAACCTCCACGAGGTTGTACCAACATCTTTTTAGCATGTTTAAAGTGGTGCGAAATAAAGAGCTCTTTACTTGCATTTTTAACAAAATCTTCAACTTCTGCAAAGTCAAAATTATCGACATACTCATTGCTGAGTATGATTTCTCTCTCTTCTTGTAATAGACTCATCTTCTCTCACTCATATACTTTTCTAATTCATCTAACCCTGTATTTAAATCAACTTGATGGAATACCAAGTCAAATCCATAGTTTTTGAACTTTGGAACAATATCTTCTGCGCTTCCTGTTCCAACTACCAAGTTTCCACCAATCATAAATACAACATCGTCCAATAATGTACCGTATTTACTTTTTAAGAAATTGACCTCTCTGCACCACCCCTCAGCTTCACCATTGAGTGATGAAATGAGTAAAATATCGGCATTGGTTTCAATGACGGCATCGATGAACTCTTCCAAATATGTATTAACCCCAAGATTAAATACTTCAAAGCCTCTGGCTTGTAATGAGAGCTCAATAAGCCTGTTTGCTACTACATGAATATCATTACCAACTACGCCTGTTACTACTTTCATATATTTACCTAAATTAATTTATTTTTCTCATAAAAGGCGCTATCATATCGAAAGTTTCGTAAAATTAAGTTTAGATAAAATAAGAAGATATTAATTGCTAAAATGTAATAATGAAAACCTAAAAATATTTGATAGGAAAATGAATGAGTTTTTTTACAGCAGATTTATGTGATGCACATTTTGAGAAAGTCAGAGTTTTAAATCCCACGTTTCAATCGTATGGGGGAAAAGAGAAAATTCGAGGTACAATTGTTACGGTTAAATTGGATAAAAACAACCATGATTTGGCACAAATATTAAGAGACGAAGAGGGCAATGGACGCATTATTGTTGTGGATGTGTCTCAAGAGTATTATGCCGTTGTGGGTGAAAACCTAATCAAATTTGCACTGCAAAAGAATTGGGCAGGCATTGTTGTTAATGGGTATGTTCGTGACACCGATCAAACCAGCAAATTCCCTGTTGGTCTTTTTGCTATTGGAACGTGTCCCAGAAAATATATTCCTCAAACACAAGGTGTGCGTGGAATTGAACTCAGCTTTGAAGGGGTTATTTTTAAAGATGGCGATTATTTGTATGCCGACAACGATGGCATTATTCTTTGTGATGAAAAAATCGTCTGATTTTAACCTCTATTAATATAACAAAAAAGTGATAATTATATAAAAATTTGATATTATTCATTAAAGGATTTTAATGGATAATTCAAATATTAAACTTCTTTATGGTGTTAAAGAGTGGTCTCTCTTCATAAGCACATTGACTGCAATTTTATGCTTTAACCTTCTATTAGAATACCATCAATTTAAAAGATTTAAAACCAATGAGATATATGCAGTTCAAGGATATGTTGAAAACATTTACCCCAAAGAGGATTTTAATACAATCAAACTTCAAACACCAGATTTTCATTTTTTCACCTCTTCAAGTAAATATATAATTTTAAAAAGATTTGAACAAGTTCAGGTGATGATTTTGACCTCAAAAGTAGACTTTTGGGATTATTTAAGAGGTTTTTATGCCTCAAGTATCAATATATATACAACACATTCACCTAAACGTTTAAAAGAGAAGTTATCTTTTGGTGTCGCTTCTCAACATGACCATGAACTTTTTAAAGAGTTGTACAATGCTCTTTTTTTTGCTATTCCGGTCTCAAAACATTTACGGGAAGTGTGCACTTATTTTGGCATTTCACATTTAATTGCCATTTCTGGATTTCATTTGGGCTTACTCAGTTTTATACTCTATTGGATTTTTTATGCCCCTTATACGTATGTTCACAGAAAATATTTCCCTTATCGGAATAAAAAGTACGACATTTTACTGTTATGTACATTTTTCCTTTTAAGTTACCTCATTTTCACTTCTTTAATTCCTTCATTGTTAAGGGCTTTTGTCATGTTTGTTTTGGGAATAATTTTTTTAAGAAGTAATATTAAAATTCTCTCTTTTGAAACGTTATTTATTACAACGTTGTTGATTGTTGCTTTTTTCCCAAAATATATTTTTTCATTGTCGTTATGGTTTTCCATATCGGGGGTATTTTATATTTTTTTGTTTTTGAAATATTTTAATAAGATCTCAAAAATAGGGCAGTTTGCACTTTTTAATTGTTGGATATATCTTGCAATGAATCCCATTACCCACTATTTTTTTGGAACCATCTCTTATTTACAGCTCTTTTCACCCTTAATTACCGTGCTTTTTACACTCTTTTACCCTTTAGAGTTGCTGTTACATCTGATTGGTTATGGCGGAATATTTGATGACTATTTGTTGCAAGTGGTGCAACTTAAGCCTTATGCTTCTGAACTGTTCACACCCCTTTGGTTTTTGTTTATTTATGGGGCAATTTCACTCTTAAGCCCCTTACGAAAAGAGGCTTTTATTGTTTTAAATATACTTTTGGTTTTATTTAATGGGTATATTTTTTATCTTAATAGTGGTTATTGGAGTTGGTGAGTTTATCTAATGTATATTTCATGTCTTCATCCAACTCCAGATTTTGTTTCATCCAGTTTAAATATCCGGCATCACTTGAAGCGACCTCTTGAGTGCTTTTGCCTTTATACTTTCCAAATTTAAAGGTTTCAATAAACACTGGAGTTTTGGTTAATTCTGAGAGTTTTTCCATGGGATTATAATCGGGGTACACTTCTCTGCATTTTGCAACGAGTTTTGATAAAAAGAGTTTCATAACCAAAACATCTCCAAGAGCATCGTGTGCTTTGATGGTAATGTTATTTTTTTTCGCCTCTTCCTCTTCGGTTTTATACAAATCCAGTGCATATCTGATATATTGAAGTCGGTGATATGGCAGCTCTTTAAAAAGATGTTTGGCACAACGCAAGGTGTCAATGTGTTGTAAGTTTGATTTAAATCCCTCTTTTTCAATCATGCCTAAATCAAAGCTGATATTATGGGCAATCAAATAGTTCTCTGTATGGTTCAATTGAGACAATCTTTGATAAAAGTTTGTTTGAGTAGCCACGGGTTTACCCTCTAACAAATCAGGGGTAATGTTGTGCACTTCCATTGCTTCAATTTTAATGGCGACTTCAGTTGAACATAACTCATCGTAAACCTCTAAAGGTGCTTTAGCATCTACAATCATAGCACCAAATTGGATGATTCTGTCCTCTTCTTGGTTCCCAGTGGTTTCTGTGTCAAATAGTATGTATTTTGGCAAAATTTCTCCTTTTTATAGTATTAACATGCCATCGCCATAGGAATAAAATCGGTAATTCTCTTTGATGGCTAAATGATAAAGTTCCAGTGTTTTTTCTAATCCAATAAATGCTGCAATGAGCATGATCAGTGTTGATTTTGGCAAGTGAAAATTGGTTAATAGATGGTTGACTCTTAAGGGTTGATTGATAGGATTTAAAAAAAGGTCACACTCTCCTTGAGTTTTAGCCGTTCTTGAATAATATTCAATGGTTCGAGTTACCGTTGTACCTACGGCTAAAATTGGTTTGGTACTGTCTAAAAGCATTTGTGCTTTTTGAGGTATTTCAAAATATTCACTGTGCATAGAATGATTTAAAATATCTTGCGCATCAACGGGTTTGAATGTACCTGCACCTACGTGAAGGGTAAGATAATCAAGGGTATGGTTTTTCTCTAAAGCTTCCAAAAGTGTTGGAGTAAAATGAAGTGATGCTGTAGGAGCAGCGACTGCACCATAGTTTTTAGCAAAAAGTGTTTGATAATCTTGATTATCCTCTTTTTCATCACTTCGGTTCATGTATGGAGGCAAGGGCAGATGGCCAATGGCATTAAAAATATCAACCAAGCTTAAAAAATCAACTTCTTGATTGTTTTGAAAAAATTTAACAATTCGTGTACCATCATCGTTGAGTTTCAAAACAACAGCTTCTAATGATTGTTCAAATAAAAGTTGGGTTTGCTCTTTGACTTTACCCCCAATCATACACAAATACTCATTCTCTGGCAACGGTTTGTTAAAGAGAAGTTCTACTTTTCCACCACTTTGTTTATGTCCAAAAATTCTGGCTTTAATGACTTTGGTATCATTGAGTAAAATGGTTAAATCTTTGGGCAAAACTTCTAACAGGTGTTTGTATTTGGTGTGTGTTATTTCATTGGTTGTGCGATTATAAACAAGCAGTTTGGCTTCATCAGCAGGGTGTACAGGGTGCGTAGCTATGAGTTCTTTGGGTAAAGAGTAGTCATAGCTTGAGGTTTTTAATGGGTCTAAAATGTTACTCATCCTCATCTTCACGAGCAGCTGGGTTGAACACTTTAGCAATGTAGATTGAAATACCATAAAGTAAAATCAATGGAATGGCCATTAAAAATTGTGTCAATACATCCGGTGGAGTTAAAAGTGCGGATAAAATAAAGATAAATACAATGGCGTATTTAAAGAAGTCTTTTAACATTTTGTCATCGACTAAACCAATCTTTGCTAAAAAGAAGGTAATAACTGGCAATTCAAAAGCAATCCCAAATCCAAACAGGATTTTTGTAAAAAACCCCACATATCTTCCAATACTTGGAAGTACAGTAACGACAGTATTTCCGAAGTTGATTAAAAATTCAAATCCAAAAGGTACTACTACATAATAAGCAAACGATGCACCTAAAAGAAACATCAACGTTGCAAAAAAGACAAAAGGCAAAGCCAATCTTTTTTCATGGTCATACAACCCTGGTGCTAAAAAGAGCCAAAGTTGCCAAAAAATAATGGGTAATGAAAAAATGAATGCAGCAAAAAAAGAGACTTTCATGGCCGTAAAAAAGGTCTCTTGAACTTCTATGGCAACCATATTTGTACCTGCAGGTAAAATGGCTTTTGCTGGCATCATCATCCACTCTAAGATGGGTTCATACACCGCAAAACAGACAAAAAACATGACAATAAGTGTAATACCTGAAATAATTAATCGTTTTCTTAAATCAGCAATATGAGGTTTTAAATCTTCAAACATTACTTAAGTGCTCCGTCTTCTTTTTTGCTATCTTTTTTAAAGGAAACCTTCTCTTCTTTTTTTGTTTTGGGTTTATTTCCAGCCGCAGGTGTTTCACTCGGTGTCTCTTTTAAAATATCATTAACCCCCAAGTCAATATTGTCAAATGATACTGAAGATTTAGCATTTTCAATTTGAGCTTTGAATTTATTGGCTTCTTCTTTCATATCTGAGATCTGTAATTCATTGTCAAGGGTAGACTTGGCTTCATCTATGCCACTTTTGAATTTCTTAAAAAATCTTGCAACTTCAACCATAGCTGTTGGAAGCTTATCTGGTCCAAGTGCAATAATAGCGATAACAGCAATAAGCATAATTTCAAAAAATCCCATACCGAACATATATTGACTCCAAATGTAGTAATTAAAGGAGAGATTTTACCTTATTTTTGATAAAATCTTGCTATAAAAAATAATATTTATATTGGAGAAAAAATGAAGCTCATTGTCCTTTTCGTTATTGCAGCAATTTTATATTTTATTGCCAAAAGTTATAAGACTGAAAAATTTCAAAACATACAGCTGAATATAAAAGAGAATTTTGATGGTGATTTAATGAATCACGAAGCAGGGCTTTTGGTTGCCCTTATGGCAAAAGTGGCCAAAGCAGATGGAAAAGTGTGTGAATTGGAAGCTGAACTTTTAAAACACACGTTAAATGATATTTCACGACACTTTGAGAATCAAAATGAAATTCGAGAGAAACTCAAACTGATTTATAAAAAAGAGAAAGAGAGTTTTGAAAATACGCTTGAAATTTGTGAAAAAATGCTCAAATTGACAAAATTTGATTATGCAAAACGTGTTGGTATTTTAGAGTATCTATTAAATTTAGCTTTTATAGATAAAGAGTTTTCAAAAACGGAGTATATGATTGTTGAAGATATCTCCAATGCGTTAAACATAAAAAGAGCAGATTTTGAAAAATTAGTCAATAAATTTGAAATGTTCTATAAAAATCAAGCTCAAAATAGAAAAATTACTCTTGAAGAGGCTTATAAAACTTTGGATGCCAGTGCAAGTGATGATACTGCAACGATTAAGAAAAAATACAGAGCTTTGGTGAAACAGCATCACCCCGATATCATAAGCGGTCAAGGGGGAAGTGCAAATATGGTTGAGGAAGCAACCGCTAAGCTTCAAAGCATTAATGAAGCGTATGAATTGATTAAAAAAGAAAAAGGGATTTGATGTCACGAAGATTTGAACACGCCTATGAAGTATGTTCTTGTAGACATGTAAGTTTAGGTGAAATTCTTTACGCTATTCAAGAGAAAAATGCTAAAACCTTAGGAGACATACAAGACTTAACGGATGCAGGAACACAATGTCGATGTTGCATCTGTGAAGAGGGTGATTTTGGAAAAGTAAAAAAAGAGTTATATTGCGAAGAGATATTAAATAAATTTAATAAGGGAAACAGATAATTTATGACAAAAGAAGAGAAAGAACTGCTGATAAAAGATATAAAAGTGTTGATTAACACAACCGATGAGCCACTTGTTGAAATCAATCCAAAGTTTTTAGAATACTTTACTGATGAGGAGTTATGGGGCTTAAAAGAGGACTTGCTGAGTAAAAAGAAGAATTTTATGCAAAATAATTCAGATTGGTTAGATGAAATTTATGAAAAAACAAAAAAAGATGAGATATAATATCTTATAAAATAATTAAAGGAAAATATTAATGAATTGGCAAAGTATAAAAGAACAACTGATAACCTTTTTAAAAGATGAAGTAAAAAAAACAGGACTGACTAAAGTAACCGTCGGACTCAGTGGTGGATTGGATTCTGCTGTGGTTTCGGTGCTGTGTAAAGAGGCTTTTGGTGAAAATTTAAAATGTGTACTTTTGCCTTCACAATATTCAAGTGATGGCAGTATTGAACATGCCAAAGAGGTGTGCGAAAAATTTGATATTTCGTATGAAATTGTTGAAATTGCACCATTGGTGAATGCCTATTTGCCTAACATGGAGCACAACAAACTCAGAATTGGAAACTTTTCAGCCAGAATGAGAATGTCAGTACTTTATGACATCAGTGCAAGAGATTCATCTTTGGTGGTGGGAACATCGAATAAAAGTGAACTTTTACTTGGATATGGAACCATTTTTGGGGATATTGCTTGTGCGATTAATCCTATTGGTGAATTGTATAAAAGCGATGAGTTTGATTTTGCACGTTTTTTAGAGATTCCTGAATCCATTTTAAATAAAAAGCCAAGTGCTGATTTATGGGAAGGTCAAAGTGATGAAGAAGAACTTGGTTACTCATATAAAGAACTTGATGATGCTTTAAAACTTTTGGTTGATGAAAAAAGAACAAAGGAAGACCTTGTTAAATTTGGATTTAACAGTGAGTTAATAGAGTTAATTGATTACAGAATAAAATCAAATGCATTTAAAGGGAAGTTACCCACAATTGCAAAAATACAATGGAGCTAATGATGAAAGAGATACCTTTTTACAGATCATCAATTGATGAGAATGAGTTAGAGCAAATTAAATTGGTTTTAGATGTTAAAAAAGATACATCAAAAGTAGTTGAGTTTGAAGAGAGTATTGCAAATTTTGTGGGTGCGAATCATGCAATTGCAACCTGTAATGCAACAGCAGCGATTCATTTGGCTTTGAGTGCTATTGAACTCAAACGTGGAGATAAAATATTGATGTCGGTTAACTCTTTTGTTAATATTCCAGAGGTGGTAAGACATTTTGATGCAGAACCTATTTTTATTGACATCAATATGGACGACATGAACATCGACTTGGCAAAATTTGAGCAAGCACTTGCTGCAAATAAAACCAAAAAACTCAGAGGTGCCATCATTACATTTATTGCGGGACAAACACCAGATTTAAATAAACTCTATGCCATTGCCAAAAAATATGGCATTATATTGATTGAAGATGCAACTTCAGCTTTAGGGGTTACCTATAATGATGATACTGTTGGTTCACTTCAAGCTGATATGACCATCTTTTCAACCAATCCATCAAATGGTAAACATGCTATCAGTCGAAGTGGGGTTATTGTTACCAATAATGAAGAGATTGCTAATCGTGCAAGACTTTTGAGAACACACGCCATTACTACAACATATGATGATTATGGAAATTTGGATTACATTTACGATGTAGTTGATATTGGGCACAAATATGATATGAGTGAATTGGATGCAGCATTTTCTCTTTCACAATTGAAAAAAACCAATAAATTTATCAAAAGAAGAAAAGAGATTGCTAAAATTTATGAAGATAGATTGGCGGGGGTTAAACACGTCATTACGCCACCTCATAAAAAAGAGCACATTTTTACACACTATATCATTAAAATTAACAGAAACCGAGATGCATTTGCCCGAGCATTAAAAGAAAAAGGTATCTCAACGGGATTAAACTATATTCCATTGCATCTGTTAAGTTATTATAAACAAAAATATAATCTTAAAATTACGGCATTTGGAACAGCATTGTCTTCTTATCAACAAATTTTATCACTTCCTATGTATCCTGCATTAAGTGATGAAGATGTCAATTATATTTGTGATCAAATTATTGAAATAGCCGAAACGTGGATATAATTTGAAACAAAAGTTTGTTTCTTGGGCAGAAGAGTATCTCTTCTTCCCAAATCTTTTTCAACAATTTCTCTCTGTTTTACTTCTTCCTTTCACATTAATTTATATATTGGTCATTTTATTTAAAAGAGCTTCTTCTACTCCCAAAGAGTTTGGTATCCCTATTATTTCAGTTGGGAATTTAATTGTAGGAGGAAGTGGTAAAACGCCTTTGACAATCCATTTAGCACAAGATAAAAAAGATGTTGCCGTTGTACTAAGAGGGTATGGCCGAGCATCAAAAGGGTTGTTTTTAGTAAGTTTACATGGAAAAATTCTCGAAGATGTCAATACCAGTGGAGATGAAGCAACACTGTTGGCACTCTCTTTGCCTAATGCAACGATTATCGTCAGTGAAAACAGAATTGAGGCTATTTTAAAAGCCAAAGAGTTGGGGTGTAAAATGGTTTTTTTAGATGATGGTTTCAGTAAATATGATATTCAGAAATTCAATATTTTATTGCGACCCAAAAAAGAACCTACGAATCTTTTTTGTTTGCCAAGTGGTGGCTACCGAGAACCTAAAATGATGTATGCTACAGCGGATTTGGTTTTGCAAGAGGGGGTGGACTTTCAAAGAGTTGTGACCTATAAACAAGCCGATAAAACGGTATTGGTTTTGCCTGAAAAACTACTTTTGCTTACTGCCATTTCAAAACCAACAAGGCTTTTGGAATTTTTACCTCATAGTGTTAAGTTGGTTGCTTTTGAGGATCACCATCTTTTTACAGCTGAAGAGATAGAGAAAATTTTAGTTCAATATTCCGATTACTCTGTGATTACAACACAAAAAGATTTTGTTAAATTGGAGCAATTTAACATTAAAGATATCTATTTGATGGATTTAGCATTGCAACTGGATGAACGTGTTGATTTATCTGCGATGCAAAGATATATCAACACGTATAATTGCTGAAGTTTATTGGATAATATGTCCTACAAATTTTGAGCAGTTATCTAAGATTTTACCACCTTTTCTAAATCCCAATCCACACGCTTCATAGGCATAAAAAACACCGGCTTGGTATGATTTTCCTTCATTGTCTTGTGGAAATTCAACGTACTCTTGGAAAATAGATTTGTGATTTGTATACTCACCTGAAGTCTCTTCTTCAACTCTTCCCTTCTCATCGATAATTTTTATATTGGCACCTTCTCTTCCAAAACATTTTTTTTCAACTTGCTTTTTTTCTATTAAAGGTTCAAAAGAGGTCTCTAAAAGAAGAGGGTGGTTCGGATATAAGTCCCATAATATTTTCATGAAGCCTTTACTTTGAAACAGAAGTGTATATGCAGGGTTAAATATAATGGCTTTTTTATCTTTGATAATATCGGTTAAAATCAGTGCCAGTTCACTCTCTTCTATGCCAATATCTTCCCAAGGAATAAGTTTAAACCAAAATTCAAAATTTTCACTCTTTTTAAAAATACCCTCATCGCTGAAATGGACATTCTCAATAAATTCAAAGTCGGTATGAAAACCAGCTTCTGAGGCAATGTGTTGAAGAAGTTTTGTGGTCTGTTCATCTTCACTGCTTCCAGAAATTGAAGAAAAGAGTATTTTCCAACCCAAATCTTGATAATACTCTTCGAATTTTTCAATGTTGGAATCCAATGTGATGATGCGTTTAAAATTATCAATCAATGATTCGTAGATATTGTTAAATTGACTCGCTTCATCTAAGTGGTTATATTTTAACATTGCCCATTGAATAATGGCAGTTTCAAAGAGTGAGGTAGGAGTGTCGGCATTAAATTCAATGAGTTTAATGGGGTGTCCATCAATTCCACCTGCAAAATCAAATCGCCCATAAAGATGCCAATGGACATCATCTTCCCAAGACTTTTTAACCATATCAACCAAATTAAACGGTATATTGAGTTCATGGAAGAGTTGATTTTGTATCACATACTCTCCTGCATCACAAAACATATCATACAATTCATTGGCTGCATCATAATATGCGCGTGCTTCTTCTTGTGATATTTCAACGATTTCATTGGAAATATAATAAGAGCTGTTATCATGGTCAGTATGCCAAACAAAGCCAATCGATTCTAAATATTTTGTGGTCAGTGGTTTTAATTGTTGAAGTTTCATTTATCCACCAAACGATCTAAAACCACTGCTTTTATTTCCAAAAAAGCCAGATGATGTGGATTTCGTGCTTTTACTTCCAAAAAAACCACTTTTTTTAGTGGGAGTGCTTGCTTTACTAAATGAGTTTACACTTTTAGAGTAAGTCTGCGGTGATTTATAGTTGGTCTGTCGTTGGTTTTGAAAATTTTGATTGTTAAAGAGTTTGTTTCCAATCCATGAACCAATCATTGCCCCTGCAATTGAAGAGAGCAGTACTCCTCCTAATCCCATTCCACCTGTTGAGAGTTCTGGATTGGTCAGGGCAGACGTTCCATTGTCAATTTTAAGGGATTCTTCTTTGACCAAAGCATCAATTTCTGTTTGAGAAAGAATTTTTTCTGTTCCATCTGCTTTTCTTAACACAATGGTTGTTTTATTCGCTGGGAATTCATCCGCAATGGCATATTTCCCATCGGCAGACTCTTCTATAATAACAAATGCACCTTGTACTTGAGAAGCAGCGTTAAAGACACCATTTTGGTCTTGTTTGTTATTTGAACTGTCTCCACACCCTACGAGTCCAGTGACCAATAGAGCGCCAAGTCCACCCACCATAGCATAATCTGATATTTTTTTTATCTGTTTCATCCATTTCCTTTGAATTATTGGTATCTATTTAAAAGTTTTTTAATATAAAACGCGCGAAGTATAACACAGCAGAGTTAATAAAAAGTCAACAGCAATTTTTTAAAAGCATACCAATTTATTGGTTTGCTTTTAATCCTTTTCTCATGGCTTCAATGGTTTGGTCATTGCAGATGGTATCTGTAAAGTATTCAAAGGCAAGAACACCTTGATACAGAAGCATATCTTCACCATCTTTGAGTTTTAAGTGACTCTCTTTTGCCAAGGCTTGAAAAGGTGTGGTTTTCCCGTAGATACAATCAAAGGCATATTTTGCATGTTGGAATATCTCTTTGAGTAACACTTTATCAACAGGATAACTGCTATCTTTTAAACCTGCACTTGTGGAGTTTACAACCAAATCGTATGATTTTAGTTCGAAATTGTCCCAAGAGTATGTTTTGCAACCTAATTGTCTGAAAAAATCAAGGCGATTTTCACTGCGGTTTAAAACAGTGACCTCTTTATGTTGTTCCATCAAAGCAACGGCAAGTGCTTTTGCTGTTCCTCCCGCCCCTAAAATAAGGACACTGTTGATTTCCCCAAAGCTCTCAATGGCTTTAAGAAATCCTGGTGCATCGGTATTGTATGCCAATATTTTATTATTCTTTTTAACATAAGTATTAACTGCACCGATTTTTTTTGCCAAACCTATGACTTCATCGGCTTGTTTGAACGCCTCTTCTTTATGCGGTACGGTGATATTAGCCCCTTTGTACTCTTGCTTTAAAAAAATGGTTTTGAGTGTTTTGCCATCAAGAAGATGATACTTTTCATAAAGAGCATTTAAATGAATGCTTTTAAAGCCATTATTGTGCATTTGTGGGGATTTTGAGTGTTCAACTGGGTCACCAAAGATTGCAAATTTTATCTGTTTATTGTTCATATTTTACCTTTTAATTCACTGTTTATTTTAGCTAAACTATTTTAAATAGGTTCTAAATTTTGCCAATAGATAAGAAAATAGGGTAGTTGCGTATCTCTCTTTCGACGGTGCAAATGGGTTTTAAACAGATGAGTTCAAATCCATTTTCTTGATATAAACTCTTTATTTCATCTTCTGAAAAACCAAAGTGCTCGACGCCATCGTTATTGTGCTTAGCATGAAATGTTCCATCTTCTTTATCTAAGTCTGAAATACATAAATAGCCATTTGGTTTGAGGGCTTGTTGGCATTGTTTGAAAAAAGAGTTAATCTCTTTAATATGATGTAAGGCCATGCTGATTACAATCATATCAAAAGCTTTTTTAGGTAACGATTGATCATTGATGTTATGTTGTATGGCTTTGACATTCTCAAAGCCACACTCTTGGGCTTTTTGATTAAACACTTCAACCATACCTTTGCTGTCATCCATACCTAAGAGTGAGTGCGCATTATCAGAAAGAGCAAAACCCAAAAGTCCTGTACCGCAACCATAATCTAAAATGTCCATGTGTGTAAGATCAATTTGGTTTTGAATCTCTTGAGCCGTTGATTTTGCAATAAGAATGCTTAACGGCTTTTGATCCCAATTTTTTGATGCTATATCAAATCTGTTCATGCCAAACCTTTTAATTTTTTCAATGATTATACAAGAACTTTTATTTAAGATAATTTGGTATAATCAAAAAATGAAGATAAAACAATTTTTTACCACAAAAGACGATGGCAATATTGCCTTTCATGTAACTACTGACCATGCCAGTGTCGAAAAAAACAGACAAGCATTAGCACAAACCTATGGCATTGATCTCTCTTCTATGCATTACATGGAACAAACACATGGCAATAATGTTGAAATTATTACCAAAGATTCACCTTTATTAACAAAAGATTGCGATGCACTTATTACCAATGAACCCAATATTGCTCTTATGGTTATGGTGGCTGATTGTATACCGATTTTATTAAAAGATGAAGTAAAAGGAGTTATTGCTGTTGTTCATGCGGGAAGAAACTCTACTTTTTTAAAAATAGCTCAAATTACTGTTGAAAAAATGATGGAACAATATGGGTGTAAATCCAAAGATATTGAAGCTATTTTAGGACCTTCTATACAAAAATGTTGTTATGAAGTGAGTTCTGAATTGGCTTTGATTGTTAAAAACTCTTTTTCTGATAAATTTGTCAATCATCGACATATTGATTTACAAGGAATCAATAAAATGCTTCTTGAAAAGATGAAAATAGGGAGAATTGAAATTTCAACTGTCTGTACTAAATGTTCAAATAAAAATTATTTTTCATACAGATTGGATAAAAATTGTGGACGTTTTGCAGCTATTTCCGTCATAAAATAGCTGTTGTATCTCAGAAAATAAACTGATATGATTTAAAACATATTGTATGTCATTAATGGGACTATAAATAACTTCCATACCCTTATAAATATAGGTATATCTTCTTTTATAAAATTATGGTATTGATATCAATAATTGTATTAAAACTTATACAATAGTCTATATCTGTTTAATTCAGATAAAAAATTGTTCAAATATAAATGTTTGTGCTTCTTAGTTGTTTATGAACAATAAGAGATTATTTTTATAGCAGTTTGGTATGGTTTTATGCAGAAAGAGAAAATTACATTAATCTTACATTTATATGTAATTAATATGTATAAAATATGTATAAATAGTGTAATTTTAAGAAAAAGACTAAATCTTACAATAGATTAAATTTATTTCAGATAATATTTGTAAATTTTTTTAAAAAGGGGATATTTTGAGTATTATTGTTACAAATAGCGTGGTTGTTACAAAAGAAGAGAGTTTGGCCTATCATGAGTTTCCAAGAGCAGGGAAATTATGTGTTGAATCAACCGTACCTTTTACTTCACAAAGAGATTTGGCATTGGCATATACGCCTGGTGTTGCGAATCCTTGTTTAGAGATTCAAGCAGATCCTGAAAATGCGTTCAGATATACATCAAAAAGTAATTTAGTTGCAGTTATTTCAAATGGTACTGCTGTACTTGGATTAGGGGATATTGGTGCATTGGCTTCAAAACCAGTTATGGAGGGGAAAGCCATTTTATTTAAGAGATTTTCAGCCATTGATTCATTTGATATTGAAGTAGATGAAAAAGATGTGGATAAATTTTGTGCCATCGTAAAAGCGATTGCGCCTACATTTGGAGGAATAAACCTTGAAGATATTTCTGCACCAAGCTGTTTTGAAATAGAGAGACGACTTATTGAAGAGTTGGACATTCCAGTTATGCACGATGACCAACATGGAACGGCGATTATCAGTAGTGCTGGGTTAATCAATGCGTGTGAAATTATGAATAAAAAACTTGAAGATGTTAAAATTGTTGTTGTCGGTGCGGGAGCTGCTGCAATTTCTTGCTCAAGAATGTATAAAAGTTTGGGTGTTAAAAATATTATTATGATTGACTCAAAAGGGGTTGTTCATGATGAAAGAACCGACTTAAATGAGTATAAAAAAGAGTTCTCATCACCAAAAGCAATGACCAAAGAAGAAGCGTTTACTGGTGCAGATATGGTTTTAGGACTTTCAAAACCTGGTACATTTACCAAAGAGCATGTAGCATTGATGTGTGAAGAACCAATTGTGTTTGCTTTATCAAATCCAACACCTGAACTTTTCCCTGAAGAAGTGTTATCGGTTAAGCCAGAAGCGATTGTAGGAACAGGAAGAAGTGATTTTAATAATCAAGTAAACAATGTTCTTGGTTTCCCTTTTATTTTTAGAGGTGCATTGGATGTGAGAGCAACCGCCATTAATATGGAGATGAAAAAAGCAGCGGCTTATGCTATTGCAAATTTGGCCAAAAAAGAGTTGACCCAAGAAGTTAAAGATATTTTTGGTGAAGGTATTGTTTTTGGTAAAAATTATATTATTCCTAAACCTTTTGATAAAAGGCTTATCATTGATGTTTCAAGTGCTGTTGCCCTTGCTGCAGTTGAAACGGGTGTATCAAGAATAAAAGATTTTAATTTAGAAGCGTATAAACTAGAACTATCAGAAATGGTGTAAATTTTAGTTATTAAACTATTTAATGGTATTATTTCAAAAAATTATTTTGGAACAATACCATTTATAGGAACACGATGAAAGAGTACATACTATTAATTGACACTACAGATGCAAAAGGCTTGGTCTATAATGTATCAAAAGTGCTTTTTGCCAATAATCTTAATATTGAGCAAAATGCTGAGTATGTTGATGATGAAACAAAAAAATTCTTTATGAGAAGTGTCATTTCGGGCGTTTTAAATAAAGAGATACTGCTTAAAGAGCTTAAAGAAGTTCTTCCTCCTGAATCAACAATCAATCTTACAACTAAAGAGAAAAAAGATATTGTTTTACTCGCTACAAAAGAGTCTCATGTATTGGGAGATTTGTTAATTCGGTATCTTGATGGCGAGTTAAATGCTAATATTAAAGCGGTAATTGCTAACCATGAATATCTCAAAGATTTGGTTGAAAAGTTTGATATTCCATTTCACTGTATCAGTGCAGATGACATCAGCCGAGAAGAGCATGAAGATTTGATTATTGAAAAAATCAAAGAGTACAATCCTGAATTGATTGTTTTGGCAAAATATATGAGAATATTGACCCCTAAATTTGTCCAATCTTTTCCTAAAAAAGTGTTAAATATTCACCACTCCTTTTTACCCGCATTTATTGGTGCAAATCCGTATAAACAAGCTTATCACAGAGGTGTTAAGATTATTGGGGCGACTGCACACTATGTGACGGATGATTTGGATGAAGGTCCAATCATTGCACAAGATGTCGTACGAGTGGATCACACTTTTTCATGGCAAGACATGAGACGAGCGGGAAGAAACGTTGAAAAAGTGGTTTTATCCAATGCCTTGCAACATGTTTTAGAGGACAGAGTTTTTGTTTTTGGCAATAAAACGGTTATTTTGTAATGTTTAATATTGTTTTATTAGAACCCAGAATTCCTGGAAATGTGGGAACGATTGGACGATTGGCTTTTGCGTTAAATTGCACATTGCATTTAATTAAACCCTATGGATTTGGTGAAATCACTGAAAAAGAAGTCAGAAGAGCAGGGCTTGATTATTGGTTTGAGTTAGATGTGCGAGAGTATGAAAATATTGAAGAGTTTTGGAGTAAGAACCCTTTTACTTCAAGACACTTTTTCGCAACAACCAAAACCAACCAAAACTACTTTGATGCCAAATATGAAGTAGGAGATTTTTTCTACTTTGGACGAGAAGATGCAGGCTTGCCAGAGCAATTATTGGCTAAAAATACCCAAGGGTGCATTACTATTCCTATGACAAACAACGCTCGAAGTTTGAACATGGCAAATTCTGTCTCAATTATAGCCTATGAGGCGTTAAGACAAAACTTCGGGGATTTCCATTAGAAAGAGATTATAACTCCTTCTTGGCCTTTGAAATAAGTGTAGTAACAACAGCCAACTCATTTTCTAAAAGTTCTCTTTTGTCTTTTTTTAAATCTTCTTTTTCAAGTTTATGTTTGAGTTTATTCTTTTTCTCTTTAAGTTTTTCAATCAACTCATTGAGTTTTTTGGTTTTTCTTTTTTTTGTAAATTCAAAAAAGTCATTGATTTTTTCGATGAGTTTTTTAATCTTCATTTTCAGTTTCTCCTAATTGTATTAACATTTCATCTTCTACCCATAACACAGTTGTAACAGCAATAAGTCTTTTACAAATATCAAAAACAAAGGCAGAGTCATTCATTAATGACGTTGCCATACTCGTATCAATTTTTTTATTTCTGATAAGTTCATCTATTTTGCCATTTTTACTTAAATCCAGAGTAACCAATCGTTTTTTTAATGCTTCAATTCTTGAGACTCTGTCTACATCATTTAAATGATTTTGTCTGAGATATTCTACTTCTCTGATGGTTGATGCAATCTCTTCTCTTATGGCATCATACTCCTCTTTTATGTATTCATTTTTACTTTTTGAATAAAAGTTGATGTTTTTTTGCAACTCTTTACTGTCTTTAACGGAGTTGATGATTTTTCTTGATGCCGTTTTGAGTTTTCCTACAAGAATGGTATCGGCTTCATTCATGTTTTGTTGTGATAGTGTTGCAAATCGAATGATTTCTCCATATAAAAGTTTGAGATTTTCTTTATATATTTTATCAATGTTGGTCTCAATTTTTGTTTTTGATTTCTGGATGACATCGTGAATGTTTTTGTCTGAAAATATCTCTTCTCGATGAAGATTCATTGCATGAGAAATGGCTTGAAGCGATTGTAAATAGAGGTTCATGATCTCTTTTCGGATACTTAAAATAGCCGTTTTTGGTATTTCAATTACGGCATCATTTAAGTAAATAGGTTTGCTTTTTGCTTTGAATTTTGGAATAAAAAGTTTTTCTAAAAAATTGACAATTTTATTGGTAAATGGGGCAACAAGAATGATTCCTATGATGTTAAATAATGTGTGAAAAATAGCAAGTTTTATGACATAGTTATCATCTGCAACACCAGACATGGAAGCAATCAGTTCCACTATTTTTGCAATTTGATAGATAAAAATAAAAGCAAATAGGGCAGTTATTGCGTTAAAGATAAAATGTGCAACGGCCAATCTTTTGCCATTTTCATTGGATGCAAGGGAACCGATGATGGCGGTAATAGTTGTTCCTATATTTGCTCCAATAGAAATTGCCAGTGCATTTTCATAAATAATTTGATGACTGACTAATGCTGCAATAACAATCGCCATGGTAGCAGCACTGGATTGAATAATAATGGTTGCAATGGCACCTATTAAGATGTAGACCAAAACACCTATAAATCCGTCCATCGAATATTTTGCTAAATCGATGGTACTTTTAAGTGTGTCAAATCCATTCATCATGTAAGAAATACCCAAAAAGATAAATCCCAAACCTAAAAGGACATTCCCAATACCTTGGTATTTTAAGTTGGCTGAAAACCTCAATGTTACACCAAGAATCAGCATGGGCATAGCATAATAAGCAATGTTAATCTTTAATCCAAAGTAAGAGACCAGCCAAGTCGTCGTTGTACTTCCTAAATTTGCACCAAAAATGACTCCAATAGCATCATGAAGACCAATAAGTCCTGCGCTCAAAAATGAGATCATAATCACACTGGTTAAGGAAGAACTTTGCACAATGGATGTTGCTATGGCTCCTGTTGTAATCGCTTTGGGCAAAGTATTGGTAAAGTTTTCCAAAACACTCTCCAAGGTACTTCCTGAAAAAAGTTTGAAACCCTCTTCCATAAAATACATACCAACTAAAAATATGGCAATCCCAGCAATGATGATTTTTGCATTTTCATTGGCCATTATGAAATAAGCCAACACCAAGAATAGGGCAGGAAAGAGCACTTTTTTTAACATTAAAAACCTTTTTTGTTAATCTGTTTAATTATAGTATAAAAAATGTTACAAATGTACTTAAGTCTTCATTGGATACAATTATCTTTTTTAAAGGTGAAGTTATTGAAAATATTACTACTTGAAGATGATGAACTGTTTGCTCAAAGTATAGAAGACTTTTTGAGTGAAGAGGGTTTTATTGTTGATATTGCTTATGATGGAGAGGAAGCTTTAGATAAAAATTATGAAAATAATTACGATCTGTATCTTCTGGATATTAATGTTCCAAAGTTAAGCGGCTTGGATTTTTTAAAATCGTTACGAACCATTAATGATGAAACACCTGCTATTTTCTTAACCTCTTACAAAGACAAAGAGACTTTAAAACAAGGGTTTGTTAACGGAGCAGATGATTTTTTAACTAAGCCTATTGATTTAGAAGAATTGATTTTAAGAATAAAATCACTGCTTAAACGTGCAGGGAAAACAACCGATATTGTTGTTTTAGAGAATAATATACTTTTTAATCCAAGTACTCAAAGAATTTTTAAAGATAATCTTGACTTAAATGCCCCTGTAAAAGTGGTACAACTTTTTGAACTCTGTTTGGAAAATCGACACTCAATTGTCACAAAAGATATGATTGTTTCTAAACTTTGGAGTACTTCAGAAGAGTACAGTGAGGGCTCTATTCGGGTCTATATCAATAACTTGAAAAAAATTATTGGTAAAGACAGCATTGTGAATGTCAAAGGTATAGGATACAAAATTGAGTTCTAAAAGAAGAAATTTTCTTATTTCAAATTCTATTTTAATTGCTTTTATTGTGATACTGATTTTAGTAACCAATTACTATTTGGTCAATATTTTTGGTTTCAATAAAGAGAATTTTATGCTAATTACCAGTTTTTTGATTATTTTGGCCATTTTTCTCAACAGTTTTTTAAGTAAACCACTTTTAGAACCTCTTTTTAAAAGTGATGAGAACTTGCAAAAAACAATTAAAGAGACCCTGCATGAGCTCAATATTCCTGCATCTACCATACAAGCAAATGTTCAAATGCTTGAAAGAAACATCAAAGATGAAAAAAATATCAAACGACTCTTACGTATCAAACAAGCCACTAATGAACTGTTAAAACTCTATAACCAAATGGAGTATGAAATCAAAAAAGAGATTGATAAAATTGATAAACAAAGATTTATGTTAGATGAAATCATTGAACACTCAATCGAAAAATTTGAAGACATTAAAAAAGATATCCAAATTGAAAAAAACCTCTCGGATATTGTGTTATACAGCGATAAAAATGGTTTCCAAAAAGTTATTGATAATCTTTTATCTAATGCCATTAAATATAATGATGATAAGGGCTTGATTAAAATAGAGTTTAAAAACTCTATTTTGGGTATTTATAACAGTGGCAAACCCATTGATACTAAAAATATTTTAATGATATTTGAACAATATTATCAAGAAGACTCTTCAAAAAAAGGGTTTGGCTTAGGTTTAAATATTGTAAAAGAGTTTTGCGATAAACATGCCATTGAAATAAAAATTGATTCCAATAAAGCAGGAACGACATTCTACTTAAATCTTAATAATATACTTAAATAAACATTAAATTAAATATGTAACAAATTGGTAACAGATATTTAACAGATACTTAACACACATTATTTATACTCATTTCAAAATTAACAGGGGGAGTTAATGAGAAAATCGAGTATTATATTGTCATCTTTGTTACTAAGTTCATTATCGTATGCAAACAATATTGAAACTTTAGACACAATAAGTGTAGAATCTTCAACGATTGATGACAGATTTTCAAATAAAAGAACAGAAGTTTCGAGTACTTCTACAATTAATGGTGAAAAAGTAGATGATTCACATGTTGAGAATATTCAGCAAGTTTTACAATCTATTCCAGGAATTACAACAGAAGTAAAAACAGGAGACTCTTTAAAAATCCATATTCGTGGTGTTGAAAATCAAATGTATATGGGAGAAAAACCCGGTGTTGCTATAGTAATTGATGGTGTTCCAGTATTTGAACGAACTGGTGCTGTGAATATTGACCTTGATAATATTGAGTCAATTAAAGTGTTAAAAGGGGGTGCAAGTTATCTCTTTGGTGATGATGCGTTAAGTGGTGCAGTTATTATTACCACAAAAAAAGGAGCAAAATACAATAACAATTTTGCCGCAGTGGAAAGAGGAAGTTTTGGGTATCAAAAACTTTTAGCCAGAACAGGATATGCGAATGATAATTTGAGTTTTCATATTCAAGGAAGTGAACGAAAAGCCGATGGGTACCATGAAGATTCTGGTTATACAGCAAAATATTTTGATGGAAAATTACAATATTACATTGATGACAGCTCTGATATTACATTCGGAACAGAGTATTCAGAAAGAGCAAAAGATTCACATGGGACTGTAGGTGGATTAACTGAAGCACTTAATAATCCAAAGAGTATTTATACCAATGATCAAGAGAGCCGTGATTATACAAGAAAATACAATGTAGATTTATTAAAACTTTTCTTAACATATTCAAAAGATTTTACTCCTAATACAAACTTGCTTGTCAATGCATATATTTATACGGATGATACCACTTTTTGGTCTAGCCCACAAACAAGAGATGGAAGTTATGTTCTACAACCTTCTTACAATGATAATGATTATGTATATGATAACATGTATGAACAAGTTCAACGAGGTATTAAAAGTGAATTAAGAACTTCATCAAATAGTTTTGCTACACTTGTTGGATTGGATTTAAGAGACAATGAGTATAAAAATAAAGTGGTTTATAAAGTTAATCAAGCATTAAGAACGTTTCCAGGTCCTGTAACAACAGCTGATTATTTTAAAGCAGGTGATGAAAAAAGTAATGATACTACTACAGAAAAAGTCAGTGCTCTTTATGGAGAGTATAAGCAAGCCTTTAGCCAAAATTTAACAGGAACAGCCAATTTACGATTTGATAATATTCAATTGGATTATATGGACTCGAGTGCAACCTCATTGGATAAAGAGTTTAATATCTATTCATACAGATTGGGAAGTAATTATAACGTAGATGATAAAAACAGTCTTTATGTAAATTATTCTACTGGTTTTAGAGCACCCACTGTTTCTCAACTTTTTGCAGGGGATACAAGTGCATGGGGATATACTCAAAATAATCCAGATTTGAAGCCTGAAAAGTCTTATAATTATGAAATTGGATCACGAGGGGAAGTAGGAAATATCAATTATGAGGCGGCACTCTTTAGAATTGACAGAAAAGATTTTATCATGAAATCTTCAGGTAATTATGGTGGTTCAAGCAGTACTGCTAATGATATGTGGGACAATATTGGTGGAGCTAAGCATCAAGGTCTTGAATTGGCAATTAATTCAAAGATAACAGACACGCTTTCATATAATATGGCGTATACCTATTTAGATGCAAAATATACAAGTTATCATAATTTGGCAATCGATTTAGATGGGAATCCTAATGCTACGAATTTAAGCTATTTTGATGTTACTGGAAACAGAATTCCAAGAACGTCAAAGCATGCATTGAATTTTATCTTGGATTATCAAGCAACTTCAGCTTTCAAGCTTCAAACTGAGTATGTCAAAAAATCAAGTTATTATGCCGATGATTTAAATCGATTAAAAATTGAGGGACAAGAAGCCGTTAACCTGTTGGCTGAGTATAAAATAAAAAACAAAAGAATTGACTATTCATTTTTCGCACGAGTAGATAACCTTTTTGATAATCAATATTTTAATACAGCAAGAGCCAGTGGTGATAGAAATGATGATGGTGTATTTGATGGTGAAGATTTATCTATTACCGTGAATCAAGGAAGAACCTTTACTGCTGGGTTATCTGTGAAGTTCTAAGAAAATTACGTGCAATCTGTAACGATTTTTTCTCTTTTTATTATGGGGTTATCGTATGGAAGTACGGCATGCATGTTCTCTTGTATGCCGTTTCTTACACCCTTGCTTGTGAAAAATTCTACCCATCTACGGCAATCCTTTTATGTGATGTTGCCATTTAGTTTAGGTAGAGTTTTTTCGTACACCCTCATTGCTATGATGGCATTAAGCAGTTCAGCTCTTATTAAAACACTTCTTAATGATAAAACCATTTTTCAAACCATACTTGGAGTGTTTACTATGAGCATGGGAATAGCAATGCTGTATCACATAAAATCTAAAAAGAGTCAAAACTGTAGAACTGCACATTTGACACAAAAAAATCAAAAAAGTTTCTTTGGACTATTTGGTATGGGCGCTTTGATTTCGTTTAATCCTTGTTTGCCTATTTTAACGCTCATTGGTTTAAGTGCCAACAGTGGTACTGTTTCAAATGCCATGTTTATGGGTATGGCATTTGGTTTTGGTGCGGTGATGGTGCCTTTTTTCTTTTATGGTTTTTTTCTTTCAAGTGTGATTCGTGGGTTATTAGAAGAGTTTAAAAAGTATACACGCTACATTGAACTGTTTGCTTCAATGTTATTAATCGTCGTAGGTATTTTAGTTATTAGTGGTCAAGTATCACTTTAAAAGAGGGGAAAATGGTTAATTTTGTTAAAAGAGACAGAAACGATATTTTAGGCAGACCAATATTGGGGTTTATGTTTAAAAACCGTAAATTTCTAATGGTATTACGAGTGGCAGTGGCATTGATCTTCTTTTATGCCATTTTTTATGGATTTTTATATCCAACAAAAGAGAATATCTTTACCAACGCAGTTTTTTGGGGAGTGTTTTGGTCTTTTTTTATGTTGATAACTCTGCCTACCTTTGGTCGAATCTTTTGTGGTATTTGTCCCCATGGATTTCTAGGTAAATATATCACTAAATTGGGTCTAAAGAGAACCATGCCCACATGGCTACAAAACAGATATATTGGTATAACTCTTTTGGTGCTTGGCTGGTGGTTTGTTACCTATACTTTTGACGCTTTCTGGAGATCACCTTTTAACACAGCGGCGATGTTTGCTGGTATGACACTTGTGGCATTTGTTCTGTATTATCTCTATAAAGATATGAGTTACTGTAAATATATTTGTCCCATTGGTACACTGACACGAGCATACGATAAAATTTCATGTACGAAACTTGAAACTTATACCAGTGAGTGTAAAGAGTGTAAAACTTTTGAATGTGCTTCTGCTTGTCCTTATGATTTAAAACCTTTTACGTTTGCTAAGAAAAATCAAACGGATGATTGTACCCTTTGTATGGAGTGTGCCTCAGCGTGTGAAGCCGTAAAATTCAAAGTCACCAAACCAGCTGAACAGTTGAACAGCAAACTTAAAATACTCAATGCTGAGGTATGGACCTATATTTTAATACTGGCTTGTATTCCTATATCAATGGGATTTGCACATGGTTTAAATAGAAGCAATATTGCCAATGAACTTATTTGGAATAAAACGGCTACTTTTTTAAATATGAGTGAGTTTGCAGGTGGTTTTGCATTTGTTTATGCACTGGTTTTAACACTTTTTTTTGCTTTTTTTGGATTTTATCTCTCCTCTAAGGTATTAAAAAAAGATTTTAAAATGATTTTTACAACTTTAGGCGTAGCGTTAATTCCACTTTTTATTATGGCATCCTTAGGACATACTTTAGAGTCATTTTTTATTCGAACCTATCCTAATATTATTGAGGGTTTTGCACAAGCTTTTGGTTTTAGCATACATGTGGATGCTTTAGCAAAACGAGGTGATGGTTGGCTCTCTTATTTTGGACTGTTTAAGTGGATAGGAATTGTTTGGGCATTTATTCTTTTATACAAACGTATAAAATTGATTGAGGCTTCAAAAGTAAGAAAATTTTTGGGTTATATTTTTGCTTCATTGGTGATTTTCTTTTATTTGGGTGTCAATATATATACGGGTTATGTTTTTGCTAAATATGGAGCCAAAATGTCTGGTCATGCCCATGGTAAGAGTGGTACAGCTGAAATGTTTCAAACTGTTCCTAAAGAGAAAGTTATTCTTTTACAAACAGGCAAAGATAAAGCCAGTGGTGCTGCTTGTGGTATGAATTTGCCAATGGTTTTTAAAACAAATCACAGTGCGGTGTCTGATGGTAAGGTCAGACAATATTGTTCTTTACACTGTTTAGTCGATGATTACAAAGTCAAGAATTTGCCATTGAGTGATATCAAAGTTGTTGATGTTACCAGTTTAACTTTTATTGATGCTAAAGATGCTTTTTATGTTGTAGGAAGTTCAAAAAAAGGGACAATGAGCATGAAAAGTAAATATGCTTTTGCTTCAAAAAAAGAGGCTTTTATATTTTCAAAAAAATATGGTGGTGAAATAGTCAATTTTGAACAAGCAATTCAAGCAGCACTTGAAGATTTTAATGCTCCTCAACAACAAAAAAATAAAACTGTAAAAACAGATGAAAAAGAACCTTTCTACTTTTCATTTTCCAACCCAGCTTTAAAAGAAAAGAGAAGTATGGGGCATATGATGGGGGGAGGTAAACCTTCAAAAGAGATTCCTACAAAAGAAGTATGGCTTGTATATGGAGATTTGTCTGATAATCAAATATACAAATCAAATAAAATAGAAAACTTTTATTTTGATTTGAATCAAAAAGAAAATCCCTTAAAAGAAAACACTAAAATGGGTCAAATCTCATACCGTTTTGAAGTGCCAAATAATGGATATTACAATCTGTTTGCAATTGATATTCAAAAAAAAGATGCCACCACTTTTTATAAAGTAGCTAAGCTTGAATATCTTCATGGATCACATGGCAGTGAGGATATTTATAATGAAAGTATAAAAAAAGAGTTGGTAGAAGATAAAAGTATCATTGATTTAATTCGTATTAAATCAGAAGAGGAAGAGAGCTTCTTTTATCGACACAGTATGGGGAGCAAAATAGAGTTTAAAGCTTTGTTTGAAGGCAAACCTTTAGCCAATGCAAAGATAAAAGTTGAGCTTCAATCGGGTTGGATGAAAGAACTTAAAACCGATGAAAAGGGTAGGGTCTCTTTTGAAATTATCAGGGATTATTTCCCTAATTGGAGCGAGTTTAATAAACGATTTAAACAAGAACTTCTTCTGACACTTCATTATGAAAATGAGAATACTCAATATATCTTAACCTATCCTGCTTCTTTTTATCCAAACAGCAGTGATTATAAATCTTATGGTTATGCTTTGTTGATTATTCTTATTACGTTAATTTTATCAACGGTTGTGGTTTATCGATTCAGAAAAAACAGAGTGATTCCTTTTAAAGAGGTCAGCCATGCTTAAAAAAATAAGATTGGCAGTGAATAATATGAACCTGCAAAAAGTGCGGTTTGTTATTCAACTGCTTGGTTTTATTCTGTTCGTATATGGAGGATATTTTGCCATTACTTTGGGAACAAGTTTGCCTATTTTTGCTTGTCCTTATAACTCTCAAGCTGCGGGTGCTTGTTATTTAATCCCTTTACAGCATCAATTAGGAATGCCCACACAAGTTCTTTTAGGAGGAGCAGCTATTGCTGTTATTTTAGGGCTTTTAGGTTTTTTGTTTTGGTTTATATTTTTAAACAAAGCCTGGTGCGGATATGTATGTCCTTTTGGAACACTTCAAGATTGGATAACCTCTTTGAGAAAAAGTATGTCGGTTCGTTTTTCGACCTATACCCAACCCCAATTTGAAAAACTTTCCAAAATCAAATATATATTTTTAGCTGTTGTTGTTGTGATTCCACTTCTGATGGGAGTGGGAGTATTAGGAAATCAATGGTCAGCAAGCTTTTGCCAAATGTGCCCAGCTCGAATCATCAGTCCTATGTTCAGTGGTGATTTTTCTCAATGGACAATTGATTTTTCAACCAAGACAGCACTTTTCTTTACGACTTTGGGAGTTATTTTTGCAGGACTTTTTTTTGTTGGAAGTTTTGTAAAGAAACGGTTTTTTTGTTTTTTTTGTCCTATGAGTGCTTTGCACTATATTTTTGCGAAGTTTTCTTTTGTACAGTTAAAAAAAGATGGAAGTAAATGTACTCGGTGTGGGGATTGTTATGCTGTTTGTGATATGCAAATCAAAGATATTGCTGATGATGTTCAAAGCACCAATATTTTAAGAGACGATTGTATTTTGTGTTTGAAATGTATTGCGGCTTGTCCAGAAGAGGATGCGTTGCATTTTGATATTTTTAAATTACAAGCATTCAAATCAACCAAAGTGGGATTTGAAAAAAGAATGGGGATAGAAAAATTTAAAGGGAAAAAAGATGAGTCGTCAAATTAATCATAAAATTGAAACAGCCAAAGAGAAACAAAACAGACATAAAGCCATGGAGGCAATAAAAGTTTTAAATACGCTTCAAGATGAATTTAAACATCCCGTTAAAAGTATGGGATATTTTTATAACCTATTTGAAGAGGTGTATTGTCATCAAAAAGCGTTGCATGATGATAAAATAAAAGTGGGTACGATGTGTATTCAAATACCTTCAGAAATTATCTATGCGCTTGATGCTGTGCCTATTAGACTTTGCAATGGTTTTTACACCGATGATGAAATCGGAAGTGATTTGATGCCACAAAAATCTTGTCCGTTGATAAAAGCAACAGTAGGGCACCTTTCATCAAAGAACATGAGTGATAAACCCCATTTTATATACTCTCCTACAACGTGTGATCAAAAAACTAAAGCGGGTATTACGATTGAGAGTTTTGGGTATGAAGTGGTTGACGTTGATTTTCCTAGAACCAAAGAGAGTGAAATAAGCCGAGAGTATTTCAGAAGAAGTATAAGAGAGTTCAGTGCTGATATTTCAAAAAAAACAGCCAAAAAACTGACCAAAAAAAAGCTCAAACAATCGATTGAAAAAATGGGCTATGTGCAATCTTTATATCATCAGTTATCAGAGTTTAGAAAGTCTAAAAACGTACCTATTTTAGGAAGTGATATGCTTTTGGTTACCAATGCTTTTTTCTTTGACAAAATAGACAACTGGATAGAAGCAGTAGAGCAACTTATTTCAGAGTTACAAAGTAGGGCAGATGAGTCTATTACTGTAACAGGTAAAATGAGCCCAAGAATTGTTTATACAGGTTCACCTCCTATTTTTCCAAACTATAAAGTGCCTATTTTAATTGAAGAGTCAGATGCCATTATTGTTGCAGATGAAACCTGCAGTTCAAACCGAATGTTTAATGATAGGGTAGCTGTTGATGAGTGGTTTGTAAATGATATGCTCGATTCACTTGCTGATAAATATCTTAAAGCGTGTACATGCCCTATATTTACTAAAAATGATGACAGAATTCGAAGAATATTAAATTTGGTAAAAACATTCAGTGCAGATGGTGTTATATATCAAGCCTTTGCTGGATGTACGGTATATGAATTGGAACAAAGAAGTGTGTTAGATGCGATGGAAAAAGCAGGTATTCCAATTTTATATTTAGAGAGTGATTACAGCCCTTCTCAACAAGGACAGCTTTCAACACGTATTGAAGCTTTTGTAGAGTCGCTTAAAATGAAACGGAGAAATCAAAAATGAACTATTTTGCGGGAATTGATATTGGTTCAACAGCAATAAAAATCGCTATCACAGATGAAAACAAAAGTTTAGTGGGGCATAAAATAAGTGCCAGTGGAAGTATGTTTTATAAATATGCCCAAGAGAGTTTAGAAGCACTCTTAAGTGAACTTAATATTGATAAAAAAGATGTAGTTTATACCGTAGCAACAGGATATGGAAGAAAACTCTTTAAAGAAGCTGATGAAAATATCAGTGAAATTACTGCCAATGCCATAGGGGCAAGGGCTGCTGCAAAAGAGTATTGCGATGTTAAAACCATCATCAATATTGGTGGACAAGACAGTAAAGCCATCTCTTTAGACGATGATGGTAATGTCACCAATTTTGTGATGAATGACCGTTGTGCTGCTGGAACAGGTAAATTTTTAGATGCGTGTGCCATGAACTTAGAAATCAATATTGATGAATTGGGGGAAAGACACTTTCAAGCTACAGGAACGCCACTTTCCATTAACAGTACGTGTGCAGTTTTTGCAGAATCAGAAATTATAGGTTTGCTTGGAAACAATCATAGTGTAGAAGATATTGTTTGTGGTGTGCATTACTCTATTGCCAAAAGAATTGTAAAATTGGTCAAAAGAGTGGGGCTTAAAGAGGGGATTTATTTCGATGGCGGACCAGCATTAAATAAGGGATTAGTTCATGCCATTGAAAATGAAATCAGTCGCAAAATATTTATACCACAATATCCACAAATTACCACTTCATATGGAGCTTCAATTATTGGATGTGAATCGTATATGTATCAAATAAAAAATGCCATTTAACAAAAAATTAACAGATTTTATCTATTATAACTCACTATTAAAAGGATATGTATGGACATTGAACTGCTGAAGCATTTGGTTGATTATGGAGTGATTGCACTCTTGGTTTTTATGAGTTTTATCTCAGTTTGGTTTTTTATAGAGAGGCTTTTATTTTTTAAAAGCATTGATGTAAAAGTGTATAAAACAAAAAAGAGCTGTGAATTGGCCATTACAAAGCATTTGACCATTATTGGTACCATTGCTTCAAATTCACCTTATATTGGTCTTTTAGGTACTGTATTGGCAATTATGTTAACATTTATTAATATGTCAAGTGGAGATATAGAAGCCACAAAAATTATGGCTTCATTGGCACTGGCACTTAAAGCCACGGCTGTTGGATTAGTAGTTGCCATTGTATCTATGATTTTTTACAATATTTTGTCACGATACGCAGAAGAGATAGAGAGCCGTTTTGATGAAATTGAAGAAATTTGATTCCATCAATGTAATACCTTTTATTGATGTATTACTGGTTCTTTTAGCCATTGTTTTACTGACTTCAACATTTATTGCCAAAGGTGATATTCCTGTTTCATTGGCAAAAGCAAACAGTGCAACAAGCCTGAAAGCAAAAAAAGAGACAACCATTTCAATCAAAGAAGATAATACGCTGTTTTTAAACAAATTGCATATTTCGCTTGAAGCACTGAGCATAAAAATCAAAGAGTTTGATGTTCAATCACAAGTCTATATTAATTGCGATAAAAAAGCCAGTTTTGAGAGTTTTGTTAATGTTTTAGACCTTTTAAAAACCAACAACTTTGAAAATATTTCAATCATTACGAAGAAATAAAATATGAGTTCAAAAAAACGGTATACGCACTCATTTGTTTTAACATTTATTTTATATGCTCTGTTTTTTGTGGTGCTTTTTTTCAGTTTTGATGCCGTGGTTAAGCGCAAAGTTATTAATAAAGATAAAACCATTTCACTCAATCACATCTCTTTGATTGCTCAAGAAAAAACCATTAAAAAAGTAGAAAAGAAAGAGATTGTTAAACCCAAAGAGGTTGAAAAAAAAGTGATTGAAAAAACCAAAGCACCCCAAAAAATAAAACCGAAAAAAGAGCCTAAAAAAGAGAAACCTAAAGAGAAGAAAAAAGAGAATGAATCAGAAGCTAAGCAGACACAAGAAGCCATAAAAAAAGCCACTTCGAAACGGTACGAAGATGATTTTTTAGATCAAAATTTAGAAAAAATAGTTAAATTGATTCAAAAAAATGTCAAATATCCAAAACGGGCAAGAAATTTAAACATTCAAGGAAAAGTGATTGTGATGTTTACGATTTTAACCAATGGAAAGATTGAAAATCTGGAAGCTTTAGATGGACATCGTTTTTTAATTAATTCAACACTTGAAGCCATCAGAAGTGCAGCATTGGATTTTCCAAAAGTTAAAAAGGATATAACCATTAAAGTTCCCATTGCTTATATTCTGAAGTAACTTAGAAAATAAGCAGACACCATAAAAGCTGAGTATTATTTTACAAATTTTTTATAGATACGTTTTTCAAGCTCTTCAACATTTTCAATGGCATCTTTTTCATGATTTGAAAACCCCCAATTGACTAAGATAGAGTCAACTCCTGCATTAAAAGCAGCTTGAATATCTTTGTGACTGTCTCCAATGAGAAGTGATTTCTCTTTGGTGGTTTTGATATCATTCATGATTTTATGTACCATTTCCGGGTGTGGTTTTGGTTTTTGTACGCTGTCGTAACCATAAACTAAATCGAAATAGTCTCTTAATTCAAGGTGTTTGAGCATTTTATTGGCAAATACAGAAGAAGCGTTGGTTGCAACGGCCAATTTAAAATTCCCTCGTAACTCTTGTAACAGTTTTTCAATGCCTTCATAAATTTCAAGTTCCAGCAGGCAATTTTTGTGGTAATACTCTTCAAAAAGTGTTGTTTGTTGGGGGGTAAAGTGTTTTGTTCCATAAAAGAATTCGGCAGTATTAATACTTGGGTCATTGACTTTTTCTAAAATATAATTTTTTTCAAATGCTTCAAAACCTAAATTAACACGTACGTAATTAATCGTATTTGCAATCATCGTCCCACTGTTAATTAATGTGCCATCCATATCAAACATAATCAAATTCATTTAAAACTAAACCTTTATAAATGTAGTGCGCGTATTATACTTTAAATAGTTCAATAGGAGTTTAAAACTTTCAGTTTAATTGCTTTTTATAACTTAACAGAAAATTAACACATTATCTCTATACTTTTAACACAACAACCAATAGTGTATTTCTCTCCTAAATGCAGTATTATTTGATATGCAAGCTTCACAAACCAGTTTTTTTATTGAGTTTTTATACCTTTATAAAAAAATTGGTTCGAACTATCTTAGTCATTTTTAATCAACTTTATACTAACATCAACAATATTTTTTAGGATTTTTTTAATGGAAAACATTTCTCTTCTTTCAATTATTACTATTGCTGTTTTAGGCTCCTTTGGACATTGCGTTGGAATGTGTGGTGGTATTGTAATTGCGTATTCAAGTACCAAAGTTCAAAGTGGTTGGAGTAAAAGCAAACAAACCTTTTCCCATATTTTATATTCGTTTGGAAGAGTTGTAACTTACACCATTTTAGGTGCAGTGTTTGGGTTTTTAGGATCAGTTGTTACTTTCAGTCGAACAACCAATGGCTCTTTGCTTTTATTTACAGGTATTTTGATGCTTTTTGTTGGTCTTTCACTTTTGGGAAAACTAAAGTTTTTAACATTCATTGAACACACGGTTGCAAAACAAGCTTGGTATCAAAGAAGTTTTAAAATACTCATTACATCAAACAGTTTAAACAGTTTTTTTCTTCTTGGAATGCTCAATGGTTTATTGCCTTGTGGTTTTGTATATTTCTTTGCCATTACAGCAGCAAGTACAGGAAATGTCTATTTAGGTGCATTGGTCATGTTTATCTTTGGAGTAAGCACAATTCCCGCTCTTTTTTCTTTGGGATTTTTTGTAGGATTGTTTAAACAAAGCGATTTTAGGAGCCTTATGGTCAAACTCGCTGCCATTGCTGTGCTTTTTTATGGTTTCTATATTATCTATTTGGGTTCTCGATTACTTCTTAATTGATTCTAATATCTTCTTGATGTTAAGACGTGCTTTCATGATAGAAATAAAACGATTAATAGAAGCGTTTTTATACGCTGAAAAATCAAACCCCACATAGTGTTTATTGAGTTGTTTAAAATAGGCCGTTCTGAAGTTGTTATTGTCAAAAACTCCATGAATAAACGAACCTCTTATCTGCTCTTTTTCAAAACAAAGAGGGTATTTTTGTGAAATTCCATGATGAATTTCAAAACCCTCAACACTGCAATTAAAGAGTTCAAAGGATTGTTTGGTAAGAATTTTCTCTTTTTCAAAAACAATATCATCATCAATAAAACCAAAACCCTCTTCTAAAATGGCTGTTTCATTCTCTAAAGCATACAGATCATTGAGTGTTTGAAACATCATTTCATAACCACCACAAATACCATAAATGGCTTTTTTATGTTTTTTGAGTTGTTTGAAAAGACCTGTTTGTTTGAGCCAAAGCAAATCTTTGATGACCAGCTTTGAACCCGGTAAAATAATTAAATCAAACTTCTCTAAAGAGATATTTGATGTGATAAACTCTACAAAAACTTCATCATCGGCAATGAGAGGTTCTATGTCATTGTAGTTGCTCATAGTAGGGTAGGCAATAACACCAATATCAAGTTTTTTATTTTTGGGTTCTTGAATGAAGTTTGTTAAACTTGCCCCATCTTCAAAACCCAAATTAAAAGGAGTGTAGGGCAATACTCCCAGTACTGGGATGTTAAACTCCTCTTCTATGATATGAATACCTTCATCAAAAAGGGTTAAATCGCCTCTGAATTTATTGACAATAACTCCAATAACATTTTTTTGCAAAGCTTCTGGAAGCAAATTATACACACCCCAAATAGAGGCAAAAACGCCCCCTTTTTCAATGTCGGCTACTAAAATAATTTTGGTGTGGTATTGTGTGGCTATGAAAATATTGGACAAATCTTTGTCCATTAAATTGAGTTCAACAGGACTTCCCGCACCCTCACACACAACACAATCGTATTTCTCATTCAAATAGTCAAAACAGCGCATGACAGAGGGTTTTAAAAGATCTAAATCTCTGTAGTATTCACGAACATCTTTGTTGCTTACTGCTTTTCCTTCCACAATTAAAGATGCAGAACTTCCTCGACCAGATTTAAGCAGTATGGGATTTAAGTGATAGGTTGTCGGAATACCTAAAACCTCTGCTTGAAAATATTGTGCAATGGCAATTTCACTTTTATCATCACAAACATGAGCATTGTTTGATACATTTTGTGCTTTAAAGGGGGCAACGCTCTGTCCTGATTCTTGGATAATTTTTGCAATAACAAAAGTAAGAGTTGATTTACCTGCATCTGAACTTGTACCAAATATTGAGATGTTGTGCATAAATAGAAATTCCTATATAGAACCAGTAAACTTTGTTGGCATGGCTCTTTTTTTTGCATTATAGCGTTTAACTTCTGACTTTTTAATATCTTTTTACTATAATACGCACGTAAATATTACAAAGGAGGAAAATATGACCACTAAAACAAGAAAATACTTTACATTTTTTGGGATTTTAGCAGCAACTGTTAACAGAAAAATAAGTTCACTGTTAAGTTCAATGCACAGCATCTTAAACAATGTACCTAAAATCGTAGATATCTTATTGTCGACACAATTAAAACCCGTCAAAACATATTCAACAAACAATTTAAAATAGAGGAATAAAATCATGCATAAAAAAATAACTACAAGCTTTGTTGCTGCGCTTTTTCTGGCAACAACACACTCTCAAGCAGACGAAAGAGTACTTTCAACCATCACCGTTACAAGTGCTACGAAATCAGAACAATCCATCAAAGACGTTACATCTAATGTCAGTGTTATTACTAAAGAAGAGATAGAAGAACGACACTATACCAGTGTAGTTGAAGCGTTAAATAGCGTTTCAGGAATAGATTTTAATTCCAATGGTTCTATTGGAAGCATTTCTAATGTTTATTTAAGAGGAATGGCGAATAACCGAGTATTGGTATTGGTGGATGGAGTACGATTTCAAGATCCTTCAAACACAAGTGGTGCAAATATTGCACATTTAATGATAACCAATATAGAAAGAATTGAAATCATTAAAGGTGCCCAAAGCGGTATTTGGGGTTCTGAAGCAGCAGCGGGTGTGATTAATATCATTACAAAAAAAGCAGAAAAGGGCACTCACGGAAGTGCAAATTTAGAGTACGGAAGTTTTAATACAAAGAAATATGGTGCGAGTTTATCTCATGGTACTGAAAAATTTGATGTTATATTCAGTGCAAATAAAATAACAACAGACTCCTATACAACCAAAGCACCACGAGGCAAAGATATTGATAACTATGAAGATGACAGTTATGAAAATAGAACAATCAATCTGAAAACAAACTATTATATCAATGAAGATGCAAAGTTAAACTTTAATATGACAGATATTGATGCTTTAAAAGAGTATGACAGCTCTGATGGAAATGATACCAACATGAAAAGCGACATACAATCAAGACTCTATTCTTTAGCATATTTACAAAAAATCAAGCAACACAATTTCTCTGTGAAGTACGAATTAAGTAAATTTGAACGAGAAGAGATTGGTTCTGCATTTGGGGTATTAAAGTTTAATGGAGAGACCAAAAATATTGAATTAAATGACAACTACAAGTACACAGAAGCTGGTTTTTTGCTTATGGGAGCAGGTTCCAGCAAAGACGATGTAGATTATATAAAAGTTGATACAACAAAAAATCAAAGAAAAAGTGAAAACAAATATGCCTATTTGACCAATTCAAATAATTTTGATGAAACGGTATTGACTCAAAGCATAAGATTTGACAAATATAAAAACTTTGATAACAAAGTTACGGGCAAAGTTGGGATAAAACATGCTTTTAATCAAGATTTATCTTTCAGTTCAAATTACGGTACAGCATATAACGTACCCAGTATCATACAACAGTTAAATCCTTGGGGCGCGACAAATTTAGATTTAGAGCCAGAAACAACAAAAAGTTTTGACATGGGATTCAGTTATAAAGATTTAAGCGTGACGTTATTTAAATCAAAAGTAGATAATTTAATTGGTTGGCAAGGTTCTGGTTATGCAAATGTTACAGGAGAGTCCAATTTTGAAGGGGTTGAAGTAGAGTATTCAAAAGAAGTTATCTCTAATGTATTGTTGGGATTAAATTATACAAGACTCAGAGCGCAGAATGCCGATGACCAATATTTAGCAAGAAGACCCAATCAAACATTAAAAACCTCATTGGACTATTATGGATTGGCACGATTTAATTTTAATGTCAATGCTGAATATGTGGGAAAAAGATATGATGGTGCGAATAAAACAGGGGCACAAACAGGAAAATATACTGTTTGGAATGCTGTGGTTAATTATGAAATCAACAACAATCTCAGTGCTTATGTAAAATTGGATAATATAACAGACAAATATTATCAAACTGTTGATGGATATACAACAGCACCACGAAGTGCATATGTGGGATTAAAGGCTACATTCTGATATGAAGAAATTTTTATTTATACTTTTTATAAGTCTAAATCTTTGGGGAGCAGAGCGTATTGTTACGCTTACTCCTTCAATTAATGAAATCGTTTTTGCATTGGATGAAGGGCAAAATGTGGTTGCCAATACCAAATTTTGTGATTTCCCCGTAGCCTCACAAAAGATTAAAAAAATTGGTGGTTATGCAACGATTTCTTTAGAAAAAATTTTACAAGCACATCCTACGGTTGTTATTGGACAAGATTATGATAACCAACTCAACAGCAATTTAAGTGCCTTGGGAATTCAAACAAAAATTTATAAAACCAATACGTTGGATTCTATTAAAAACACCATTAAAGATTTGGGTCTGTTTTTTCATAAAGAGCAAAAAGCAGATGAACTCATAAGTGGTATAAACAACACACTGGACTCTTTAAAAGGCATTGTCAATAATCAAAAAATATTGATTGTCATCAGTCCTAAAAAAAGTTTATCCAATCAAATCTATGTGGCGGGGAATTACATCTATTTTGAAGATATCATTCAAGCATCTGGAAACCAAAATGCCTATTTTTCAACTTCTCATATACAACCTGTAGTAAACAGTGAAAAAATTATTCACATGAACCCTGATATTATTGTACTTTTAGCTCCATTTTTAGAAGCTCAATTCAAAGAGCAAGAAGCCATCATAAAAGCGTGGGAGAGTTTACCCATACGTGCTGCAAAAAATAAAAACATTTACATGGTCGATAAAGCTTATGCCGGCATTCCAAGTCAAAGAGTGGTCTATTTTATGCAAGATTTTAAAAAGATATTAGAAAATGTTAGAAATAAATAGTTACAACAGCACCATTTTGCACGACATATCTTTTTCGTTAAAAGAGAATGAAAACTTAATTATTTTGGGTGAAAATGGGGCAGGAAAATCGACTTTAGCAAAAGTGCTTTCTCATTTGATTGAAAATGAAAGTGTCAAACTTTTTGGTGAAAATATCAATACAATCAGTGATTTTAAAAGAGCTCAACTCATTAACTATATTCCACCTAAACTCTCGATTTTTGATGAGTATATCACTTTGTATGAATTTTTAGAACTTTCAACCATCGAAGAGGTGAACCCTGTAAAAATTGAAGAGATAATTACGCTACTTAAACTTGAGAAACTGAAAAACAGATATTGTAAAGCCTTTAGTTCAGGGGAAAAACAACTTTTACTTTTGGCGTCAAGCATGATGCACAATGCCAAAATTACTATATTTGATGAACTCACTGCAAACTTAGATATTACACGTTTAAAAGAGGTTTATGATATTTTTAATTCAAAACGATTACAACAAAAAATAGTTATAACTCATAATTTAGATTTAGCACATGCGTTAAAATTTAAAGTAATGTTCTTAAAAGAGGGAAGAGTAGAGTTTTTTGGAGAGCATGATACTTTTTTTTCCAATGAAAACCTGAAAAAATATTACGATGATACAATTTTAAAACTGGACAAACATTTGGTGGTAAATTTATGAAACTATTTTTATATATCAGCAGTTTTATTATCATTGGCATGGCTCCTTTTATGGGAGAAATCAGTTTAGATTTTAAAGACATATTTGATACTTCTTTGACGACGTATACGATATTTTGGGATTTAAGAGTTTCAAGAGTATTGTTGGCCTTTTTTGTGGGTGGAATTTTAGCCTTAAGTGGTTTGATTTTTCAGATTATCTTTAAAAATGAATTGATCACTCCCTATACGTTAGGAATTGCAAGTGGAACTACACTTTTTACCGCGGTTTCTATTGTTTTTTTTCCCGCAGTTTATTTGACATTCTCTTCGGTATTGGGTTCCATTATCACCATACTGATTTTATATTTTATTTCAAAACAAATCAATAAAAGCTCTATTGCTGTTTCAACCAACTCTATTTTGCTCATTGGAATTGCTTTATCCTATTTTTACGCCTCCGCTTTGATGTTGGTTTTTTATATGAGCAATTTGCAAGAGAACTATTCTATTGTGCGTTTTACTTTAGGAAGTTTAGACACGGTTGGTTTTACACACAGTTGTATTATTATGCTTGTCAGTATAGTTTTTTATGGTGTTATTTATGCAAACAAAGCAAAAATACGACTCTTGCTTCTTTGCAATGATACGGCATTTTTAAAAGGGTTAAATATTCATAAAACCAATGTGCTTTTATTGGTGGTGGTCTCTTTAAGTGTGGGCGTGAGTATCAGTTTTGTAGGACCCATTGGATTTATTGGATTAGTGATTCCTCATATTATCAAGTTGATATATAAAAGAAGTGCCGACAGACTCTTTTTCCCTGTCTTCTTTTTTGGTGGAGTTTTTTTGGTTTTTTCTGATTTGATTGCTCGAAACCTTAATATGGATTCAACTCTTCCTATAGGTGTTGTAACGGCCTTTATTGGCGCACCATTTTTTGTTTACTTATTGATTAAAAGAAATAAAAGAAGCACACAATAAAAAGGAAGAGATTTTTTCTTTCTAAATATATAAGTAAAACTTATATATTATGTAACCAAATTTTAATAAAAGAAAGACTAGAATTCCGCTTATAAAGGATTGATTTTAGTTTTTAAATTTTTCGGTATTTGTGCAAATGGTTTTGTTTCTTGTTTAATGAACACTCCATTTTCGTAGACGGCAACGTCTAGAACCATCTTATCTTTCTTAAGATTTAAAAGCGTATAAGTGAATCCATTTTCAAAGTATGTTAAATTTTGGTTTTGCAAATCTGTGATTTTTTTATTTTTTGCCATAAAAAATTATAGAGTAAAACCTCTTAAAAGGATTTTGGGTGAGTGAAGAAAATTTGAAAAAAGTTCCTAATAGATTGCATTATTTTCCAGTAATGATGTTTGCTATCGTAATGGGATTAAGTGGTTTGTCTTTGGTGTTTAGAAAAGCACATGAGACTTTAATGTTTCCAAGTATCATTGGACAATTATTGACATATGTAACGGTAGCTGTTTTTGTGGCTATTTTATTTACATATATTTTAAAAATATTTCAATACACAACACAAGTTAAAGAGGAGTTCTCACATCCCGTGCGAATTAACTTTTTTGCGGCTATTTCTATCTCATTTATTTTGATTTCAATGCTCATGCAAAACATGAATAAAACCATTGCGTATGATTTGTTTATTATAGGGGCGGTGTTACACGCATTTTTTACGTTTTACACGCTTTCATATTGGATTACAAAAAGTTTGGAAATTCAACACTCTAATCCCGCTTGGTTTATTCCTATTGTGGGGAACTTAATTGTACCTATTGGTGGGGCAGGGCTTGTGGACAATGCCATTTTAATGTACTATTTTTCTATTGGTATTTTCTTTTGGATTATTATGTTGGCAATCATTTTAAACCGAATTATTTTTCATATGCAATTTGCACAAAAATTTATGCCAACACTGTTTATTTTAATAGCACCTCCCTCAATTGGTCTGCTTTCATATTTTAAATTGACCCACGAAATTGATATGTTTGCGCAAATTTTGTTTAACTTGGGACTGTTTTTCACACTTCTTTTGATTTTCATGTACAAAAGTTTCTTAAACATTAAGTTTTTTATTTCATGGTGGGCATTTACCTTTCCTTTAGCCTCTATTGCCTTGGCAAGTATGTTGATGTATGAGCAAACAAAAGTCAGTTTTTATGCCTATTTTTCATATTTTTTCATTCTTTTTGTAACAGTGATTGTATTGATTGTTGCCTATAATACACTCAAACATATGTTTAAAAAAGAGATTTGTATTATGGAATAGCATTTTTATTTCATCGGTTATATGTTAAAATGATTTTTTATAAATAATAAATGATTTAAGGTATGACAATGAAATATAAATACATAGGAAAAACAGGGCTTAGAGTAACTGACATTTGCCTAGGTACCATGACATTTGGAACAACAACAAGCAAAGAAGAAGCCTTTGAAATTTTAGATATGGCGTATGAGCGAGGCATCAATTTTTATGATACTGCAGAGATATATCCTGTGCCTCCTACTTCTAATTTGGGTGGATTAACCGAAGAGATTGTTGGTCAATGGTTAAAAACCAAAGCCAGAGACTCAATTATTCTAGCAACCAAAGTTGCAGGTGCAGCCTCTGGGTGGTTTGTTCCACCCACACGTCACGGTCTAACCGCCATTGACGCTTTTCACATTAAAAGGGCCATTGAAGGCTCTCTTAAACGGCTTCAAACCGATTATATTGATCTTTATCAAATGCATTGGCCTGATTCCATTGTGCCCATTGAAGAGTCTTTAAAAGCATTTGATGCACTTATTTGTGAAGGCAAAGTACGATACATTGGAACGTCAAATGATTCCGCTTATGGTTTAACTAAAGCCAATGAAACCTCAAAACGATTGGGTATTTCAAGGTTTGAATCGATTCAAAACAATTTTTCACTGCTGAATCCAAGATTTTTAGATGAACTTTCAACGGTGTGCAAAAAAGAGCAAATCTCACTTTTACCATACTCTCCTATAGGTGGGGGAGTACTTTCGGGAAAATACAATGGAAACTTTTTTCCTGAAGGGGCACGATTTTCTATCTATATGCAAAACAAAAGCAAACGAGTTCAAGCCATGGCAGATCGATTTGTCAATGATAAGACCAAAGCGGCCACGACAAAATATATGCAAATAGCCAAAAAACTTGATATTTCACCCGTAACTCTAGCTGTTGCATGGTCAAAACAGCATGATTTTGTGGCTTCTACAATCATTGGTGCCAGAAAAAAAGAGCAATTAGCAGACTCTTTTGCTGCGCTTGATTTGGAATTGAGTCATGAAGTTTTAGAAGAGATAAAAGCGGTTCAAAAAGATATTTTATACCCAATGGGTTAGGTAAGTGGCTAAAGCTGCTTACTCTATTTATATATTACTGCTTCTCTTATAATGTTTTTATCTCTTTAATCTTGATTGAAACTTTCACAATGAAATTAATTAAACTTGAATAATATAAATACTAAAATTATTAAATTAAAAATCAAGTTAAGGAAATAAAATGAGAAGAGAGTTGACAGTGCTTTGGAGTATTTTACTTTTATTATTTACGGGGTGTTCACAAGTTCAACAAAACTTTACTCCAATTGCAGATAAGAGTTTTGATATTCAAAAAGGTATGACAAAGGAAGAAGTAAAAAAACTTTTAGTTATTAACCCAACGAATAAAGAACGAATCAATGATGAAGAGATTTGGAAATATGAAGGAAATGGATTTAATGAAGTAACAAAAGTGAACAAATATAACAATGTTACCATTAAATTTAAAGATGGCATTGTTACGAATATTGGTGTATTCAGTTGTGTTCTTCCACAAGTTCAAAAGGACTGATATATGGTGTCATTGAAAATAGTACGTAATACACTCCTTTTATTTGTTTTTGCTTCTACGTCTTTAATGGCGGATACCATTGCTTCTGTATTGGCAACCAATAATAATGCATGTTACAAATCACGAGAGATGATGTATGGCATTGATGATGTTTTTGAAGCCCTGAAAAAAACGCTTTTGCAATCCAATCTTAATATTGTAACTGTTACAAAAGAAGATGGTGTATTAACTGCAAAAGGAAGTCAGTACAATGTAGGTGAAGATACTGTTACAGATATTACCATGTCAATTTCATTTAGAAGTGTGGGTGAAAACAAAACACATATAACGGCTATTGGAAGCTTTAATACTCAAGAAAAAAAATCTGAAATGGCACAAATTGGAGCAGCAGGTGTCTCTTTACCGATTCCTGTTCCATTAACAGGACGATATGCTGTGACAGGTTCTGGAAACATTGATAACAGTATCTGGTATCAAGGTTTTTATAACAGTGTTTCATTGGCATTATTTGAAAATAAAATGAGATATTCAACATCAACACCAAAAGTACAAGAGCCTGTGAAAGAAGAAAAAACAGTACAGGAGGTTTCAACGCCAGCCGCTCCTGCTGTTGAAGTTGAAGAAGTTAAAAAAACAGAAGTTCTAGGTGAAGTTAAAGAAGCACCTATTGAAGTTAAAACCATAGAAACAGCAGTTGAAACAACTGTAGAACAAACATCTGTTGTTCCTGTTCAAGAAGTTCCAACTGCGGTAACTGATCAACAATAATCATAGAGTTTTACTCTATGATTATTTAAAAATTTATTTATTTAATTGTCTGTCCATTGGTAATAAAAGAGAAAGCTCGATTTCCTGAGTTATTTACCATAACTGCTTGAATAATAGGCGTTGACAGTTTTTCTGAACCTGTCCATTCAACAATAAAATTAGCCCCAGAACCTCCACGCATATCACGTAAGTCTACCACAAAATCAATTGAAGCCATGGGTTTTAAAATGTGAGTTTTCCCAATATAGTTTTCAATTAAATCTCCCCCTGTATTGTAATAAGAGATATTGTTTATCCACATATCTTGAGTGAAATCGGTATTACGAATACTCAGTGTAATTCCAATTCGTTCATTTTTCTCTTCAGAGGTATAGACATGAGAATAGACTGGTATATAAACCGTTTCATGTTTGGTCATCTCGGCCATGTTCTCTTGTGCGGGGTAAAAATAGCTGTACTCTTTACTCTTCTTTTCGAATTTTTTTTCTTCTTCGCTACAACCACTTAGCAACAAAGAACACAGAAATATTAGCAGTGTTGTTTTTACTGTCATTGAACTTTTTTTCACGTTAAAATCCTTACTTTTTATAAACACTATTATACTCAATAATCTTAAATAAACCGTTAGGGCTTTTTATCGTATAATTGAAATTATAACTGTTCACCAAAGTTAGCAAAAGCCCCTTCAATGCTTGGAATGGTTTTATAATGCGTTTTTGTAATTTTCACATTTTTTGTTTTAAGATCACATATGGCAATCCTAAAATTAGCACCTATAACGGGTTCTACGACACAAATGATTTTATCTTCAATTTGTCGTGTTGCATAAATAGTGCCTTGAAGATTTGTAAAAAAATATTTAGGATAGGTTAATGGAGTTATCTCAACAACATCAATGGTCTCTTCATTTTCAAGCGTTTGCATAATATCCATGGCATCTTCATAACTCTCAAATTGAATACACCAATCATCAAATTTTTTATTGAAATGTTGTAAATCTTCATCCAAAAAACCACCTGCTAATGATTGTAATGCAAAAATTGACACAAAAAACACCTTATTTATAGACTTTTTAAAAGCCAATTATAGCGTTATCTACATTACTTTATCGCATGGCTCTTTTTTTATTCATTATTGTACAAATTTTTATTTTCTATGTTTTATTTCGTTAAAATATAACCTAAGTTAGATGACTTTATGAGTTTGATATAATTCACAATATTCAAAAAGAAGGAATCGTTAAATTGAAATAGATAGGATTAATTACCATATTTACAGATATTTACTTTAAGTAAAATAATAATACATTAGTATTATGGTCATTGTTTTGGTCATTAAAGTTCTTTAATTGAAAAAGTATAATTTTAAATTTAAAAAAAATTGGATACAATAATAGTTAAAAAAATTGGATACAATCACAAGAAAGGGGTTACTATTTTTAATAGAATAATTGCACAACTTCAAAACATACCAAAACTATATCTAGGACTAATGATTTGTTTTATTTCTTTGATTTTTAGTATATTTGAAGATTTAAGTAATTATTTACTTATACTAACAAATATTTTTATTCTTATCTTGCTAATATTTTTTCTTAGTGAAAAAACTAATATTGATATCAAAAATAATAATAATAATAATAATAATAATGATACTTTAGATTTATATAAGAATATAAGAAATATTAGTATAAGAAACATACGAGATATTCATTTATTTAATAGTGAAATCGAAAATTTGTATGAAGAATATCTTGTTAATATAGACCAAGTTGATTCATTTGATGAGAAGAAAAAAGAATTTGATTTGTTGTATAATAAAACTCATAAATCTATTATAAAGAATATATCTAAAATAGTAACTAATTCAAAGTTTTTAGTTGAAGATTATTTATATTATAAATATAATCAAAAATTTGAAATTTCTGTTTCTATTAAATTATTAAGTACTCCTTATAGTAACAATAGTTCAGAAATAGATATTGAAAATTTAACCTTAACAACAATATTTAGAGATATAATTACGTATGAAAAGGCTGAAAGGCTAGTCAATGAGGAACAAGCTTTGAGTCTTGATAAAAATAGTGACTTTTATAATATTTTAACTAGAAAAGATAGTAACTTCACTAGTAAAGTATTTATTTCAAATGATTTATTAAAAGAAAAGAATTATTTTAATCAAACTGAAAATTATAGTAAATATTATGATTCTGCTGTTGTCTTTCCCATTATACATGAAGAGAATGAATATGAAACGCAAAAAATTTATGATATTGATTATGGATTTATTTGTGTTGATACAAAAAAATATGGTACTGAATATCAAGATACAAAAATTTTTAATAATGATATTGCAAAAATATTAGAATTACAAGCATATTTATTAGGAAATATTTTTTATGAATCCTATGATATGTTATTTAGTGCAGAATTAGAAACAAAACTTTAGAGGATCAAAATGACAGAATGTAATAAAAATTATATAAATGAAGAATCTGAAGAGACCTTACCAATTTATAAATATCTTTTAAACGGAGCGAGAAAAGTCCATAATAATCGAATTTCATTAAAAGCATGGAATAATAGAGTAAGATATACTAGATTAAGAAAAAAAGAAGAAAATCATTTTAAAAACTTTAAGAGGTTTTCCTATTCTATAAGTTCTAATAATAAATTTAAAAATAATTTTGAAGATACTACTTTGTTTGATGAAAAGTTTTTCCAAAATATAAATAAAATTTATTTAGATATGGAAGAAAAAAATAATATTAGATATCAGGCATAAATTTTGTCTTTAAATGCATATGTAGAAATTTTACAACGTGAAAAAAATGAATTCGTAGCTAAAATTGCATATTTAAATTACAAGAGAGAAAAACAAGATTTTATTAATTCTATAAATGAGAAATTCCCTAATTGGAGTGAAGTAAAAAAAAGAAATAAAATAAAAGAACAACAAAACCTTCTTTTATCTGATCCAAAAATAAAAGAATATATCATTAAAGCAAAAGTAATAATAAATGAATTTAAGAATGAGGCACAGAGAGAATTTTTAGAGAATTCAACTAATAAAATGTATGATGCTTACTTGAAAAGAATTTCATCAAGTGAATTTTTTAGAGGATTTATAAATATAGCATTAGAGGATAAAGACACTTGTGATAAATTAGAGAAAGTACATAAAAAGTATTTTAAGTTTCGTGTAGGTGTTATGCAAAGTATAACTGCTGCATTTATCTTCCCATTTTTAGTTGCTGGTTTATTATATGCTAGTTATTTATTTGTTGAGCACGAAGGTAAAGATTCAATATATGTAGAAAATGTAAAAAGTTTTTTTGATTTTTCAAAAAATGATAATAATAAAGTAGATAAATAAATTTAAAGTATTTAAATCCCCTTAAGCTTATCCTTAAAAGCAACAAGGTTCTTAACTAAAGGTAGAATTCCTATCTTTTGAAAAAATTCTGCATCTTCTAAATTACCTAATAACAAATTTCTAATAAGTCTTGATTTATTCATTCCCATAATGAAAGTGGTGGTTAGATTTTTATCATAATAAAAAACGTGTAAGAAAAAGTACTTTTTTACAAGATAATGATAAAAATCTAGAAAAAATAAAAAGTGAGATAATCCCTGAGATAATTACAGCATTAACTGGTAATACAAATATCGAATATGCTATTAAATCATATACTTTAGATGAATTTTCAAAAGAATACTTTAAAATATACAAAGATACAGTACGAGAGCATACTTTTAAACGAAATAGAGAGCATTATAATAACAATATCAAGCCTTATAAATCTAGTAATAATAACAGCTATAAGTCCATTATCTTTAGAACAATGGCAAAACAAACTACTTAAGAGTTATCAACCTAATTGTGTTCAAAAGTTTCGTTCTATACTTTTTAGTATTTTTGATAAAGCATTAACAAATGACCTAATAAAAGTTAATCCTTTGTCAAGAATAAAATCGCCTTTGACAGTAAAACGAAAGTTTAAAAAATTAGATGATAATGAGGATAGCGATAGTCTCACTCCATTTAATAAAAGTGAATTAGAAATGATTTTAGATAATACAGATGATAACCTCTATTATGTAATTTATTTTATGATTTACACGGGAATACGGCCAGGGAGTTAATACCTTTAAAATGGACGGATATAGATTTTGAAAAGAAAAGAATTGCAGTTGATAAAACAACAGTTAATGATAAAGTAGGGGACGTAAAAACTCAATCAAGTGTTAGATATATAGGTTTATTACCGCAATTAGAGGATAAATTATATGAATTACAAAAATTAACTGGCAATTATGAGCATCTTTTTTAAAAAGCCTTTCTTCTCACATGATATATTAAATCTTAGGTTTAAAAAACTTCTTATTAAAATAGGTATCAAAGAAAGAACTTTATATAATTTAAGACATACTTTCGCTTCACAAATGATTTCAAATATACACTATGGAATAGATATTCTTTGGGTATCGAAGATGCTAAGTCATAAAGATGTGTCTATTACTTTAAAAGTATATGCAAAATTTATTATTGAAGATGATAATAGAAGAATTAAAAAATTAGTAAATTTAGGAAATGTTATTGGAAAAATTTAAAAATATAATTGAAATTCTAAGTAAAGTTTCAACTATTGGAATATTTATATTGGCATTATTTGGATATATATATACTGTTAAACCAAAATTCTTATTAGATAATATGAAATTAGAAATGGCAGATATAGAAAAAGATGTTAATTTTTTGAAAAAAGAAAAAGTTTTTTTAGAAGATAAAATATTAGGACTAGAAAAAGAAAAAATCAAATTAAATAAAAATTTCGAAGAAATTAAAAGTAAAAAAGATTTAGAGATTAAGGGATTATTGGAATCTTTTAATTTTCAAAAAAATAATTATGAAAAACAAGTTTTATTGTTTAATAATAAGATAGAAAAACAAAAGAAAATTCTTAATAACTTTACTGAAGAAAACAGTTTTTTAAGAAAAAAAATGGATGAAACAAGGTGGTTTTTATTTATTAATTTTTTATCTAATATTAAATTAAAAGAACCATATGTTAGTAAAGAAGACAATTACTTTTATCTATCTGAACATTTTTACCATAATAATGCTATTATTGAGTTAAATAATAAAGATAAATTTTTATTAAATAAAAGTGCTCCTTATGAAATTTTAAAAGATTCTTTTTTATCTATCGAATATTCAAATGATATGATTTTTAGAGAGAGTGAATTCTATAATTTTAAAAATAAAATTTTAAAATTGTTAGAGAAGAACAAAAGTGAATTTTCCTATAATGGTATTGAACTATTTGAAAAAACAAAAAATCTAAACGCATTAATTAAATTAAAACTAGAAAAAATTCAATCTCTGGATAAAGAACATAATGAATATGAATTGAAAAAACTTGAAAATGATATTTATAATTTACATGAAAAATTTAGAGATTTTAAAGTTGAAAAAATAAATCAACTTAATATGGATATTAATAAAGTTTTTAAAAAAATGACAAATATTAATTTAAAAAGTTCTGGCTATACATTAATGAGATTTTGATTAATATTAGACATTATGTTAAATTTGATTTTTTAAAAGCTTATAAAATAGGAATAAAAATTGAAAATACGAGTTTATTATGAAGATACCGATTGCGGTGGTGTGGTTTACCACTCTAACTATTTGAACTTTTGTGAACGAGCAAGAAGTGAGCTTTTTTTTCAAAAAGGGTTAAGCCCTCACAACGAGGATGAGTTTTTTGTGGTCAAAAAGATTGAAGCCGATTATATTAAACCTGCACGGTTTGCGGATGTATTAGAGGTTAAAACGCAACTTATCAAACAAAAAAATACTTCTTTGGTGATGAATCAAGAGATTTACCGAGCCGATGAGTTAATCTTTCGTATGGCAGTAACGGTTGTCTTTTTAAAAGCGATGAAACCAGCAAAAATACCGCTTAAATTGATGGAAATTTTTGATGAAAACAGATAAGCTTTTAAGAACAGTTTTTATCTTTTGGGTGTGCACCGTTTGGGTTTTTGCCAATGACAAACTCTTTTTCTTTCCAAAAGAGGCTAAAGCAGCTCAAACTGAAATCGTTTCACTAATTCATGCTTCTCAAAAAAGTATAAATATAGCGATGTATAATCTTTCCATGAAGAGCTTGGCAAAAGAGCTTATAAAAGCATCCCAAAGAGGGGTGAAAGTTACTGTCTTTTTAGATGGTTCAAAAGTAGAAAACCAATCTTCTGAGTATGCCTTTTTAAAGAAAAATGGCATTGAAGCGGTTGTGATTACTCAAAGTAAACTCCATACTAAGTTGGCTGTATTTGATAAAAAAATTGTTCTGTTTGGAAGCCCAAATTGGACAAAAGAGTCATTTAGTGGTAATTATGAAGTGCTTTATATCACAGACGAGAAAGAGAACGTAAAAAAATTTAATCAATTTATGAAAGAGTTAAAGGATCAATAAAGTGTTAGAAATATTTATACTGGGTTATTGTGTCTATTTTGCAGTGAGTATGTATACTTCATTTATGCAAATCAGTTATGTGCAAAGAGCAAAACATTTAAAACCCATTATTTTAGATGCAGACAAATACAGAGTTGCAGGGGATTATGGCGTAGAAAAAGAGCGAATGGCGATGTTTTCTCAATTGGTTGATTTTGCCATTTTTTTTATCTGGATAGGGTTTGGATTGAATGTATTGGATTCCGTTTTAGTTATAGAAAATCATTGGCTCAAAGCGGTGCTGTTTGTAGATGTATTTATTATCATCAATTGGATTTTGGGATTGCCGTTTGAGTTGTATGGAACGTTTAAATTGGATAAAAAGTACGGTTTTTCAAATATGACTCCGGCTTTATTTATTAAAGATACGCTAAAAACAGGGGCTCTGTTTTTGATTTTTGGTTCTGCAGTTATTGCAGGAATTGCTTTGATTATTGAAAATCTTCCTACTTGGTGGATTTGGGGTTTTGTTTTTATTTTTGCCGTGATTATTGTAATTAATATGCTCTATCCTGTCATACGAGATAAAATGTTTGATAAATTTGAACCACTTAAAGACAAAGAATTAGAGGCAAAAATCAACAATTTACTTACACAAGTAGGTTTTAAAAGCAGTGGAGTATTCAGCGTAGATGCCAGTAAAAGAGACAATCGACTCAACGCCTATTTTGGGGGCTTAGGAAGCACAAAAAGGGTGGTATTGTTTGATACGTTGGTGGAAAAACTTTCACACAATGAATTGCTGGCTGTCTTAGGGCATGAATTGGGGCACTTTAAAAATGGCGATATTTTAAAAAATATTGGCATTATGGGGGTGGTTATGTTTGTTTTTTTTGCTATTTTTGGAAATTTGAACGATGAGTTGTTTTTAGGTTTGAAACTCAACAATGAACCTTATGCAATCATCGTGGTTTTTTTAATGTTTTCACCAATTTTATCCTTTTTCTTAATGCCGTTAATCTCAGGCATCAGCCGACACAATGAGTACGCAGCCGATGAGTTTGGTTCAAATTTGGCCACCAAAGAGGATTTGACAACGGCTTTATTGAAACTTGCCAATGAAAACAAGTCATTTCCCCTTTCACACCCTTTGTATATTTTCTTTCACTATTCTCATCCTCCTTTGGTTGAACGGCTTAAAGAGTTGGGATTTTGTGAAGATGAAACCACCAATGTTGAAGCTTTAAAAAGCGAATATGTGAAAGAGGATTAACGCATGATTGAGTCTTTGATATTTGGGGCAGGTTTGCTTGTGGGCAGTTTGATTATTTGGTTGGTATTAAAACAAAAACATGAGCTCATTCTTGACGCTTTAAAAAGTGAAAATAACCTAAAAATCATGGCACTCAATGATAAACTCATCAATGAACAAAAACACTTTAATGAAAAAAGTAAACTCATTGAAGAGTCAAAAGCTTCAATGCAAGCGGAGTTTGAAAATTTGGTCAATCGACTCTTCACTGAAAATTCTCAAAAATCCAATCAAAACCTTTCGCTTATTTTAAAACCTCTAAAAGAGCAACTTACCTCATTTACTTCACGCGTGAATGAAGTCTATAATGATGAAACCAAACAAAGAAGCTCCCTTTTAACAGAAATTAAAAACCTCAAAGAGTTAAACAATCAAATCAGCCAAGATGCGATTAACTTAACCAAAGCCTTAAAAGGGGAGAACAAAACCCAAGGGGATTGGGGTGAAATGATCTTAGAGAATATTTTGGAACAAAGTGGACTCAGAAGAGATAAAGAGTACAGCATTCAAAGTTCTTATGAGGATGAAAACAGTAAACGTGTCAGACCCGATGTGATTTTGCACTTGCCTCAAAATAAAGATATTATCATTGATTCAAAAGTCTCTTTAAATGCGTATATCAATTATGTGCAAAGTGAAGAGAAAACCGATCAAGAAATAGCAGCCAAAGAGTTGGTCAAATCTTTTACTGCACACATTAAAGGCTTAAGTGCTAAACGATACGAACACATTAAAGAGTTGCGAAGTTTGGATTTTGTTTTAATGTTTGTACCCATTGAAGGAGCTTTTTTACTTGCTGCTTCTCAAAATGGAAACCTATTTAAAATGGCCTTTGATAATAACATTATGATTGTCTCTCCCTCTACGCTTTTTGTGACACTAAGAACCATTGAAAATATTTGGAAGTTTGAGTACCAAAACGAAAATGCACAAATCATTGCTCAAAAAGCAGCCGGTTTATATGATAAGTTTGTACTGTTTTTGGAGAGTTTTGAAAAAGTAGGTAAAAGCATTGACACTGCAAAAGAGTCGTATGATACAGCATTTAATCGAATCAGTACGGGAAAAGGTAACATTGTTTCTCGCGTAGAAGAGTTTAGAGAAATGGGCGTTAAACCCAACAAACACATTGCTCAAAATATTTTGGAATAAAGATGGAACTCTTTTTAGACTTAGCGAACAACCTTTTAAAACTGCTTGATGCCATGAGTCTTTATGTCATGACAGGATTACTTATTGCGGGAGTTTTAAAGCAACTCATCCCCGATGACTTTGTCTCCTCTCATTTGGGAAAAGACTCAACCACTTCGGTGATTAAAGCCACACTTTTTGGCATACCCTTGCCGGTGTGTTCTTGCTCCGTTATTCCTTTGGCACAAGGGTTAAAAAAAGAGGGGGCAAGTAAAGGAGCCGTGCAGAGTTTTTTAATTTCAACCCCTATAACGGGAGTTGATTCTATCTTAGCTACCTTCTCTTTTTTTGGACTTATATTTACGGTTTTTAGAGTCATCAGTTCTGTTATTGTAGCCATTGTTGTTGGTTTAATTCAAAATTTTGTTGAAAATAAAGAGCAAGAAAAAATCAAATTTGAAGAGGAAAATAAACCCAAACCTGCATTTTCTGCAGCAGATATTTATACCAGTGGTTTTAGCGTAGCTGCACCCAAAAAACAGGAGAGTTCAAGTTGTGGTTGTGCTGCATCAAGTTGTGCAACTCAAAAAAGCTTTTCAATTAAGAGTGTTTTTTCATACGCTTACGGAACGCTCTTTTCAGATATGGCAAAATCGTTGTTAATTGGTTTAGTGTTAGGAGCAGCATTTACTACATTTATGCCACAAGAGTATGCAAAGTTATTGTTTGACAATCAAATCTTAACCTATTTTGTTATTTTAATTTTTGCTATGCCTTTATATACCTGTGCTACGGCATCCCTTCCTATTGCAGCGGCGTTAATGCTTCAAGGCATGAGTGCAGGGGCAGCGTTTATCTTTTTAACAGCAGGTCCAGCAACCAGTGCTGTGACCATGAGTGTGGTGTATAAAATATTGGGACGAACATCGTTGATAATTTACAGTGTCACCATTGCAATCATGGCACTGATTTTTGGCTTTGGTTTTGATCTGTTTTTGGGGAATATTCCAATTTTAAATATTTCACACGAACACGAATCGGTCTCTTTAATCTCTTCTATTGCATCATTTTTGATGTTAGTTTTGATTGTCTATCATCTCTTCAAAGATAAGTTCAGTAAAAAAAACAACGCGTGTTGTAGTAACTCTTCTGAAGAATCAAGCTGTTGTTCTTCCAAATAAAAGCACAGTGATTCTTTTATTTTGGAGATTATAAGTTTTTTAATAAAAGGATATCGACACAATCTCCAGCTTTCAAGTCACTCGAGTTTTCATCTTGAACAAGCAACGCAGGAGTTTCGAGTAGATTCGTTAAAATGGCACTGGTACCTTGCTTTTTGCCTTTAAAATCAATTTGATATTCACCCTTTTTATAATTTACGTTGCAAGCTGTGAATAGAGTTTTATTCCCATTAAAAGGCAAATCTTCAAGAATTTTTGCTTTTACAAACGGAAGCTCTTCATTGGCATTTCTGTATTTGTAGATAATTTCTAATAGATATAAAATCGCACAAACGGTAGATGAATAAGCAAACCCAGGAAGTGCGATAATAAATTTTTCCTCTTTTCTTGCTACAAGAACATGCATACCTGGTTTCATTCTTACCCCATGAAACAGCACTTTGGCTTTGAGTTCTTTTTTAACGACATCTTGCACGAAATCATAATCTCCCATGCTCACTCCACCCGTGGTTACAACTATATCGGCTTTTTTTAATGCGTCATTAATGAGTTTGGTGATGCTTTCCATGTCATCTTTTACGACACCCATTTGAATCGTATTTGCTCCATTCTTTTTAGCCAATGCTTCTATGGTTAGGTGGTTTGAACTTCGTATTTGTGCCTCATTTATTTGAGCTTCTCCCAAATCTAAAATTTCACTTCCTGTACTGGCAATGGCAACGGTAGGATTGATGTAAACACTCACTTGTGATATATTTAATGATGCCAATACGCCTATTTGGGCAAAACCGATTTTGGTACCTTTTTTGATTAACACTTCATTTTCTCGATAGTTTTCACCAATCTCTCTTCGTGAAAATCCTTTTTTGACAGCTTTATTGATGGTAATCATATCATCATGTACAGTAACATTCTCAATGGGAATAAGTGTATCGCTGCCTTTTGGCATAAGCGAGCCTGTAAAAGTTTTGATACAAGTTCCTTTGGTTACGATTGATTTTACAACACTTCCTGCAGGGTTTTTATCAATTATTTTTAACTCTTTGAGTTCTTGATCTTTAAAAATTATGGCATAACCATCCATAGCAGAGGTAGGATATTCAGGTGAGTTATGGTCTGCAATAATATCTTGTGCGAGTATTTGGTCAAGAGCATCGCTGATGAACAGCTTTTGTGTGGGCAGATTTTCTAACACAATATCTTTAATTATTTTAATTGAATCTTGAAAACTGATAAAATTTCTCATGAATTGAACTCCTCTTTTGTAGTGTTATATTATCAAATATTATTTAATCTATTCTTTACTTGAAGCAGTAGTCAAAAAAATCTCTCTATTTTAGTTTTTTTTGTTCTAAAACTATTTTGTTGCTACTTATGTGTTGTATAGTTTTTAAATCATATAAAGGTTTTAAAATGAAATCAGATGAACATTTAATAACCAATGCAATTAATTTAGCCCGTTCGTGGCAAAACTACGCCAATAAGTTACATATTGATTTTGATAAAGAGTTTCATCTTAAAATGAAAAGTATCATGAGTCACCCAAAAGACAAAGTTTTTCTCATTGCTTTGTTGGATCAAGCTTTTAGAAGCTCAAACAATAAGCGTATTGCCAATCAAATTGATTATTTACTCAATAAGTATGGCTTGGCACACTTCTTTTCTAATACCCAAAAAGCACTGCTTTGGATATTTCAGCACTCAACTAAAAATATTCCTGATGTATCTGTTCCTATTTTTATCAATATTTTACAAGATGAAACCAAACATCTTTTAATCAATGCCGAACTTCTCGATGATTTTTTAGAAAAGAAAGCGCATCAAGACATTACAACCAATATTAATTTCATTGGTGAGTCTGTTTTGGGAGAAAAAGAGGCGACAAAAAGAGTTGAAGAGTACATTCAAGCTTTGGGAAACCCAAATATAGAATATATTTCTATTAAAATATCTACCATTGATTCTCAAATCAATCCTTTAGATTTTGAAAACTGCGTTGAACGTTTGGTGCATAAAGTGGCTCTGATTTTCAGACAAGCAAAGAAAAATTGTTTTTTAAATTCTTTTAATGAATGGGAGATGAAGTTTGTCAATTTTGACATGGAAGAGTATAAAGATTTGCGTATAACGGTTGAAGTACTCAAAAGAGTTTTGAATAAAGAGGAGTTTAAAGATTTCAGAGCAGGTGTGGTTTTACAAGCCTATCTCCCTGAGAGTTATGACGTATTAAAAGAGCTGACTTTGTGGGCAAAAGAGCGTTTAAGACAAGGAGGTGTTCCTTTAAAAGTGCGTTTGGTAAAAGGTGCAAATATGGAGATGGAATTGACCACTTCGGCTTTAAAAAATTGGCCAACACCCACATTTGAAAAGAAGAGCCAAACGGATGCTCACTACAAAAAGATGCTTTTATATGCTCTTGAAAAACAGAACATGGAAGCCGTTCATATTGGCATTGCTTCGCATAATATATTTGAACTCGCTTTTGCATATGAGTTAGCAAAAAGCAAGGGTGTACTTGATAATATTAGTTTTGAAATGCTTGAAGGAATGTCTGAATCAACACGTGTTGCCATCAAAACATTGACCAAAGATATTATTGTTTATGCTCCCGTGGTTTCAACGAAAAACTTTACGAGTGCGATTGCGTATTTGGTCAGACGTTTGGATGAAAACAGTTCCAATGACAATTTCATTAAGTACTCTTTTGGGCTTGAAGTTGATTCTTGTGAATGGAACAGACAAAAAGAGTTTTTTATTCACTCACTGCAAGATATAGAAGGCATTTCAAATAAGCCTAAAAGAGTACAAAACCGATTGAATGAAAATTTCGACCACTTTGTTTCAAGTTCATACGATTTGAAAACGTTTCATAATGAACCCGATACAGATTTTATTTTACCCAATAATCAAATTTGGGCAAACAACATTGTTAAAAAGTACAAAAAAGAGGCAAACAATGATGTAAATACCATTGGAGTTGTCATTGCAAACGGTGAATTTATTGAAAAAAGATCGCTAAAAGTGGTGTATGATAAATCACAATTTCCCAAACACATTATTGTGGGAAAATATGCACAAGCCAATGAGTCAGATATTTTAACGGCTTTAGAGGTGGCAAAAAATGATTCAGATGATTACTCAAAATTGAGTTTTGATGCCATACATAAACTTTTTAAAGAGGTTGCCATAAATTTTAGAAAAAGGCGAGCAGATTTGATTGGCTTAAGTGCCAGTGAAGTGGGAAAAACATTTAGCCAAACCGATACAGAAGTCAGTGAAGCCATTGATTTTGTTGAGTTTTATCCGTATGCCATAAAAAAGTTTGAAACGTTAGGAAATATTGAATTGAAAGAGAAAGGGGTGGGAGTAATTATTGCTCCTTGGAATTTTCCTATTGCCATCCTTACGGGTTCAATTGCGGCAGCCTTATCGTGTAAAAACAGAGTTATTGTTAAACCTTCAAGTGCCTCAACACTGTGTGCGTATGCCGTGTGTCAATGTTTTTGGGAGGCAGGAATTTCTAAAAATACTTTGCAATTTTTGCCGTGCAGTGGTGCCTTTGCCAACGAATATTTAATTCTCAATAAAGCTATTGATTTTGTTATTTTAACGGGTTCAGAGACTACAGCATATGAAATCTTAAAAACCAATCCTTCTCTTTTTTTAACGGCAGAAACGGGTGGGAAAAATGCAACGATAGTTACTTCCTTGTGTGATGCTGATCAAGCCATTAAAAATGTGTGTGAGAGTGCTTTTTTAAACTCTGGGCAAAAATGCAGTGCAACCTCTTTACTTGTATTGGAAGAGGAACTTTTTTATAACGATGCATTTAAAGATAAACTCATTGATTGTGCCAGCAGTTATAATGTGGGCTCAGTTTGGGATTTTGGAAACCATATGGGACCTTTAACCAATCAAATTGGTGGTAACTTAAAAAAAGCATTAAACATTTTAGAAGAGGATGAACAGTGGGCACTTAAACCCAAAATTGAACCTTCCAATGAGTATATGCTTTATCCTTGCATTAAGTGGAGTGTTAAAGCAGACTCTTTTAGCTTTCAAAATGAACTTTTTGGTCCACTTTTAAGTGTTGTATGTGCAAAAAATATTAAAGAAGCTGTTGATTTTGTCAATTCCACGGGTTATGGACTCACTGCTGGTTTAGAGTCCTTAGATGACAGAGAGATAGAGTATTTTAAAAAAAGCATTAAAGCGGGCAATGTTTATATTAACAGAACCACAACGGGTGCGATTGTTTTAAGACAACCTTTTGGAGGTCTTGGGAAATCTGCTGTGGGAGCGAATAGAAAAGTGGGAACATTTAATTATGTGACACAATTTTTAACTGTGAATGAGAAGGCTTTTCCGACTATGGTTAAAGAGTTTTCCAATCCATTGTTTGATTTTATAAATGAACTTAAAAAAGAGCACAACACTGCTTCTGAGGAGTGTGAAAAACTTGAATGGGCTTTAAACAGTTATTTACAAAACTATCAAGAGGAGTTTTCGCAAGAGGTGGACTCTTTTAATTTAAGAGGAGAAGCAAATATTTTTAGATATATTCCATTAAATAGCGTGGTGATTCGTATCACAAATGAGGATAAACTTTTTGAGATATTTAGCCGTGTTTTTGCATGTAAAATTGCTCATGTTGATTTTACCTTAAGCTCTTTTTGTAATTTTGAAATTGAAATGTTGATAGAAAAATATCAATCTCTACTGTTGGGTAAAAATGACCGTTTTGTTTTGCAAAACGATGAACTTTTTGGAGAAACAATAGGGAATTTTGATAGAATAATATACAGTAATATTACAAGAGTGCCCGAAGAGATTTTTAAATTGTCCGTTGAGCACAATGTCTTTATTATCCGAAACAAACCATTTATGGAAGGAAGAATCGAATTGCTGAATTATTTTACCGAACAATCCATTTCCCATTCGTATCATCGATATGGAAATATATCTGCTTGGAGTTTGAAAAAGCCTTATGGTAGTTGATATAGATGTTAAAATTGATGGATTAAGTGAAGTTGAATCCATACTTATTTTAGACAATATAAAAAAACTTTTTGGTTTGTATTCTAACCTTGATTTACGAAGGTTAATTAAAATCATCGTAACACCCAATTTAAATGAAGAGATTGCAACACTCACAAAAAGCAAAGAGAGTAGTACAAATAATAGTGTCTATTTAACAAAAAACGACTCTTTTGCCAAAGTGGTGATTTTGCCTCATGATAACAATTTTGATATGGTTTTAGTGATGCGTTCTGATTTTATTGAGTGTTTGAATCATAAAAGTAAAAAAACATGTTTAATGACTTACGAAGATGCTGCACATGTGTTTCATCATGAATTGGTTCATGTTCATGATAACAATAAAAGAATAGATCTGTTTCCTGAAGATATTAAAGAACATCATTACGAAGGGGTGAAACAAATTACGTATCCTTTGGTACAACTTTGTTGGGGTGAATATATTGCCAATTATATCTCTTCAGAGAGTGCGGCTCGTTCACTTTTCCCAACTGTTTTAGCGCAATCTTTGGTCAAAAATATCAAAGAGGTTCGTTTTAATATGCAAAATGAGATATTGGCGTATCGAACCAATCAAGATAGGGATAAACTTTTTGCTTCATTTAAACTGCAAATACAAATGTTGTTAAAAAATGCGGCGTATTTGTTGGGTTATATGCATGGTATGAATAAAACTCTCGAAGAGATTTGTGACCAAAGTGCGTATGATTTAGAACTTTCATACTTTAACACTACATGGGAAGCTATGTCTAAAGAGTTACTTAATATGCGACATCTGTATCCTGATGCGTGGAGCAGTTTGGCGATTTATAACCCTTTGGCGAATTTGTTTGAACAATTTTCACTGTATCTTGGTGTTAAATTATTTGAAAATGAAAACAGAGAGCTCTGTTTTGATGTTCCTGCGCAATGAAACTTTTTTGGATTTTGAATTCAGAGAACTTTTTGATATAATCGCAAAAAAAATTTAGGATAAAAGAGATTGATAGCATTAAGTAAAAAAATATCGGGAGTGGTTGGTAAAACCAATGCGCAATACGGACTCATTAAAGAAGGCGATAAAGTATTGGTTGGATTCAGTGGAGGAAAAGACTCTACTACTCTTTTACACTCTTTAAATCATATTAAAAAAGTGGCACCCTATCATTTTGAATTTAAAGCGGTAACGGTAACTTATGGGATGGGTGAAGAAGTTCAGTTTTTAGCAAAACATTGTCAAGAACATGGCATTGAGCATGAAATTATTGATACCGAAATTTTTGAACTCGCTGGTGAAAAAATCAGAAAAAACTCCTCTTTTTGTTCATTTTTTTCAAGAATGAGAAGAGGGTATTTGTATGGGGTTGCATTAGAACAAGGGTATAATAAATTGGCATTAGGGCACCATTTAGATGATGCCATAGAATCATTTTTTATGAACTTTTTATACAATGGCGCTATGCGATCAATGCCACCAATTTATAAAGCTGAAAATGGAATTGAAGTGATACGTCCATTGATTTTTTGTAGAGAAAGACAACTCAAAGCGTTTGCTCAAGCCAATGAAATTGCTGTTATTGGGGATGAAGCGTGTCCTGCAATGAGATTTGATATTAAAATGCCTCATGCCAGAGAGAATACAAAAAAATTATTGGAAAAGATGGAAGAGGAGAACCCTCAAATGTTTATCTCTATGAAAGCAGCATTTATGAATATTCAAACGTCAACATTTTTCCAAAAAGAGTTTTTGGATATAAATGAATGAAACTCTTAATCTCTTCATGCTTATTGGGCGAAAACGTAAAATATAATGGTTTGAACAATAAAATTGATTCTGATATTTTTCAATCGATTTTAGCTTCACATACGGTTTTTACTTTCTGTCCAGAAATCGAAGGTGGTTTAAGCACGCCTCGTGCTCCTTGTGAAATACAATCTTTTGATCCCTTCTTAATTAAAAACAGTCATGGAGATGATGTGACAGCTGAATTCTTAAAAGGGGCAAAAAAAGCTTTGGAATTATGTAAAAATAACAGTATTAGCATCGCACTTTTAAAAGCAAATTCACCTTCATGCGGAAATGAAAAAGTATATGATGGCACTTTTAAAGGGAAGTTAATTGAACAAAGTGGCGTAACTGCACAATTTCTACTTAAAAATGGTATTCAAGTTTTTAATGAAAATCAACTCAAAGAACTAAATAAAGCGCTTCACCAACTGAGATAGGTTTGTTTCATCCATTGCACCAGATACTCGATGAACTTCAACACCATTTTGATAGATAATCAAAGTTGGAATAGAGCGTATATTGTAGGTTGCTCCTAAGTTTTGTTCTTGTTCTGTATTGACTTTGGCAAATCGTGCTTTCAGAGGAAATTGTGCACTGACTTTTTCAAACACCGGTCCCATCATTTTACAAGGTCCACACCAAGGAGCCCAAAAATCTACAACAACGGGAAGGTCTGAATTTACAACGGCATTATCAAAACTCAGTTCAGTCAGTTCAAATGGTTTTGTGTCAAGCAGTGAATGTTTGCATTGCCCACAATTGGCTTTGGCATAACTCTCTTTTTTGGGTATGAAATTGACACTGTGGCATGATGCACATACGACTTTGATTTTATCCATATTTTAAGCCTTTATATTTAAAAGAATATCAGAGATTTCATTTTGTGTTTTAATGGCATTCCCATTGGCTTCATAGGTGATGGTTGCAGTTAATTGCGACGTAATGGCATCGATTAACTCTTGGGATGCACCTTGTGTTTCTGGACTGGCAACGGCATTTGAAACCTGAGCAATCATTTGTGCGGATTGATCCACTTGTACTTGTGCAGCTACCATTGCATTTAGACTGCTCATGGCATTATTGATTTGCATTGGAATCTCCTTTGAGCTGTAAGAGCATTTTGTTTAAAACAGCTGTGCGTGCAATTTGTGCATCAGCGCCGCTTAAATTATTGGGTGCGGAGGCTGCATTTTGCAGTTGATTGAGTTTAAACGCTGCTGCTTTTTCATCTTTAGGTATGGAGGTCTCTAATCTGACACTTCCACCTACGGCGTAAAGTTTACCATCTGGTCCTGTTTGATAATTGTACTGTATGGCAGAGGTTGTGGCAGCACCACTTGAAGCATGAGCTTGTTCGTGTGCACGTACTTGCGAGTCACTGTTTTTAAATTTTTGTAATACTCTTTGATAATCGTTTGCATCAAGATTTTTTGGCACGCCTGATGCTTCAATAGAATCAACTTTGTCATAACTTGATTTTTGTTCTTCAGCGTCTATCTTAGCTAACTGTGCATATTTTTCAGCCAGTTTTGCATAAATTGCGCTTGAAGATTGATATCTATTTACCCACATATACGCTCTTTTTTCTAATATACTTTAAATTCTAGCATAAGATATTAAAAATAAAATTAGTATCAAAAATTAGTTGGAGAAAGAGAAGTGTATTGATGGGTTAAAACAGATAGATTTTCTCTATCTGTTTTAGTTTAATAATCGATGGCAACTTTATATTTTGGATCATCTTCTGTGTATTCACAAAAAGGACCAGCATCTTTTAATATTTGTTTACAATCTTCACTTAGATGTCTGATTCTAAGACTCTTTCCTGCTTCTTTATATTTTTTGGTAATTGCGTCAATGGCTTCTACACCTGATATGTCAACAACTCTGGCATCCTTAAAGTCTAAAATAACATTTTTTGGGTCATGCTTTAAATCAAAAAGTTCAAAAAATGAGGTGGTTGAACCAAAAAACAAAGGACCATCAAATTCATATATTTTGGTATTGGCACCATCAGAGTAGACTCGTGAACGTACTTTTGAGTGTTTCCAAGCAAAGACCAGTGCTGAGATGATAATACCTGTAATAACAGCAATGGCTAAATCTGCAAAAATAGTAATAATCGTTACTGAAATTAAAACAAACTTATCTGAGTTTGGCATGTATCGTATACGGTTGCCACTCTCCCACTCAAACGTTCCAATAGACACCATAAACATGATTCCTACTAAAACAGCAACGGGAATCATAGCAATGTATCCTGAGAGTGATACCACAAATAAAATCAATAAAATTGAAGCAGTAAAAGAAGAGAGTCGTCCCCATCCACCATTACTAAAATTGATGATAGATTGACCAATCATTGCACAACCTGCCATTCCTCCAAAGAAACCACAAGCAATATTCCCTGTTCCTTGTGCAATACACTCTTGGTTCCCACTGCCTCGCTTTCCACCCATTTCATCCAAAACTGAAAGAGTAAGAAGTGATTCAATCATTCCCACAAGGGCAACTAAGATAGAGTAAGGAAGTACAGTAATAATTGAGTCAAAATTAATGTGCAAAGTTGGGATGGCAAAAACTGGGAAGTTTCCTGAAATATCAGCCAAATCACCCACTCTTTTGGTGTCTAAATCTAAACCAATGACCACCAAGGAAATTACAATGATTGCTGTTAAACCAGCAGGTACTGCTTTTGAAATTTTTGGAAAGTATTGCACAATCATCATAGTAGCAATGACAAGCACATACATGATTAATCCTTCCCCTTTAAAAAGAGGAAATTGTGCCATTGCAATGACAATGGCCAAGCCATTAACAAAACCATACATGGCAGGTTGGGGAACAAGTCGAATGAGTTTTCCCATTCTAAAAACACCCGTTAAAACTTGAAAAATCCCTGCTAATATGGTGGCAAGTAAAATGTATTGAAGAATATAATTGGACAATTCACCACTGTTGCTTAAATTTTCTAAACTATTTGGAGGGAGTGCTTCTTTAACTTTTATTCCAAGTCCAACTAAAACAACAGCAACGGCACCTGTCGCTCCTGAAATCATGCCCGCTTTTCCACCAATGATGGCGGTTATTAAACCAAGAATAAATGCCGTGTATAACCCCACTAAGGGAGAGACACCTGCAATAATTGAAAATGCTATTGCTTCAGGTACCAATGCAACGGCAACAACAATTCCTGATAAAATATCGTTTTTGGCACTTGAGCCAATGAGTGTGTCTTTAATGTTTAACAAGATTTTAAACCCTTTCTGCGTAAAGCGCGATTTTATCACATTATGAATTAAATCTAATTAAATCATGAAGATGAAAAGAGTGACAAAATTCAAGATATTTTAGATATAATTTTTCAATGAAGAAAACGATATTAAACTCTACGACTTTTAGGCTGGCTGTTCTATTTTTTATAATAGTGGCAACTTTTATAGGTACAACCTTTATTTTTTCATCTCAAATTGACAAATTAAAAACTCAAATTGATAATATCTATTTTGGTAACTTTGTTCCTGTCTTAAAACTTCAAACCATTATTGACACCTACAAAGATATGATTATATGTTTGGAAGATAAAAAATGCAATATTCAAAATGATCAAAAGAAAATCGAAAAAAATTGGGAGTACTATTTTAACAGTTATAAAACCCAAAGTGAAAGAGTGGTTGTCGATGATATTAACAGTGATATTCTACACTCTTTTGAAAAACCAAACAGTAAATATCTTATTAAAACCATTAAAAAAATCAATTTTTTAATTGATTATGAGATAGAAGCAGCTTATAAACAAAGAAAAGATTTTTTACAAAAATATGCCGATATGAAAGATTATTTGCTTTATAGTTTTATTATTTTAAGTATCTTCTCTTTTGGGACCATTTTATATATTTTAGTTGGTATATTTAAAAAAGATTCACAATTAACGGTTTTAAATAAACAGTATAAACTTGATGCCATTACCGATGGTATGACCACGTTATACAATAGAAATTACTTTGATACAGTGTTTGATAACTTGCCTTTTATCTCCAATGAAAACAATTGGCAAAGTGCCTTTATTATGGTGGATATTGATTTCTTTAAACAATATAACGACACCTATGGTCATGACATGGGCGATGAAACACTCAAAAGTGTTGCAATGGTTTTGAAAAATTACTTTGACAAGGAGTATGAATATGTTTTTAGGCTTGGGGGAGAAGAGTTTGGGGTGGTTTTATTTAATACCAATAAAAAAATCTTGGAACACTGTTTAAAAGATATCAATCATGCCGTTGTAGATTTACATATTGAACACAAAAACAGCAAAGTATTGGACGTAGTTTCTGTCTCAATGGGGGCCATTATTTATGAAGCACATACGCATATATCAGGGAATAGGCTCTATAAACTTGCCGATGAGAATCTGTATAAATCTAAACAGAGTGGAAGAAACAAATACACAATTTAACAAAGGAAATCAATGGATTTTTTATTTAACAAAGAAAATCATTTTAACTTGGCTAATTTAGCCACATTTTTTAATATTGCATCGGGAATTCTTGCAATATATTTTTTAACCCACGGTGAGTTTTTTGGTGCAGCTTTATTCGCTTGGTTGGGTGGAGCTTTTGATATAATTGATGGCAAAATTGCACGAAAATATGGTCTTTCAACAGAGTTTGGTGTTCAACTTGACTCGTTTGCAGATTTTTTATCTTTTGTTGTTGTTCCCTCAATGTTTATCTTTTTTGCAGTTTTTGATGGCATGGAGTTGGAATTAAACACACTTTTTATAGCCTTTACTTTTATCTATTATGTTATATCTGGATTAAGACGATTGATTCAGTTTAACATCAATGCTCATATTGGTGAAGTTGAAAAATATTTTACAGGAGTTCCCACTCCTTTAGGTGCCATTCTTTTATGGATTGTCTATTTAATTTGGTTGACAGGATACGTAAATGAGTACGTTGTTTTGGTTGCGATGATTGTAATAGGCTATCTGCTTAACTCAAAAATTAAAATTCCTCATCCTTAAAATATGCAAGAAGTTATTTCTATTGATTTGGGTTCGAACTCTTTTAGGGTGTTAAAATATGATTTTAGCAATCATGAAATTTTAGATGATTTTCATGAAGTGGTTGGCATGGCAGATGGTTTAATCAAAAGTGGTTTTATTTCCAATGAGGCACAAAACCGAGTGATTGCTGCCATTAAAAAAGCTTCAAAACTTTTAGATTTTGAACCCAAAAATGCCGTTTGTGTAACTACTGCTGCGATGAGAATTGCAAGTAATAATCAAGAAGTACTTAAGAAGTTTAAAGAAGAAACTGGAGCAATATTTAAAATTATCGATGGAGATGAAGAAGCGAGATTAACTCTGCTTGCCATAAAATATGCTTTAAAAAGAGAAAAGATAAAAAGTGAAAAGTTTATTGTTTTAGATATTGGTGGTGGTTCTACAGAAATTATCATCCACAATAAAGATGAATTTTTTGCAAAAAGTTTTCCTTTTGGAATTGTTACTCTTACACAAAAGCATAATGATATAATTAAAGTTCAAGAAGAGTTACACGCATTGAAAAAGGAGATTAAAACCTATTTGGCTCATTTGAATATGGATTTATCTCAATATACCTTTGTTGCAACTGCGGGAACACCCACAACTGTTGCTGCAGTTAAATTGGGGTTGGATGCATATGCGTATGATAAAAACCGTATAAACGGTACAAAAGTCTTTATGTCAGATTTACAAGATGTTTTAGAACTGTTTCAAAAAAAACCCATAGAAGAGTTGACTCAACTTGTTGGAAAAGGCAGAGTTGAGTTTATTGAAGTAGGGATTTTGATTTATAAAACTATTTTTGAAGTATTGAATAAAAACGAGTCCATCGTTTTTGACGATGGACTACGAGAAGGTGTAGCGATTAATCACTTTTTACGATAAGAGCCTTATGCTTTGTGTTTGAACGGTATTGGCTTGTGATGAGACTAAAAATCCAAGTTGTGATGTAACATTTGTTTTGGAAAAGTCTAGCGCCTCTTTCCCAAAGTTAACATTATTTGAAATGGCATTGGAATTGTAAGCATTGATTTGTTCTTGGATGGTATCTCTGGCAACCGTTTCAATGTTTTTTTCAATGTTTTTTAACTCTTTTGATGCATTTCCAATCTTTTGAGCATTTTCATTTACTGTTGATAAAAACTCTTCATTTCCCAATTTTGTTGCAACATCATTTCGACTGAATGAAATTTTTAATTGATTTGATATATTCGCTGTATTGGGCAATTCAATTGAAAAATCTGCATTGGGTGTTGTTATGTTTAAATATTGATCCTCGGCTGCTTGATTTAATAATGTTTTATTGTTAAACTTTGTTGTGTCTGCTGTTTGTTTAAATTCACCAATAAGAGTCTTTATTTCATCTTTAATGGTAGCTTTGTCTTGAGCGGTTGTGTCATCTGACTTAATCGTTTCAAGTTTTACTGCAATGGTATTTAATATCTCTTCTTGTTTATCCAAACCATTTTGGGCAATTTTTGTTGTTGCAATGCCTTCATTAAGTGCTTTTATAGAAAGAGAGAGTGCATTTCTCTCAACTTTATTTGCTTCACTAATCGTTACATTTGAAGCATCTTTTTCATTTGATTGAACTTTAGAATTTGATTGAACACCTTGTGTGTTTTGTTGTGAAACAGAGCCGAGATTATTAATATTACTGTTAATGCTACTTACATCCATACAAAGCTCCTATTAAATCTAATTTGACCTATTATATGCAAATAAGGATAAAATAAATATAAAACCAATTATCTAATTTTCTTATATTAAAGTTTAATTAATTGAAAGTTAAGTAAAATGCAAAATTATTTTATTACGGAGATATTATTATGAAAATGACAGGCGCAAAAATTGTTATCGAATCTTTAAGAGAAGAGGGTACTGAAGTTGTCTTTGGTTATCCAGGTGGCGCTATAATGAATGTCTACGATGAAATCTATAAACAAAATTATTTTCAACATATTTTAACAAGACATGAACAAGCTGCAATTCATGCAGCAGATGGTTACGCACGTGCAACGGGAAAAGTTGGAGTAGCTATAGTAACAAGTGGACCAGGTTTTACCAATGCTGTAACAGGAATCGCAACGGCTTATATGGATTCAATTCCAATGGTTGTTATTTCTGGGCAAGTACCCACTCAAATTATCGGAACAGATGGTTTTCAAGAGATTGATGCAGTAGGAATTTCTAGACCTTGTACCAAACATAATTATTTGGTTAAAGATGTAAAAGATTTGTCAAGAATCATCAAAGAGGCATTTCATATTGCAAGTACAGGACGACCAGGTCCTGTACATATTGATATTCCCAAAGATGCAACGATCAATCAAGCAGATTTTGAATACCCAAAAGAGGTGAATTTGCCAACATATAAACCTACGACAAAAGGGAATAAAAAGCAAATTAAAAAAGCCATAGATGCTATTGCCGAGTCTGAAAAACCATTGATTTATATTGGTGGAGGGGCAGTTTTATCTAACTGTTCTCACGAAATCAGAGAGTTGGCAAAACATGCCAATATTCCTGCTGTAGAAACGCTTATGGCCAGAGGTGTTATGGGACATAAAAATGAGCTTCTTTTTGGTATGTTGGGTATGCATGGTGAGTATGCAGCGAACATGGCAGCTCATGAAACCGATCTTTTAATCTCATTGGGAGCAAGATTTGATGACCGAGTAACAGGAAGATTGGATCAATTTGCAAAAGGAGCAAAAGTGGTTCATATTGATATTGATCCAGCTTCAATTGATAAACTGGTGAAACCTGATTTTCCTATTGTTGGAGATTTAAAATTGGTGTTAGAGGGTCTTTTAGAGTCTATTCAAGAAGTTGAACTTAAAGATTACACAGCTTGGGTTAATGAGTTAAAAGAGTATCAACTGCAAGAGCCGTTACGATACATTGAAAATGAGGGTGATATGTTAAAACCTCAATGGGTAGTTGAAAGAATAGGACACCTTTTAGGGGATAAAGCCATTATCTCAACGGATGTTGGACAACACCAAATGTGGGCTGCACAGTTTTATCCTTTTTCATACCCAAGACAATGGGTTACGAGTGGTGGATTAGGAACAATGGGATATGGACTTCCTGCAGCCATGGGAGTTGCACGAGGATGCCCTGATAAAGTCAGTGTTAATATCACAGGAGATGGTTCTATTTTAATGAATATTCAAGAGTTATTGACATGTACGGAGTATGAATTGCCTGTAATTAACGTTATTTTAAATAACAATTATTTGGGAATGGTAAGACAATGGCAAACACTTTTTTATGAAAACAGATTGTCTGAAACCGATTTATCTGTTCAACCTGATTTTATAAAATTGGTTGAATCTTTTGGTGGAAAAGGGTATAAAGTTCATACCAAAGAGGACTTTGATATTGCATTAAAAGATGCCATTGCCAGTAAAAAAGTATGCATGATTGAAGTTTTGGTTGACAGATTAGAAAACGTTTTACCGATGGTTCCAAATGGACATGCTTTAAATGAAATGACACTTGTAGGAGATAAATAATGAATAATTTTAACCACTATTATGACAGTGAAGAGATACGAAGAGTTGTTTCGGTTATTGTTTTGAATGAAGATAATGTATTATCGAGAATTGTAGGACTTTTTTCAGCCAGAGGGTACAATATTGACTCTTTGACTGTTGCTCCCATTCCTCAAAGTCAATACTCAAGAATCACTATTGTAACCAATGGGGATCGAAGAGTGATTGATCAAATTGTAAAACAATTAAATAAATTAATACCCGTATTAAAAGTAAATGAACATGTCAATGTGATAGAAAAAGATACCGTTTTAATCAAAATACCAATTGATCAAGATATCAGTAATATTGATGTAATTGCACGGGCATATCATGGGTCTATTCAAAATGTCAGCGATGATGCTATATTTATATCTGCAACAGATGCCCCAAGCAGAATCGCTAATTTTATTACGGTCATGCAAAAATATAATCCATTGGAAATCGTTAGAAGTGGCGTTGTAGCAATGGAAAGATGAAAGAAATATTTTTCTTTTAATTATTTTAAAGGCCTTTGTTTGGTACAATTTTACCAAATAAAGGCCATTTTTTTTTATGAAAAGGATACTCTTTGACACTCAATGAAATTTCAAAAAATTTAAATATAGAATGCAGTAATGATGTTTTAATCACTGGATTAAATACATTAAGTGATGCTAATGAGAATGAAATCAGCTTTTTAGAGAATAAAAAATATATCAATGATTTAAAAAATACCAAAGCAGCAGCTGTTTTTGTAAAAGAGGAGTTTGCTTCGCAAGTTCCAGAGAATACCGTTGCCCTCATCAGTGATGAACCCTATTTAAAATTGGCGTATGCTTCGAAACTTTTTGCACCAAAATTGTTTGATATGGTGGGAAAAGAACCTATTATTGGTGATAATACAACCATTATGCCAAATGTTTATTTGGGGGTGAACAGTATCATTGGAAAAAATTGTACCATTATGCCAGGTGCTTTTATTGGTGATAATGTAAGCATTGGAGATAATTGTACAATTTACCCAAACGTTACCATTTATCGAGATTGCATTTTGGGTAACGATTGTATGATTCATGCAGGTACTGTTATTGGTTCGGATGGTTTTGGATTTGCAAATACCAAAGAGGGTAAATATATTAAAATATATCAAAATGGAAATGTTGTTATTGGAAATGATGTGGAAATTGGTTCAAATACTTCTATTGACAGAGCCGCATTTAACTCAACGATGATTGGAAATGGGGTTAGAATTGACAACCTTGTGCACATTGCGCATAACTGTGTGATTAAAGATGGATGTATATTAGTCGGACAAATAGGACTTTCTGGTTCAACAATTTTGAATGAATATGTTATAATGGGCGGACAAAGTGCAACTAGTGGGCATCTTGAAATTGCACCATTTACGACTATTGCAGCTCGTGGTGGGGTTACAAAGTCAATTACTGAGCCTAAAAAACAGTGGGCAGGTTTTCCTTTGATGGATCACAGAACGTGGTTAAAACTTCAAGCCAGAATTGCACAACTATTAAAATAAAAAGGGTCTGCTAGAGTGAATAAAATAATATCACTGATTATTGCATTTGTAATTTTGTACTTAGAATTTGCAATTTTTGTAATAAATGAACAAATGGTTGGAAAAATTGGTTTTATTTTTGCAAAAACTTCGCATGAATATTTAGGTTATATTGCCTATATTTATCTTTTTATTTTTCTTTATATTTTATACAAACTCAATTTTGACAAGCTGTTAGATGGTATTGATTTGTCATTGAGAGTCATAACTCTATTGACTTTTTTTATCTCATTGAGTATTTTTCAAGCGTTACTTTTAAACAATATCAATGCAGGCATTGTTGGAAACAGCATTGTTGCTTATTTAAGCCCCTTTATTGGAAATGCAGGACTTTGGATTTTTATTCTCATAGGTTTAGTCATAACATTGATTGTTTTTTTAGAGCATAAACACGATGAAATCAGTGCCAATTTAAAAAATCTCTTAATTGGATACAAACCCAAAGATAACGTAGTTCAAAGAGATGAATATGTTGCTCCTGTAAAAACGATGAAACCACGAGAAAAAAGAGAAGAGAGAGTCAGTGTCAAAGAAGTAGGGGATACGGCTGAGATATTTTTTGAGCCCAGTTTCAGTGATAAACGATCACCGGCTAAAGATAAAGAAGCGTTTATTGAAGAGGTTATTGAGGCTAAAATTGAAGAAAATATAGATGATTTGCCCATTCACTCTTTAATTGTAGATGAATTAGAAGAGAATAAAAAGCTCTTAGATGAAATTGAAGTGGGTAAAACTGAAAAGCCCAAAGATTTTAAACTCCCTTCAACAGATTTTTTTCAAAAACCACCCAAAGAGGTTAAAACCAAAGTCAATGAAGCTTTTATAGACCAAAAAATTGCTGATTTACTTGAAAAATTGTTGATGTTTAAAATTGAAGGGGATGTGGTTAGAACCTATACGGGACCCATTGTTACTACTTTTGAATTTAAACCTGCTCCTAATGTAAAAGTATCTAAAATATTAAACTTGCAAGATGACTTGGCAATGGCATTAAAAGCGCAAACCATAAGAATTCAAGCACCTATTCCTGGAAAAGATGTAGTTGGTATTGAAGTGCCCAATGATGATTCTCAAGTGATATATATCAGAGAACTTTTAGAGAGTGAAATTTTTCAAAATGCCAAATCCCCATTGACTTTGGTGTTGGGAAAAGATATTGTGGGAAAACCGTTTATTACTGACTTGAAAAAACTGCCTCATTTGTTAATTGCAGGAACTACAGGAAGCGGAAAATCTGTTGGATTAAACTCAATGATTTTATCGCTGTTGTATAAAAATTCACCCGATACATTACGGTTAATTATGATTGATCCAAAAATGTTGGAATTCTCAATGTACAATGATATACCACATCTTTTAACGCCTGTTATTACAAAACCAACGGAAGCAATCAATGCGTTATCTAACATGGTAGTTGAAATGGAGAGACGATATAAACTGATGTCTCAAACAAAGACCAAAAATATTGAAAACTATAATGAAAAAGCCAAAAAAGATAATTTTGAGCAATTGCCATATATTGTGGTTATTATTGACGAGTTAGCTGATTTAATGATGACCAGTGGAAAAGAGGTAGAGCTTTCAATTGCAAGATTGGCACAAATGGCAAGAGCCAGTGGTATTCACTTGATTGTTGCCACTCAACGACCAAGTGTAGATGTTGTTACGGGATTAATTAAAGCCAATCTTCCTAGTAGGGTCTCTTATAAAGTGGGACAAAAAGTAGACTCTAAAATCATTTTAGACTCTATGGGAGCTGAATCATTGCTTGGACGAGGAGACATGTTGTTTACTCCTCCTGGTATGTCGGGACTTGTGCGATTGCATGCCCCTTGGAGCACAGAAATTGAGATTGAAAAAGTGGTTGACTTCTTAAAAGAGCAAAGAGCCGTAGAGTACGATATGCAATTTGTAAAACAAAAAGATCAATCTGCATTAAAAGGGGATGTTCTTGATGGTGATTTTGGAGAACTCGATGAACTGTATGAAGAGGCAAAAGAGATTGTTATCATGGATCAAAAGAGTTCAATCAGTTACTTACAAAGAAAGTTAAGAATAGGGTATAACCGTTCAGCAACCATTGTTGAACAATTGGAAAAAACGGGTGTTTTATCTGAACCTAATATAAAAGGAAACAGAGATATCTTGATTTAATTCAATATCAAGATGCCAATACAAACGATGTTTAAATGATTCTAAGCATCGTTTATCTGCTAAAATTAATAATAACCAGAATAACTTACTTTAAATCAAATAATTCTAACCCATAAATTTATATACTTTATGATAAAATATTAATATAAATTAATTAATAAGAGGAGTATGTTATGAATACAAGTATTGTAGGAAGACACATAGAATTAACAGATGCTATTAAAGATTATGTCAATAGTTCTGTAGAAATTTTTGGAAAATATAATTTAGATATTATTTCAGTAAATTCAATCGTCAGTAAAGAAGAGAGAAACAGTAAACCATTATTTGTTTTTGAATTTACGTTAAATGTTGCACATTTAGATACTATTGTTGTAAAACAAAAAGATAAAGATTTATATTCTGCTGTAGATATTGCTGTTGACAGAGTCTCAAAAGTCTTAAGAAGACACCATGATAAAATCAGTGGACATAAAGCAACCAAGCTAAGTGAAGTTGAAGCTTCATATGTTGAAGATGCAATCAGTAATGAACTTGATAAATTGGAAAATGAAATTCTGCCTGTAAGATTAACTTCTTACAAACCAATTGATATTGAAGAGGCTTTAAATGATTTAAAAGCAACAGATGCAGCATTTAAAGTTTTCTACGATAAAGATGATAACATGAGAGTATTATACCGAACAAGTACAGAGGGTAAATTTGGACTATATTAAGATGTTATGGTTATAATATCAAAGATGAAGGTATTGGCTTTTGGCTGATACCTTTTTTCTTTTATGTAGGTTTTTAAAAAATAGGAAAAAATAAAATATGAAAAAAATAGCGTTAATTGGGCAACCAAATGTTGGTAAAAGTTCTTTGTTTAATCGAATTGCAAAAAAAAGAATTGCAATTGTGAGCGAGCAATCAGGGACAACAAGAGATATCAGAAAGCATAAAGTGGAGATACTTGAGCGTGAAGCATTGATGCTTGACACTGGGGGTATTGATGATACGGAAGATGCTATCTTTTCAAGTGTAAAAAGAAAAGCCATAGAGACAGCCAAAGAGGCGGATATTGTTCTTTTTATGGTCGATGGTAAAAGAATACCCGATGACAAAGATAAAGAGCTCTATTATGAACTGCAAGCTTTGGGTAAAAGTTTGGCATTGATTGTAAATAAAATTGATAATGATAAAGAAAAAGAGAGATTGTGGGCTTTTTATGAATTTGGAATCAATGAGGAGAATTTATTTGGTATTTCGGTTTCTCATAACAGAGGGACAAAACGTCTTTTTGAATGGATAGCAGACAGACTGCCTGAAAAAGAGGGTGCTACACCATTGGTTTTAAGTGAAAATGAAGATGATGATGAAAACGAATTCGACACTGAATTTGAGGATGACTATTTCAGCGATGAAACAGATGATATTGTCGATGTCAATGAATCCGAAGTTGAAGAAGATGACAATCATATTAAAGTGGCAATTATTGGGAAAGTCAATGTTGGGAAAAGTTCTATTTTAAATGCTTTAGTAGGGGAAGAGAGATCGGTTGTCTCTCCCATTGCTGGTACGACCATTGATCCTGTGGATGAATCGTTTGAATATAAAGATAAAAACATTACGTTTGTTGATACGGCAGGATTAAGAAGAAGAGGAAGCATTGAAGGCATTGAAAAGTATGCGTTAATGAGAACGGAAGATATGCTTCAAAAAGCCAACTTGGCTCTTTTGGTGTTAGATGCAAGTCAGCCTTTTTCTGATTTGGATGAGAAAATTTCAGGACTTGTTGATAAATTTGGTTTAGGAACCATTGTTGTTTTAAATAAATGGGATGAAAACATTGATACGTTTAAAAAGCTTGAAGAGGAAGTCAGACGAAGATTCAGATTTTTGTTTTATGCACCAATTATTGCTGTTTCTGCTAAAACAGGGCGAAGTATTGAGAGACTTAAAGATAAACTTATCGAAATACATGATAACTATTCACAGAGAATTCCGACATCTGTTTTAAACAAAACCATTGAAGAAGCGGTAATTAAGCATCATCTTCCAAGTCCAAATGGAGTTTATCTTAGAATCTATTATGCCACACAATTTGAATCTAAGCCTCCAAGAATTGCATTAATTATGAATAAACCAAAGTTTTTACACTTCAGTTATAAACGATATTTAATGAACTATTTAAGAGAAAAAATCAATTTTGAAGGAACACCAATACATCTTGTTGCAAGAGGTAAGGGTGAAAGGGAAGAAGTAGAAGAGGTCGTTTTAAAATATTAAAACCAAACCCTATTTTCCAAAAAAGGAGTTCTGAATTTTGAAAGCAATTAAGAATGATATTTTAGGTGGTATCACAGCTGCTGTGGTTGCTTTACCTTTGGCATTGGCCTTTGGTGTAGCAAGTGGTGCTGGAGCAGCTGCGGGACTCTATGGTGCGATTATACTTGGTTTTTTTGCCTCTTTATTTGGGGGAACCAAAACACAAATTTCTGGACCAACTGGGCCCATGACTGTTGTAACAGCTTCAGCTATTGTTGTTTTTGGTGGAGATGTTAATGCTGTTATGACCATTATTTTTATATCTGGTATTTTGCAAATAGCATTTGGAGTTATGGGAATAGGAAAATGGATTAAATTTATTCCTTATCCTGTGATTTCTGGCTTTATGAGTGGAATTGGTTTTATCATTATTATTCTACAAATCAATCCCTTTTTTGGCGTTACCCCCTCGGGTTCAATTTTACAAACCATTATTGATATTCCAGAAACATTTGCTCACGCTACTTACTCTTCAATTATCATTGCTGCATCTACATTAGCTATTATGTTTTTAACTCCTAAGCGTCTTTCTCGAGTGGTTCCTCCTGCTTTAATTGCTTTAATTGTGATGACCTATTTAAGTGTGTTGTTGGAGTTTAATATACCAACTATTGGTGAAATACCAAGATCTTTACCGGATATTGTTTTTCCTACAACGTTTGAATTTATTAAATTAAAAGAGATTATTATGCTCTCTGTTACGTTAGCTTTGCTTGGAACCATTGATACGTTATTGACTTCGGTTGTTGCAGATTCTTTAACAAAAACAAAACACAATTCCAATAAAGAGTTAATTGGACAGGGTATTGGGAATACATTATGTTCCTTAGTGGGCGCAATTCCTGGGGCTGGAGCGACAATGAGAACAGTGATTAATATTAAAAGTGGAGGAACTACTCATCTTTCGGGTATGGTTCATGCCGTTACTTTATTAATTATTGTTCTTTTTTTAGCACCATTGGCCAGCAAAATTCCTTTAGCGGTGTTAGCTGGAATTTTAATCAAAGTGGGATTTGATATTTTAGATTATCGATTCATTAAAATCATGACAAAAGTGCCAAGAAAAGATTTGATTATTATGAGTATTGTACTTTTATTGACAATTTTTGTTGATTTAATTATGGCAGTGGGTGTGGGTATTACCATTGCCTCAATTTTAACGATTTATCATATTTCAAAACATACAAAATTTAAGACTCAAAGAAGCAAATCTTTGTTTGAAATTGAAGTTAATAATTATGAAACACGAATTTTAAAAATCAATGGTGCTCTGTTTTTCGCGACCTCTTCAATTTTTGAGCGAAGAATTGACAAATTTAAAAATTCTAAAAATGTTGTTGTAGATTGTTTGAATGTTGGATTTATGGATCTCTCTGCTATGCTGGCCATTGAAGAGATTATTGTAAATTTTAAAGAACTTAATATCAATGTCTTATTGGTATTAAATGAAGCCAATAGGCGAAAAATCATGAGAATTGACAGCAATGGAGTTTTTAAAAATACGCCAATTTTTAGAGGCGTTGAAGCTGCAATTAATCAAATACAAAAGAGAAGTTTAGAGTCATGAATTCAATCTATATTTTAAATGATATGAAAATTGATGGCATTAAAAACATTCCACTCTTGGGCATTCGTTATATCAAAAATGAAATGGATTTGCTCCAATACGATGCATTGATTTTTACGTCTAAAAATGCCGTTTACTCTTTGGATTCATTCAATAAAGATTGGAAAAAAGTTCCCGCATACGTTATTGCTTCTAAAACTGCCGCTGTTATCCAAAAAGAGGGAGGAAATGTCTGCTTTATTGGCAAAAGTGGCCATGGCAATGATTTTGCGAATGAACTGATTCCTTTATTAAAAAATAAAAAAGCACTCTATATTAAAGCCAAAAAAGTGGTCTCAGATTTATGTGATATATTAAAAAGCAATGGCATTGATATAAAAACTGTAACGACTTATGAAACTCAATGCAATGAGTTAACTGCTTATACTGCACCAGAACTTAATTCGGTTATCATTTTTTCTTCTCCTTCAACCATTGAGTGTTTTTTCAAAATATTTGATTGGGACAGCAGTTATAAAGCGGTTGTTATTGGTGAAACCACAGCAAAATATTTACCCAAAAACATCAACTATAAAATTTCTCCTACAACCTCTATAGAGGATTGTATTCTTTTGGCCAAACAAGAGGCTTTACTTCAATCATAAAGATTTAAATAGTCGCATTTTTCATAACAATTTAATCTGAAATTTAATCATTATTGGATAAAATAAATCATATCTAGGTTACGCGGGATTTCCATTGTTGAGGGTCCGATACTGTATATGTGCGTGTAATTGTAGTTAAACGGTGTGCAGCGCTTGATGTACAAAGTGCTCCTGAAGTGAAACTCTTACGTGCAGTCGTTGGCTTTTGTGGGCCATTTTGATGGTTAACGCCTACTTGGATATATACTACAATACAAATAATTTAAGGAATTTTATAGTGAATATATTGATACTTGGAAGCGGTGGAAGAGAGTACTCTATTGGTTTAGCCATATATAAAGAGAATAAACATAACTTATTTTTTATGCCAGGAAATGGCGCAACTTCTAATTTGGGTGAAAATATCAATATTGAAGATTATAATCAACTTGCCTCTTGGGCAATTGAAAACAACATTGATTTAACCATTGTCGGTCCTGAAGCCCCATTGGTTGATGGTGTAGTAGATATATTTAAACAACAAAATTTAACTATTTTTGGACCAAGTGCAGCAGCAGCCAGACTTGAAGGTTCAAAAGTTTATATGAAAAATATTTTAAAAAAATATAACATTCCCACAGCTGCATTTCTTGAAACGAGCAATGAAGAAGAAGCCCATGATTTTATTGATGGCATGAATCTGCCTATTGTTGTCAAAGCAGATGGTTTATGTGCAGGGAAAGGTGTTATTATTGCACAAAGTAAGAAAGAAGCCAAAGAAGCGGTTACAGACATGCTTAATGGAAGTTCATTTGGTGATGCGGGTTCGAGTGTGGTTGTTGAAGAGTTCTTAGATGGATATGAACTCTCTATTTTTGCCATTTGTGACGGGGATAATTATAAAATTTTACCTGCTGCTCAAGATCATAAAAGAATAGGGGATGGCGATACTGGACCAAATACTGGTGGAATGGGTGCGTATGCTCCAACTCCATTGGTTAACGAGGATATTTATAAAAAAGTAGAAGAGAGAGTTATTAAACCAACATTAGAAGGAATGAAAAAAGAGGGTGCTCCTTATGAGGGTGTTCTTTTTATTGGTGTCATGGTGGTTAAAGGTGAGCCTATTATTTTGGAATACAATGTACGATTTGGTGATCCTGAATGTGAAATTTTAATGCCATTACTTGAAACACCTGTTTCAGAGCTTTTTTACAAAGGTGCAACAAAAAACTTGGACTCATTGGAAATCAAAATCAAAAATGAATACAGCGTGGGGGTGGTGATGGCCAGTGCCAATTATCCATATTCAAGCAGTGAACCAGCACAGATTATTATAGATGATATTGTTGATGAAGATATTTTAAACAATACCCATATCTCTTTTGCAGGAGTGAGTCAAGAAGATGGCGTGCTTTTTGCAACAGGAGGGCGTGTGTTGGTTTGCGTAGGTTCAGGTAAAACAATTAAAGAGGCTCGAAATCGGGCATATGCATTATGTGGACAAGTGCATTATGTTGGAAAAAAATGCAGAACCGATATTGCATATCAAGCCTTAAAGTAAAGCTTTCATGAACTACGAAAAACAAACAGACAATCAAAATTTAGAGCTTGCTTCCATTGGTTCAAGAGTGAAAGCATTTATCATTGATGATGTGTTAATCAGTTTGGTCTTTTTTTTGATTTATTGGGAGTATTTGTTCTCAAATGAGACTGATTTAACAACAATGTTGCGTATTATAAATGATAATGTCATGCAAATTTTGATGATGAAATTTGTTTATCAAGGGTTTTTTGTTTGGTATTATGGGGCAACATTGGGAAAAATTGTTGCAAAAATTAGAATAGTTGATTACAACGATTTTGGTCGAGTCAATTTTTTCAATTCATTTGTCCGTTCATTTTTTAGAATCCTAAGTGAAATGTTTTTTTATATTGGATTTATATTGGCTTTTTTTAATGAGGGGAAACAGACATTACAAGATAAAATGGGTAGGACACTGGTAATCAATGCTTAAAAAATTCATTCTATTGTTAATTATATTAATTAACGTTAACGCACAAGAAAAATCAGAAGAGAAGTATCAAATCAATGCAAAAAATGTTGACAGTAAAAATGATATTATTACAGCAAGCGGTAACGTAGTAATATTTTCAAAAACATACTATATTACTGCTGATAAAGCCATTTATGATAAAACCAATCAAACATTTGAGTTGTTTGATAATGTTGTGATATTAAAGAACAATATATTGCAAGCGCAAAGCAATTATGCCTTTGTTAATATGCAAGATGAATCAATGATTCAAAATCCTATTTTAATGTTGGATACATCGACAAATCTTTGGATTAACTCTAAAACATCTGAAAAGAAAAACAGTGAATTTAATTTGGACAGTTCAATTCTTTCAAGTTGTAATTGTGAAGATCCTGCTTGGAGTATAAAATTCTCAAGTGGTGATTATGACAGTGAAGATAAATGGATCAATACATACAATACAAGACTCTATATTAAATCTGTACCTGTTTTTTATACCCCTTATTTTGGATTTTCAACGGATAAAACAAGAAGAACAGGATTACTGCAACCAACGGTTGGATACTCCAATAGTGAAGGGTTTTTGTATTCACAGCCGTTATACATTGCTCCGCAAGCCAACTATGATGTTGAATTTGTCCCTCAAATAAGAACAAACAGAGGGAGTGGAATTTATGCTTATTTGAGATGGGCAGACTCTCAATACTCTATGCTTAAATTAAAAAGTGGAATTTTTGTTGAAGAGGGTGACTATTTTCAAGATAAAGATTTGGAAAATAAGAAACATTTTGGTTGGAGTGTGGATTATGAAAGAAGTAAGCTTTTTTCAAATAATAATGATGATAATCAAGATGGTTTATATTTAAGTGCAAATTGGCTCAATGATGTTGAATATTATAATTTAGAGTCTCAAGGGTACGACCAAACATACAAAAAAAGAGTGGAATCTAAACTAAACTATTTCTATAAAACAGCAGAGTATTTTGGTGGAATTTATTTGAGACACTATTTGGATACAGATTTAGCCAATAATGATACAACAATACAACAACTGCCTCAAGTACAATTGCATAAATTTTCACAACCTGTTTTTTTAGATAAATTACTCTACTCTACAGATTTAAAATATACCAATTATAGCAGACCGCTAGGACTTGAAGCTCAACAATATGATCTGTCAGTGCCAATTTATTATGGCTTTTCTCTCTTTGATGATTATTTAAAAGTGACGTTTAAAGAAGAGTTGGGATTGACCCATATAAAATATGCCAATGGAACAACAGATTATAAAGATGGTACATTTGTTCATAATAAACACATCATCTCTGTAGGAACAGATCTACTTAAACCTTATGAGAACTATTTGCATACGATAAACTTTAGTAGTGAGTTTGCTATTCCAAACAGTGTTAAAAAAAGTGGAGATTTATACTCTATGACAAACAGTAGCAGTGAATTGAGACCTTATCCTGTAACTCAAGATCAAAAGACATTGACTTTCTCTTTAAATCACTCTTTATTTGACAGAGAAGATTTGAAACAAATTATCAATCATAAAATAAAACAAGCCATCATTTATGATGAATTTGATGAAGGAACATTATCAGATTTAGAGAATGAAATTACTTTTAACTATATTTTAGGAAGAATCTCAAATCGAATTAAATACAGCAATCAAGACAATGAAATGATTGAATCTTCATCTAATTTTACATTAGAGTATGATTGGTTTAAATTTAATTCTGGTTATTATATGTCAAAAAACACTCCTCATTCCGGGAAAGAAGAGTTAGAATCATATACCTTTGGAGCTACTGCACGATTTGCACGAGATTATGAGTTTACCTATGCGCTTAATTATAATGTAAATGACAGTGTAAAAAGTAAAGAGTCATACACTTTAACTATTAATGACAAATGTTGGACAATTAATATGCAATATACCAATGATTTAGTTACCGCAGCAAGTAAAACTGAGGATGCCATACGACAAAATGTAATCTATTTTAACATTGAACTTAAACCAATTGGTGGAATTAAACAGTCATATAAAGTCAGTGGAGATTAAGATGAAACTCAATAAAAAATATTTTAAAAACAGAGAAGATGCCGTCTTAAAACTCATTGATGTTCTTCCTTCTGATACCATGAAATTTGAAGATTGGATTGTAATTGCTACATCAGCAGGCAGTGTTCCTATTGCGTTTGAATTATCAAAAATATTAAAAGCATCCTTTGATTATATGTTTTCACATAAAATTGAAGCCCCCAATAATCCAGAGTGCGAAGTTGCAATTGTAACAGAAAGTGAGGAAGTTGTTATTCATGAGGAGTTGGTAAAAGCATTTGATATCAGTTTGGATTTTATATTTGCTAAAGCCAAAAATGTATATGAGAATGAGGTTTTGAAGTATATTCAAAAATATAGAAAAGGTGAAAGATTGTCAGATCTTCATAATAAAAATGTATTGTTGGTTGATGAAGGTTTAAATACCAGCTTGACCATGATGGCATGTATTAAAACAGCTATAAATTTAAAAGCAAAATCAGTCTCTGTGGCAGTCCCTATACTTCCAACAGTGAGTGCACCTATTATTGAATCGATTGCGGATGATTTATATTATGTTAAAAAACTTGACCATTTTGTGAGTATAGATTTTTATTATGAAGAGTTAGAAGATATCACTTTTGAAAAAATAGAAAAAATTATTAAAGGATAATAGATGTCAACCGTTTGTGAATTTGAATTATGTGGAAAACAAGAGATATATGAATTTAACAAAGTTGCAAAACAAGCCAATGGTTCAGTTTTAGCCCAATTAGGTAAAGCAGTTGTTTTAGCAACTGTTGTAAGTGAATTTGATAATCCAGTTGAAGAAGATTTTACGCCTTTAACTGTACAATATCTTGAAAAAACTTATGCTGCAGCAAAACTTCCAGGGGGATTTTTTAAAAGAGAATCCAAACCCAGTGAATTTGAAACCCTAACAGCAAGAGTGATTGACCGAAGTTTAAGACCATTGTTTCCAAAAGGGTATGTTTATCCTACTACTATAACCGTAATTGTTTTAAGTGCAGACAAAGATGTTGATCTTCAAGCATTGGCATTGAATGCCGCATCTGCTGCATTATATACATCTGACTTACCTATTAAAAAATCAGTTGCTGGTGTACGAGTTGGTAAAATAGAAGGAGAGTATGTTGTTAACCCAACAGAGACTCAAATGAATCAGTCAACACTGGATTTATATGTGGCTGGATCTAAAGAAGAACTTCTTATGATTGAGATGAAATCTATTTCATCTGAAGATATGATTGAAGTGGATATTGAAGCATTTACAAAAGTTCATAAAGCCAATGAAATGAATGAAGAAGAACTGGTAAAAGCCATTTCTATTGCACAAGAAGCCCTAAAAGAAGCCAATGAAGCATATGAAGCTGGTTTTGAATCGGCTTGTAAGGAAGCTAAAGATGTTGAATTGGTTGAATTTAGTATCGCTGAATCTGTTATTACTTACGTCAGAGATACTTATATGGCGAACATTAAAGAAGCAATTAAAAAATTGGCTAAAAGCGAAAGAGCAACGGAACTTAAAGATGTCGCTAAACTGATTTCACAAGATGAATACTCATTGAAGCATGAAATTTCATTAAAAGATATTTATGAAGCAGTCTCTATTGTTAAAAGAGAAATTGTGAGAAATATGATTGTTGTTGATAAGCTAAGAGCAGATGGAAGAGGACTTAAAGATGTAAGACCCATTTCTATTGATGTGAATATTTTACCTTCAACACACTCTTCATGTCTGTTTACAAGGGGTGAGACGCAAGCTTTGGTTGTTGGTACCTTGGCTGATTCAAAAGGTGGTCAAATGTATGAACGACTGACTGAAAAATCAACCATGACTGAAAACTTTATGGTTCATTACAATTTTCCAGGTTTTTCAGTGGGTGAAGCTAAACCAATGTTCAGTGTAGGAAGAAGAGAGTTAGGACATGGGAACTTAGGGAAAAGAGCATTAGAATCATCAATTGATGCAAGTTTTACAGATACTATCAGATTGGTGTCTGAAATTTTAGAATCAAATGGTTCGTCATCTATGGCAACGGTTTGTGGGGGTTCTATTGCTTTAAAAGCAGCAGGTGTTCCTATCTCATCTTTGGTTGCAGGTGTTGCAATGGGAATGGTGGTTGAAGGCAACAGCTATTCAGTACTTACTGATATTATGGGACTTGAAGACCATGATGGAGATATGGACTTTAAAGTTGCTGGTTCACGAAATGGAATCACTGCATTACAAATGGATATCAAGTTGGGTGGGATTGAATTATCGGTTCTAAAAGAGGCTCTTTTGCAAGCAAAAGAGGGAAGAGAACATATATTAAGCATTATGGAAGAGGCGGTTAAAGAGATTGTTCCAAGTGAAGCATTACCGTTAATAGAACAATTTGCGATTGACCCAAGTAAATTTATGGCTATTATTGGAAAAGCTGGATCAACAATTAAAGAGATTATTGAAAGATTTGAAGTCTCAATTGATTTGGACAGAGATACGGGTAATGTAAAAGTCAGTGGTGAGAAAAAAGAGAATGTTTTAGGAGCTTGCGAGCATATTAAAACCATTTCAAATAATGCACCAGCTGGAAGAAAAATGAGTAAAAATCTTGACTTTGAAAAAGTATATAAAGTGGATGATATTTTAACAGGAAAAGTTGAAAGAATCACAGAATTTGGAGCCTTTGTTGCACTTCCTGAAGGGGGAGAAGGATTACTTCATATTTCAAAAATTTCTAAAGAGAGAGTCAAAAATGTCAGCGATGTTTTAAATGTTGGTGACAGCGTAGAAATAAAAGTTTTAAACGTTAAAAAAGACAGAATTGAACTGGCATCAGCTGGTTTATAATTTTTATATTAAATTAATACTTCTTTCGTTATTATATAGCTAATATAACCAAAGAGGGTAACAAGGGGTTTTTATGTCAAAGCTTTTGATTGTAGATGATTCAACAATGTTAAGAGACATGTTAAATTATGCATTAAATGAAGGTGGTTATAGTGATGTAACTGAAGCAATCGATGGGATTGATGGTTTGGAAAAAGCCAAAAATGCGCTTTATGACCTTATTATTACCGACATTAACATGCCAAATATGGATGGAATAACATTGATTGCAGAGCTGAGAAAACTTCCTCAATACAGTTCAAAACCAATTTTGGTATTGACAACTGAAAGAAGTGATGAGATGAAAGTCAAAGGGAAAGCAGCAGGTGCTACTGGTTGGATTGTTAAACCATTCGTTCCAGATCAGTTGTTAAAAGCGGTAAATATCGTATTAAGTCGTTAATATAATTACATAATTTTAGAAGGTGCAATATGTCTAATTTTGATATATCTAAATACAGAGAAATGTTTCTAGAAGAAGCCGTTGAGCTTTTTGAATCAGCTGACAATGTTTTACTCGAAGCGGAGAGTAATGGTTCTTTAACAGAAGAAGAAATGGGACAACTTTTTAGAGATGTTCATACATTAAAAGGAAGTGGTGCCTCTGTTGAGTTGGCATTGTTTGCTGAGTTTACTCATGATGTTGAAAACATGATGGATAAACTAAGAAATCATAAAATTGAATTTGTACCAGAGATGGTAGATACTTTGATGGATGGTTTAGATGTCATGAAAGAACTTCTTGAATTAGAAGTTGCAGAAGATCTTACACGAGAAAAATTTGAAGAGATGACAAAAGATTTATTGAGTGATATTCGTGCGTATATTAATGGTGGATCTCCTGCTGGTGCGACACCTGCACCTGCAGAACCTGTTGCTCAAAAACCTCAAGAAGTTGCTGCTCCTACAAGCAAAAATGATATGTTTGAAGAACAAAGTAATAGTAAAGATGTTCCTTATGGTTTTTTTGATGAAGGGGAATCCAATGCTTCAAATGATTACCGTTCGCAACCGTATGGTTTTTTTGATGAAACAGTTATCAATGATGAAAGTGGTAATTTTGGATTTTATGATGAAGATTTATATGACAGTAAAACTCAATCAAAAAGAGTTCCAAAAGAGAGCACGGATGATTTTGGATTTTTTGATGAAATGCCTGCTCTTAACCCAAATGGAACAGTTACTCCGGTGGATGCCCCAACAACAGAAAGTGCTCCAAAAGCCCCAGTAGCTCCAGCAGCCACGGCTGTTAAAAAAAGAGAAGAGAGAGAAGGAAAAGCTGAAAAACCAACTGCTACAACAAATAACATCAGAGTTAATTTAGATAAAATTGATCTTTTGATGAATAACGTAGGAGATTTGGTTATTACTAATGCGATGTTAACGCAGTTTACTACGACGATAGAAGATTCAAAAACAAGAGTATCTGTTCTTGAAAGATTGGAACTGCTTGAAAGACATATTCGAGATATGCAAGATTCAATCATGAGTATCCGAATGGTTCCAATGGAATCGATTTACTCAAAATTCCCTAAAGTTGTAAGAGATATCTCTAAAAAACTGGGTAAAAAAGTTGAATTTAAGCATTATGGTGACAATGTTGAAATTGATAAAGCCATGATTGAAGGTTTAACGGATCCTTTAATGCATATTATCAGAAATTCATTGGATCATGGTTTGGAAACGCCTGAAGAGAGAGTAAAAGCGGGGAAAGATGAAGTTGGATTTATTACCATCAGTGCTGAACAAGCCAATGGTCAAATGATCATTACGATTTCAGATAACGGTAAAGGAATCAATTCAGAAAAAGTTGCTCAAAAAGCGTTTGAAAATGGACAAATTGATGAAAACCAACTCTTAACTATGACAGATAACGATAAAGCAATGTTGGTTTTTGGAGCAGGGGTTTCAACGGCGGATGTTATTACTGATATCTCAGGTCGTGGTGTTGGAATGGATGTTGTTAAAACCAATATTCAAAAACTTGGTGGTGCCATTAAACTTGATACGGGTGTTGGTATTGGAACAACGATTACAATTGTGCTTCCTTTAACACTTGCTATTCTTGATGGGTTGGATATTGCTGTTGGTAAACATAAATATATTTTACCATTGAGTTCTATTGTAGAATCACTTCAACCAAGCAATGACATGATTAAACGAATTGGAGATGGAACGCAAGATCTCTTGATGTTAAGAGAAGAGTTTATTCCTGTTGTTAAAATCTATAAATTGTTTGGAATTGAACCAAAATATAAAGATATTGAAGAGGGTATGCTGATTGTTGTTAAATCAGGAAACGTTAAAGTCGCCTTATTTATTGATGAGTTTTTACATCAACATCAAGTGGTTGTTAAACCTTTAGATAAAAACTTTAGAAGTGTTGAAGGAATAGGTGCTGCAACAGTAAGAGGGGATGGAAGTATTGGTCTTATTCTTGACGTTTTAGGAATTATTAGTGCTCAGAAAAAAGTTGAAAAACATATGATAGAGGGGAAAAGGGCTTCTTAATATATGGATAAAACTGCTCTTTTACATGAAAAAGTCAAGAAGTTACTTTATAGTTTGACTGGGATTACCCTTTCGAACAATAAAGATGTAATGATTTCTAATCGTTTATACAAACTTCAAAGAGATACAAAATTTCACGGAAATTTAGATGATTTACTTGAAAAAGTAGAAGAGGGTGAGTTTGTAAATGAGTTTATTAACTCATTTACTACCAATAAAACACATTTTTTTAGGGAAGAGTTTCATTTTGAGGATTTAAAAGCAAGAGTTATCCCTGAAATTTTGGCCAACAATTCGTCTGCAGAGATTAAAATGTATTGCTCTGCTTCTTCAACAGGAGAAGAGCCTTACTCAATGGCAATGACAATCAAAGAAGCAGAAGAGGAGCTTCACCGTACAATAAATGCATCAATTATTGCAACAGATATTGATACAAATGTGCTGCAATATGCTGCTAATGGTGTTTACAGATACTCAAAAAGTTCTAAAGAGTTTCCCTCTTGGATTAAGCCACAAAAATATTTCAAAAAACGTGTTGAACAAAATATTGGTTCTGAAGAGATACTGATTAAAGTCAAAGATGAATTGAAAAAAATGATTACATTTCAAGAGATGAATCTTAATGACGAACGTTATCCTTTTAGAGAGAACCAGTTTGATGTTATTTTTTGTAGAAATGTGTTGATCTATTTTTCAGCTGAAGATCAAAACCGTATTTTAAAAAAATTGTTCAAACACTTAAAAATTGGTGGAACATTATATATTGGACACTCTGAAAATCCACATGATTTGATTAATTATGTTAAAAAAGCGGCTCAAAATACTTTTGTGAAGTTAAAGGAAATATAAGCTTGATTATAATTGGACATAAAGATGGTAGAATTGAAAAAGCATCTAATGTAAATTTTACACAAAAAATCAAAGGTTATAACGCACATACCATTATTGGTGGAGAATTTGCAGTGAGTAAAGATGAAGAAGAGATTGCTTTTAAAACATTGCTTGGTTCTTGTGTTGCAATCATGTTTTATGATAAGGTAAAAAAAATCAAAGGGATGAATCACTTTTTACTTCCAACGACAACCAATTCAAATGAAGATATGAAATATGGTCTTTATTCGGTTGAAGCGATGCTCAATGAGATGTATAAATTGGGATGCAGAAAAGAGAATATGAGTGCAAAAATCTCAGGTGGTGCAGATATTATGCAACTTAATATGTCCGCTATTGCATCAATAGGGCACAGAAATGTTGAATTTGCAAAGGATTTTTGTGCTGCGGAAGGATTTAAAATTGTTTCTGAGCACACAAGAGGGGAGAGAGGAAGATTAATTTTATTAACAAGTGATTTTCAAACTTTTATTAAAGTAACAGAAAAATCTGATACAAATGCAAAAATTCTTGGTGATGAGAGAAAACTTCAAAGAGAAATTACAAACGAACCGGTTATCAAAGAGTATGTTGGTGGAGTTGATTTATTTGACAATAATAAACATAAAGCCGACCCTCAAATGGAAATTGAACTATTTTAAGGTAGAAAATGTATACAGTAATAGTAATCGATGATTCCTCTTCAATGAGAAGAATTTTAAAAGATATGATAAATAACATTGATGACTTTGAGGTTATAGCTGAAGCTGTGGATGCTTTTGATGCCAGAGAAAAAATAAAAAAATATGAACCCGATTTGGTGACGATTGATATTAATATGCCCAAAATGGATGGAGTAGTATTTTTAAGAAATCTTATGCGTCTTCATGCTATGCCTGCTGTGGTTATTTCTGGTGAGAGTGTACGTGGCAATGATATTTTTGATGATGGAGCAGTAGGATTTATTCCAAAACCAGATAATCATGAAAGTATGGTCTCTTTTGGAAACAGAATTAAAGAGACCCTAATGAATCTGACCTTTCTTTTAAAACGATATACACTTAAAAAACCACCAGCACAAGTTCAAGTAGAAACCAGATATTCTAAACAAAATGCAGATAATCACGGCATAGAAAAAAAAGTTCACCCTGATGAAGTATTGAAAAAACTGCCGGCAACGTTTCCTGGTAAAAAAGTGATTGCCATTGGTTCTTCTACGGGTGGGGTGGATGCGTTATTGCAAGTTTTTATGAAATTAGAACCTAATTTACCACCTATTTTAATGACACAACATATTCCCTATGGGTTTTCAAATTCGTTTGCTCAAAGATTAAATACACATTCAAAACTCAATGTTTATGAAGCAAAAGATGGCATGATTCTTGAAAACTCTTCTGCGTATTTGGCACCTGGAAACATGCACATGACCATAGAAAAGGCAGGGAATGAGTATCGTATTAAACTTTTAGATATGGTAAAAGTGAGTCGACATAAACCCAGCGTTGATATTCTATTCAGAAGTGTTAATAATGTTGTTGGTGGTGGTGCCATGGCTGTTATAATGACAGGCATGGGCGATGATGGCAGCATTTGTATGAAAGAGTTATATGATAATGGTGCGTATACCATTGCTCAAGATGAAGCCAGTTGTATTGTATTTGGTATGCCTGCAAAAGCCATAGAGGCAGGGGCAATTAAAGATGTTGTCTCTCTTGATGATATTGCTGAATATATTATGGATTTTTCAAGAGGAAAAAGAAAATAGATTTTCAAATAAATCTATTTTGCAAAATCATCCATAACAGACGTTGCCGCTTTTAATCTCTCTTTATCAAAGTGTGTATAAATTCTTGAAGTGTTTAAATCGGCATGTCCCAATGCTTCTTGTACCAAAATGAGATCATGGTTTTTTTGATAAAGTCTGGTAGCAAATGTATGTCTGAGCATATGCGCACCATTTTTCTCTTTTCTGATTCCTGCATATAAGAGTATTTTATCCATAATATACGAGACATAGGGTTGAGTAAGCCTTTTTTGTGTACGTGAGCAGAACAGTAGGGGGGTTGAACCTTTTATATCAAGCCATTCGTTCATATCCTTTTGGATATAGGTGCTTTTTATCATAGCAATTCTTTGTTTATTCCCTTTTCCACTGATTCTGAAAATATGAAAACCATCTTCTTTCACAATATCTTTGACTTGAATATCTAAAGCTTCACTGACCCTCATGCCTGTGTATAAAATGAGTTTAATTAAAAGCCTGTTTTTTGCTTGTGCATACTCTTTAAATGGAGTCTCTTCAATGGCATTTAGAAATCGTTCAATCTCTTCATCGTGCATATATGTAGGGAGTTTTTGTCCTTTGTTTCCACCCAAACCACCCCAATTTTTAAGCTCCATTCTGTAGATAAATGATTTCCCTTCATCATCTTCATTTTGTTTATCAATGTATTTAAAAAAAGACAGAACAACCATTCTATAGTTCTTTTTTGTTGCATCTGAGAGTCCAGAAGTGTAAGTGGCCAAAAAATCAATAATGGTCTCTTCATCAATCTCTTTCATGGATGCAAAACCCAAAGATTGAAGTTGTTCGTACAACTTTTCTAAAGGATTAATATAGGTATTGATTCCAATTAAGCCACATTGTCTGGCTTCTTTTGAGAGTTTTTTTAACTCATTGATGTTTTTAACACCTTTATTGAGTTTTTGGATAATGGCATTAAATTCATTTTTATCTTTTACATTTCTATTTGAAAGTGTGGTAAGTTTGAGTTTAATAAAACGTTCCATCCAAAACAGAAGTGTTTGATCAAAAGAAGTTAAGAAGTCAATGGGATAGCGCATATAAGATAACCCTTTAGTTTGTTTATTCTAATTAGTGAAAACATTAATTTTCACAGTTTTATGGATTGAGACTCTTACCACAGAGAACCTGTCTCAAACTCATCATAAGAGACTTCAATCTCCAGATAAATGTCTTCGTTGTAATCTGTATATAACGTGTACTCACCTACTGTGATAAAATTTTCAACCTCTTTTTTATTTAAATACAAATCATCACAACTTGTACTCATATCACTTAAATAGTATTCAACCATTGAAGGCGCCATGCCATTAATGGCATCTTCAAGTGAACTGAAATTCTCTACGTTAAAAGTTGAAAAAAGTAACGTTTTATTGAGTTTTGTAATCATTAAAGAGGGTTATTTGTTCCCAAAACCATTTAACAGTGAAGCCATTCTGTTAAGATCCAGTTTTCCATCATCCCCTGTTTTCTCAAAATCACTGTTGGTTGATTTATCCTCTTTCATGACTTCGATGTTAGATATTGTATTATTATTTACAGGATTAACTTTATTCTCAAAGATTTCACTCTGTTTGGTTTCTATTTTATCGTATACTGATGTTTTAGAGGTATGTCCCAATAAAGACTCAATTTTCCCCAGCATTGAGTTGATATTGGTGTTTTGTTGTTGGTTAGAGTTTTCAAAGTTGCTGATATCTTCTTCTAGGTTCTCTTTCTCTTTAATAAGGCTATTTTTTTCAAGCGTTAACTTCTCAACTTGATTATTTAATACATTGTTCTCTTCTTGCAATTTTTCATATGCTTTAATTAAAGTTGAAAGAGCTTCATTTAATTTTGCTATTGTTTCGCTGTTATTCATCTATATCCCTTATATAAAATTTAAAATTTATTAAACCGTATTATTGCAAAATTTAACTGATAATATCATCAATTTTAAGCAAAGAGTCCACAGTTGGTTTTCTATTTGCAAATTCAAAGAATAATTGTTCCATATCCGCAGAACCACCCTTTTGTAGAATGGATTCTTTATATTTTAAAGCCAGTTCTTTATTGAAAACATTTGATTCTAAAAAGAGATAAAAGGCATCGGCACTTAAGACTTCTGCCCATTTATAACTGTAGTACCCTGCACTGTAACCTCCTGAAAATATGTGTGAAAATCCATTTTGAAATTTGTTATATTTAGGTGGAATAATCGCTGAAATATCTTCTCTGATTTCATCTAAAAGTGTTTGTACTTCATCTTCTGAATAGAGTTTTTGATAGAGTTTAAAGTCAAAAAGTGCAAATTCAAGTTGTCTCATCATGGCCAATGATGATTGAAAATTTTTTGCTTTTATGATTTTATCAATGGCTTCATCGCTTAAAATTTCTTTTGTTTTATAGTGTTTTGCAAAGAGTTTTAATACCTCTTTATCATAAGCAAAATACTCCAAAAATTGTGATGGAAATTCAACCGTGTCCCAAGCAACACCAGAAATTCCACTGATAAATGGCTCTGAAACTTTGCTTAATAAATGGTGTAATGCATGCCCCATTTCGTGAAATAATGTGACAACATCATCGTGTCTTAATAGCGATGGTGTGTTGCCTTTTGAGGGAGGGAAATTGCAAACAATAAATGCTGTTGCAAGATGTTCTTTGTTATGTGAATCAATATAATGAGTGTGCCAATTGTTCATCCAAGCACCCCCTTTTTTATCTTTTCTGCTCTCTAAATCAATGTAAATTCGAGAACTTATTTTGCCCTTTTCATAAATATCAAAGACTTGAACTTTTTCATCCCAAGTCACAGCAGAGCTTTTTTTAAACTCAATATCAAAGGTTTTATTGAGAAAATCAAAAAAACCATCCAGCACAGAATTTTGTTCAAAATAGGGTCTGTAGTACTCTTGATCAATGTCATATTTCTCTTTTTTTAATTTCTCACTGTAGTATGAAACATCGTAACTTTCTATCTTTTTTATGCCATCTTTTGAAGCCAATACTTGCAGCTCTTCAACCTCTTTTTTTGCTTTGTCTTTACCTTTTTTTGCCAGTTCATAAAGGAACTCTATGACTTCATTTTCACTCTTTGCCATCTTTGTTGAGAGTGAATATTGAGCATAGTTTTTAAAGCCTAAAATGTTGGCTTTCTCTTGTTTTAATTTTAAGATTTCATTTATTATTTTTTCATTTTCTGGTGATCTTGTTGTATAAGCTTTATAGATATTTTCTCTTAATTTTCTGTTGCTTCCATAGGTCATATAAGCAATATAAGAGGGCATTTGAAGTGTAAATTTATACACAGTTTTGCCCTCTTCTTCTCCTTTGGCTAACTCTAAATCACTTGCTGGAATCTCTTTGACATCATCAAAATTTTCTGTAGTCATTTCAAATGAATTTGTTGCGTCTAAAAGATTTTGAGAGAATTTATTGCTTAACTCGCTCAAACGTAAACTGATCTGTTTTAGACGTTTTTTATTTTTTTCATCAAGTCCACAACCCCCCAATTTAAAATCTCGAATCTCATTTTTTACTACTTTATTTTGTATACTATTTAAAGTACTTTTATTATTAGATTGTATATCAATAAAAGAGGTATAAATATGTTCATTTTGTGCTATGTCAGTTTCATATGCTGAGAGCAACGGAATGATCTCTTCTTGCACTTTTTGTGTCAATTTTGTATTCTTTACTGAATCAATATGAAACAGTGGCGTAACATACTCACTCACCTCTTCCGCAATTTCTTGATACGGTTTTACAAAGTTATCGTAGCTTTTATTTTCAATAAGCAAAAGTTTGTCAATTGCTGCCCTGCTCTTTTGCAGTTTTTCTTCCAGTATAGTTTTACTCTGTTTTAAATTTTCAATATTAAATTCTTTAAACATCTCTTTTCCTTTGTGAGTTTTTACTCTATTTCTTTTTATCTTTTATTCTTTTGTAAAAAATTATTTTTTATAAATAATTGTGATTTTAGTGCTTAAATTCAACACTAAAACCTCTGTCAAATTTTGCATAATCTTGGTAAAATTCTACACTTTTTGTATTAAATTTTTTTAAATATTCACTCAAAGATTTTTTTTGATCATAGCCCATTTCACACAATAAATAACGTACCTTTTTTTCATACGATTTGTCAATAATTTTCTTTAATAATTCATCTCCAAACTCTCCTGAAAAAAGTGCATTTTCAGGTTCATATTTTACATTTGAAGGCAAAATATAATTGCTTGCAATATAGGGCGGATTTGAAATACACATTAAAAAATCACCCGTAACATTTTCAAATAAATCACTTTTTATAAAAGAGATTTTGTTTTCTACTTTGTGCTTTTTTGCATTTTCTTTTGCTAAGGAAATTGCTTTTTCGTTAATATCCACACCAACAATTTCAACATCCTCAAGAAGGAGTGCAAGCATACAACTTATGATTCCACTTCCTATACCAATTTCTAAAATTCTTTTTTTACCTTTAATCTCTTTTAAAATATTATAGGCATTTTCAACAAGCAATTCTGTCTCTGGTCGAGGAATCAAAACGCCCTCTTTTATATGAAATGTTTCACCGTAAAATGAGACTTTTTCAATGAGGTATTCTAAGGGAAAATGTGTGGCTCTTTTTTTCACCAATTGTGCCAGTTCTTTTTCAAATTCAAATTCATTTTTAAAATTTAAATGCAGCCAAATAACATTTTTATTCAATAAATGCAGCATCAATATTTCAACTTCTTTTGCTGGAATATGTGTTACCTCATTTAACTCTTTCGCATATTTTTTTATTGTATCTTGAATGGTCATATTTTTTTTGTTTACCTTTTTTATTAAAAGCGGTTATTATATTATATTTTATATTTTTTTAGTCTTTATATAATCGTACCTCGTTTTTTGTTTATAAAAAAAACGGGAACTTTAAATTGATTTTTCTCTAAGATGCTTTATACTAAAATCGAATCAAATTTAGAAAAAGAGAGTTGTATGAAAACAGTTTTATCTATCATGAGTGTAATACTTTTATTAAGTGGATGTGGAGACTCTCAAGGCTCTTTAAATGAAGAGTGGACCTCTTTTATTTATCCCAGCAAAGATAACTTCAAAAGAAGCATGGAGTACAGTAAGTTTAAAACAATCAATGAGTGCAAAATAGCATCTCTTGAAAAGTTAAAATCATTGCAACTTGAAAATGATGGTTTTTTTGAGTGTGGATTGAATTGTGTTTTTAATGATGGTATGAAAACTTTGGTTTGTGAAAGAGTGGTTAAGCAATAATTTTTTGTATCTTTTAAAACTGTATAGGTCTTATGAGAAAATTATCTCTCAATCCCTTTTCTTGAACTATATTGAAAATAATATCTATTACACGTAAGATAAATTGTATCGATTTATATGCCATTGCGTTATACAAAAAACAAAGGAAAAGAGTTGTCAGAAAATGCAATTACATTTAAAACTCTATTAAAACTGATTTTAGAAGAGAGAAAAGTTTTTATTTGGGGACAGCTTATTACTTTTGTTGCAATATTAATCAGCATTCCCATTCCTATTATGCTTCCGGTGCTCGTAGATGAAGTTTTACTCCACAAACCTGCCTTTTTTGTTAAGTCTATTGATTTTCTTTTTGGAAATGGCAGTGCCTTATACTATATTGTTATTGTGGCTTTCAGTGTCATTTTTTTAAGATTTATCCATTTTGGACTGTCAGTACTGATTACGAAAATATTTACGAAAATATCAAAGCAAGTGACCTTTAAAGTCAGAGAAAGATTATTAAACCATCTGAAATTGGTCTGTATGAATGAGTATGAGAGTCTTGGCAGTGGTGCTATCAGTGCAAATTTGGTTACAGATGTTAATACTTTAGATAATTTTATTATTACTGGTGCGAGTAAATTTGTAGCATCCGTTCTCTCTTTAATTGCCATTTCGATTGTAATGATACTTATACACCCTATTTTGGGTTTTATGATACTTATTATCCAACCTCTTATTATGCTCATTTCTAAACGCATCTCAAAATCTGTAGGAGAATTAAAAAAAAATGAGAACAAAGCGATTGAACTCTTTCAGGAAAATATTTCTGAATCTTTGGACCTTTTTGGCCAAATAAAGGCGAGTAATAAAGAGAGATACTTTTTTGAGAACTCTATTGATAAGGCAAGAGATGTTCAAATGACTTCAGACGCATACAGTTATAAGAGTGTGGCATATGAACGATTCTCATTTACTGTTTTTTTGAGCGCATTTGAAGTTTTAAGAGCTTCGGGTTTGGTGATGGTTGCGTACAGTGATTTGAGTATTGGGATGATGTTTGCTATGTTTGGTTACATTTGGTTCATTATGACACCCGTGCAAGATATTTTGTCAATGCAATACTCCTATGCCTCTGCAAAAGCTGCTTTGATCAGATTAAATAAAATTTTGGAACTTCAAAAAGAGTTAAGTGGGACAATCAAGCTTGCAAATACGCCAAAAGGTGTGGATATTAGTATTGATCACTTATTTTTCTCGTATGTTAAAGACAAACCTCTTTTAGAAGATATCTCTTTGGAAATCAAAGCTTCTCAAAAAGTTGCACTCATTGGTGCAAGTGGAAGTGGTAAAACAACTTTGGCACAAGTGATATCGGGATTTTATAGCAAAAACAGTGGCGATATCCACTACAATCACATCAGCATTGATAACATCAATAAACGAACACTACGTGAATCGGTCTTTTTAGTTTTACAAATGCCCATACTCTTTAATAATAGTTTGAGATTCAATATAACAATGGGCAATGATAATATCAGTGATGAAACAATTTTAAATGCTTTAGAAATTGCACAACTATCAGAGATGCTTGCGCAAATGAGTGAAGGTCTTGATACCATTGTTGGAAAACATGGAGTACGACTCTCTGGCGGTCAAAGACAGCGACTCTCTATTGCTCGAATGATTATTGCCAATCCAAGTGTAGTTATTTTTGATGAGTCAACCTCTGCTTTGGATGTACACACAGAGTTAAAACTTTTTGATTCACTGCAACCTTTTTTAAAAGAGAAAACAGTTATTACGATTGCGCATCGTTTAAGTACGGTTAAAAATGCTCATATGATTTACGTGATGCACGATGGAAAGATTGTTCAAAGAGGAACACATGAGAGTTTAGAGTTTGAAGAGGGACACTATATGGAGTTTGTCAAAAATCAATTGATATAATGCTTTGAAGTTAGGTACAGCGATAAGCCGCGTTTTGTCATGGACAATAATTTATCTTGTTGTTTAATTACTTAAACAATCTCGCGAATAGAAGGATTGTGAAGTTCCTACCACCTATTCTTGCTGCTGGTTGGGTTTACATAGCCATTAAGATTACTCAAAATGCTGGTAGGCTCTTACCCCACCGTTTCACCCTTACTTGTTAAACAAGCGGTTTACTTTCTGTTGCACTGTCCCTTAGGTTACCCTAGCCATTATTTAAATGGAACCATACTTCACTGCAGCCCGGACTTTCCTCTTGAAATATATCAAGCTATTGTCTACTGTACCTAGTGCAATAGTAACTAAAAATTGCTTTGAATTGATTTATTTTCGTATGATATCGTATGAATCAGGTGGAAGAAATTGAAACACATCATCACGGATGACTTGGTTTTGTTTTATCTTTGAAAACTCAATAACTACACTGTTTTCTAACTCATCTTTATATGAAATGGAACGGATTTTATCATTTTCTATTTTAATGGTATAGTTGACATCATAAAGTGTTGTTGTGTAATTCGTTTCATCTATTTTTTTTGCTTTTTGTACCAGTTGCAATAAATTAATCTCTTTATCAAGATTGGTATAGATGGCTTGCTCCAGCTCGGGTTCATCTACAATGGCAAAATTGTCCAATATATAGACATTCTTTACAACAGGCGTTTGATATTGCCACAATATCTTTGAAGGCTCTTTGATATAGACTTTCCCTGTATAAATTATCTTATTTTCTGTGCTGTTAACAATTGTTTGGGTGAAAAAAGCATCAAAGGTTTTAATCCCATTGAGTACATTGGCATTTAATTGAATACTTAAAAAAAAGAGCGTAAAAAAAATTATTCTATAAAACATATTTTAACCTTACTTTGTATATAATCTTCGCATTATAACAGAAAGGGTTTTATTTTATGTTGAATATTTTCTCAAAGATTTTTGGTAGTACGAACGACAAAGAAGTAAAAAAATACAATAAGCGAGCGATGGCAATTAATGCGTTGGAAGCTCAATTTGAAAATTTAAGTGATGAAGAATTAAAAGAGTATTTCCAAACTCTCAAGCAAGAGGTCCAAGAGAATAAAAGAAGTTTGAATGATGTTTTAAATGAGTCATTTGCCATTACCAGAGAAGCGAGTCGAAGAACTCTTAATATGAGACACTTTGATGTTCAACTTGTGGGTGGAATGGTCTTACATGATGGAAGAATAGCTGAAATGAAAACAGGTGAAGGTAAAACTTTGGTTGCAACATTGGCAGTTGTTTTAAATGCTATGGTAGGAAAAGGTGTCCATGTTGTAACGGTCAATGATTATCTTGCAAGCAGAGATGCTAAAGAACTTGAACCCCTATATAACTTTTTGGGTTTCAGTGTGGGGGCAATTACAGGCGATATTCATGATGAAAAACTGAGAAAAGAGCAATATGCACAAGATATTACTTATGGTACAAATAATGAATTTGGATTTGATTACCTAAGAGATAATATGAAATATGATTTAGAAGAGAAAGTTCAACGAGAACACTTCTTTGTTATTGTTGATGAAGTAGATTCTATTTTAATTGATGAAGCAAGAACTCCTTTAATTATCTCAGGACCAACCAATAGAAACAATATTGATTATGCTAAAGCCAATGAAATTGCCATGAAATTGGAAAAAGGTGAAAGAATCGAGCCAAAAAGAGCCGATGAACAACCTATTATTACAGGTGATTATATTGTAGATGAAAAAAATAAAGCCGTACTCTTGACCGAAGAAGGAACTGAAAAAGCAGAAAAACTTTTTGAAGTAGATAACCTTTACTCTTTAGAAAACGCCATGTTATCACACCATCTGGACCAAGCACTTAAAGCGCACAACGTATTTGAAAAAGATGTAGATTATGTCGTACAAAACAATGAAGTTATTATTGTTGATGAGTTTACAGGACGGTTAAGTGAAGGGAGAAGATACTCTGATGGTTTACATCAAGCCTTAGAAGCCAAAGAAGGTGTACGAATTCAAGATGAATCACAAACCTTAGCTGATATTACATTTCAAAACTATTTCAGAATGTACGACAAATTAGCTGGTATGACAGGTACTGCACAAACAGAAGCTACCGAGTTTGCCGAGATTTATAATTTAGATGTTGTCTCTATCCCTACACATGTTGTTGTACAAAGAGTGGATAAAAACGATTTGATTTACAAAAGTGAAAGAGAAAAATTTGAAGCGGTGTGTAAAAAAATTCAGGAATATCATACTTCGGGTCAACCTGTACTTGTAGGAACTGCATCTATTGAAAAATCTGAACATCTGCACAGTTTACTTAAAGCGGCAAAAGTACCTCATACCGTGTTAAATGCTAAGCAGCATGAAAAAGAGGGAAAAATTATTGAAGATGCAGGTCAAAAAGGTGCGGTAACGATTGCAACAAATATGGCAGGACGAGGAGTTGATATTAAACTCACCGAAGAGACCCTGGCTTTAGGTGGATTGGCCATTATTGGAACAGAAAGACACGAAAGCAGAAGAATTGACAATCAGTTAAGAGGTCGTTCAGGACGACAAGGGGATGTGGGTATTTCTCAATTTTATCTCTCATTAGAAGATAATCTTTTAAGAATTTTTGGAAGTGATAAAATCAAAGGTATCATGGAAAGATTGGGAATTGAAGAGGGAGAACATATTGAATCTTCTATGGTAACACGTGCGGTTGAAAATGCACAGAAAAAAGTGGAATCAATGCACTTTGAGAGCAGAAAACACCTTTTAGAGTACGACGATGTTGCCAATAAACAACGAAAAGTTATCTACTCTTTTAGAAATGACTTGTTGAATCCTGAATTTGCCATTGGTGCAAAATTGGATGAAAACAGAGCTGAATATGTAAGCAACCTTTTAAGTAATTGTGAAATTTTTGATGGAATGCAAAGTGAAGATTTTGATTTAGAAAAAATTATTGTTAAATTAAAAGAGGAGTTAAACTTAGTTGTTACAGCAAACGACTTAAAAACGGAAGATTATACACAGTTAAATGAGAGATTGTATCAAATTCTTACAGAAGTGTATAATGACAAAATGAGTTTAGCAGCCCCTGAGCAAAGAAGTGAAATTGAGAGAATTTTATATTTACAAATGTTAGATAAAGCTTGGCGAGAACACTTATACGCTATGGATACACTTAAGACAGGTATTGGTCTTAGAGGATACAATCAAAAAGATCCTTTGGTTGAATATAAAAAAGAGTCTTATAATATGTTTATTGAATTGATCTCTTCAATTAAACATGAAGTGGTGAAAATTTTATTCACTGTGCAACTGCGAAATAAAGATGATGAACAAAGAGATCAAGAGATACTTGACAAAATGGTCGCTCAAATGGAAGCACAACAAGAAAATTTGAAAACAAATTTACACAATGATGTAGTCATTGAGAAAAAAATAGCACGAAATGAACCTTGCCCTTGTGGAAGTGGTAAAAAATTTAAACAGTGTTGTGGAATAAGTGGACCTAAAAAAGGTTTGGTTTCAGGGAACTGATTTGAATAAAAAATTAGTTAACTTTATTGTAAAAAAATATTTACGATTTGATAGAAAAAACCCTTTTATATCAGTGAGTGCTATTTTGGCATTTATTGGTGTAACTGTTGGTGTAATGGTTTTGATTATAAGTATGGCCATTATGAATGGAACGCAAAAAGAGTTTGAAGACAAACTTTTTATCATGAACTACCCTCTTTCAGTTTATCCCAAACTTGAAGGTGCTGTGGACAAAGAACTTTTAACTCACCTTGAAAAAAAATTCCCCGATATGATTTTTTCTCCCTATTTAAGCTCTCAAGCCATTGTTCAAAATGGTGATACCATGAGTGGTGGTATTATTTTTGGTGTCAATCCTTTAAAAGAAGAACAAATTAACGCTATTTATAAAAAGAGTCTGGGGAACATTAAACTGGGTAAGTATGATTTGATTGTAGGCGAAGGGATTAAAAATAAACTTTTTGCAGGATATGATTCTAAAATAACGCTCTATTTTACCTCGTTGGACCCTAATGGTTTTTCGATGATGCCAAGAATGAAACGATTTACACTCAAAAGTTCTTTTAACTCAGGGTTAAATGCTTACGATAAGTCATATATGTATACCTCTATTGAAGCTTTACAAACACTTCTCAAAAAAAATTCCAATGAGTATGATGGTATACATATCTTTTCAAAAGACCCTTTTAATGATATAAAACGTTTAGAAAAAGAGGTTCATGGCTTTAAAGCGGGAGTTATTGGTTGGTGGGAACAAAATGGAAACTTTTTTTCTGCCATGCAAATGGAGAAAAAAGCCCTTTTTATTGTCTTAATGTTGATTATTTTAGTTGCTTCACTGAACATTATCTCCTCTTTATTAATGACGGTAATGAGTCGAAGAAAAGAGATTGCCCTACTTTTATCTATGGGAGCTTCAAGCAAAGAGATCAGACAAATATTTTTACGAATAGGTGTTATTATTGGTTTTGGTGGAATTATTGCTGGAATTGCTTTGGGATTTGGAGGAATATTTCTTTTGGATAATTTTAATATTATCTCTTTGCCTGCAGATGTCTACGGGACATCAAAACTGCCATTGGATTTAGATATGATAGATTTCATATCCATTGTTGCAGGAGCTATGGTCATTGTCTTTTTGGCGTCTTATTACCCTTCGTATAAAGCAACCAACATTGATGTTATTGATGTTTTAAGAAATGAGTAATAAGATTTTTATTGCTCATTTTCTTTAGGAGAAATCAGTTCAAGTCCTTTTGCTGGGAGTTTGAAAATTCTTTTTACAAAATCCAAAGGTACATTGGCTGTCTCTTTGGCTAAATTGGTTGTGATTTCAGGATCATTGAGATTTCCACTGATTTTTACTGCCGTTGCAATTCGTTTATCCTCTCCTAAAAACAGATAATTGATGACTGGAATATAGCCCACAATTTTGGTGTAATCTTTCATAAAAATAACAATAACATCGCTTTGAATGCTGTTTTTATTCAAATCAATCAAACCTTTGGCTTCAAAATCTGCCATGTTTCCTGTGGTTTTTAATTGATTAATGGTAAAAAGATCATCTTTTATATTGTAATTAAAATCCAAATTGCCATTGTTAATTCGGTACCCATTAAGATTAAAACCACTGTTTGTTGCCATTCCAACAACAGCAGGAATAGCAAAAAGTGGGTTAATCAGTGCAGGAGAAGTGTTAATAAAGATAATAAGATTATTTAAAACAGCCAGATTTTTTACTCTGGCATCAACAAACTCTACATTTCCTTTAATATAATTATTGTTCCCTTCCGCATTAAGGCTCATCTCCCCACCTTTAAAGAGTTCAGGTCTATGAAGCATGGCATTGACAAAAGCATCACTCATTTTAAAACTGTTTAAGTGAATGTTGGCTTTTTTATCTTTGATATATCTTAAGGTAGTTAAATTATGATGTAAAGAGAGGTTTAACTCTTTTTTATCTATAAGTAAGGTGTATTTGTCTGCTAAAAGTTTTTGAGTAGCGTTAAAGTAGATATTTGAGTTGTTTCCTTTGATGGTAAGCGTTAAATTATCATTGGACTTCTCTTCTTTTTTTTCATTGATAATATCTACATCGGTGAGATTTATGGTGGTTTTATTTTTGAGTATCGTTACTGCCACTTTTCTATCCAGTGTAGAAATATGTATTTTATTTGGTTGTATTGAGCCTTCAATGCTTAATGAAGTGATTTTTTCACCTGATTTATTTAATATGGGAAAATCCAACTTGTTAATATTGGCATACAGTGTGATATCTTTTTCATTTTTAATTAAAATTGAACCATCACCAGAAGTGACATTGATTTTTTTTAGCAGTTCTGAGTAAAAAGAAACTTTTTCAAGATTGAGAATATTGAATTTTACTCCGTGCTCTTCAATGGCAATTTGAGTAAAAAGTTCTTTTAAATCAATGGTTGTTTTTTCTTTAAAATTGGCATTGATTTTTGTCTTAACATTATCAATTTTTAAAATATTGTCTCTGTCTTTTTTAATTTCCAGTTTATGAATAAGAGCCTCTCCTGAAGCAGTAAATTTTTTTGTATTAATTTCCAAATTAATTGTTCCATCAAGCATATTATCCAATGCAACGGCGGAGTCTTTAATTAATACTTGTGAATCATGCAGTTCAACATGGGCATTTTTAACTAAAAATTTGAAATTGTTGATTTTAAAGTTTGAATTTTCAAATAAAAACACTCCATTAACCCTAAGGGTATCGACATCATAAAAAAAGAGTTTAATCGAGAGTTTTGAATCACTTGAACCATCAATTTGTTCCAAGGGTAATTTGATTTTATAGGCATTTAATATCTCTAAAATGGCTTGACTTAATCGGTGTTTTGTCTCTATGTTAATTTCGATATTTCCCTCTTTTGCAGAAGAGAGATGGTGTATAACTACGCTGCTTCCATTTATGTCTATATCTTTATATGTAGGAGCAATAATATTAAAAGAGAGGGTATCGTGGCTGTAACTTAGAGCTATCTCTTGGGCTTTTACTACATCAAGCCCTTTTTTGAAATGCACTTGGGCATTTGTAACTTGGGCACTCCCTTGTAGTGTATCAACAATGGGCAGATATGTATTTGAATCCAGTTTCCCTTTTAAATAGTTGAGTTTTATCTCCCCTGTAATATTATCGTAGAGCCACTCATTGGCATCTTGATCCAGTGTTACAAAATCTTTTAAAAAATTTAGGTTTGAATAGGTTTGATCCGATTTAATTTCAAACTCAAGGGCATTGTTCAACGTTTTCACACTTAGATTGGCTTCAACCTCTTTGTAGAAGCTTTTACCTTGAAAGTCATATAAGTTGTGTTTTAAATCCACTTTTAAAAGACCATTAAACAGAAGATTATTCTCTTTTAGAAAGAGTGAATACAGTTCGAGTGTAATTATGTTTCCATCAACTGTTGGCTTTGCAAGAAGGTTGATCAATTTATTATCAATAAAAACAGTCTCTTGATCCACCGAGATGGTAAATTCATTTCCTGAAATTTTCAATTTTTCTATATCAATTTTTTGGAAAAATTTTAGAAGTGTTGGAATATGTTTAATATTATTTTGAATGTCATTTTGTGTGTTTTTTACTTTTGATTTTATGGGAACCGTAATCTCTTTGATCTCTACAATCAGCTTTTTATCCAATTTAATATACAATTTCGAAATATGAATACTTGCAAAGGAAAAATTGTCCACTTTAATGCCAACAGATAACAGAAAAAACACAACGAATAAAAAAATAAATATTGATGTCAATAAGAGTTTAATTGCATGCGACATAATTGAACTGTTCCTAGTACTTTTTATTGTTGTTTTGTTTTATGTGAGTATTCCAGTGACATCGACGAAAGTAATCTATATTCCAAATGGCTCAACAAGTGCGATTATATCATATTTAAACAAAAGTGGTTATGAATTAAACTTTATAGATAAGACAATTATTCGATTTTTAGGATATCCGCAACAAGGGTGGATTGATTTAAAATATAAACATTTATCTAAAGGTGATTTTTTATATAAATTGGTCACTTCAAAAGCGGCATTAAGAAACATTACGTTAATTCCAGGAGAAACCTCTTATTTTTTCTTAAAAGATATTGCCAAAGCTTTAAATCTTTCTGAAGAGAAACTCATTGATACTTACAACAAATTGGCCTACAAAAATGATGGAAATATTTTAGCTGAAAGTTACAGTTTGCCTTTGGGCATGAGTGAAGAGAATCTTATTTATTATCTTTTTTCTTACACCAATAAAAAGTATGAAGAGTTTGCACGTAAAATTTTTGGTGAATACAATAAAAACAAGTGGTTTTATTATGTCTCCATTGCTTCTGTGGTTCAAAAAGAGGCGGCAAATGTTGACGAAATGCCTTATGTTTCAAGTGTTATTCACAACAGACTCAAACGAGGTATGCCTTTACAAATGGATGGAACACTCAATTATGCTCAATACTCTCATGATGTGGTCAGTGCAAAACGAATAAAAGAGGACAGAAGCCCATACAATACCTACTTAAATAAAGGTGTTCCAGAACATCCTGTTTGTGCTGTTTCATTAGCTGCCATTAAAGCGGCAATATTCCCTGCTAAAACAGAGTATCTCTATTTTGTAAAAGATAAAAAAACAAATGCACATAAGTTCAGCGCATCGTATAAAGAGCATGTTAATACGGTGAATTCAAATATTGTATACATAAGAACAACGCCAAAGAAAAAAGTTGAACCAACAGAAAAAACACCCTCTTCTAAGGAGTCTATTTTTGATCAAATCAAAACTCCTTCAAAGCCAACGGCAATAAAAAACTTATGGCAAAATGTCAAATAGCAGTTGTGCAAAAATGAAACAAATTTTTTAAACAGCTCTTAATATCGTTACATATAACGTTACCTTGACTTGATTAATGATATTATACACCCACATTAAATTGAGGTTTCTATGAAGAGACTTTAACTACAACTCAAGGAAAAAAAACATGGCTCAAATTATCTATACGAAAGTTGATGAAGCACCAGCTTTAGCTACATATTCTCTACTACCAATCATTAAAACTTTTACAAAAAGTTCAGGAATTGAAATGGTAACTAAAGATATCTCATTAGCAGGAAGAATCATTGCAAACTTCCCTGAGAATTTAACTGAAGCACAAAAAGTGGGTGATCACTTAGCTGAGCTTGGTGAATTAACTCAAGACCCTACTGTAAATATTATCAAATTACCAAACGTTTCAGCTTCTATTCCACAATTAAAAGCTGCAATCGCTGAATTGCAAGGTAAGGGGTATAATATCCCTAATTATGATGAGAGTGAAGAGACAATTGCAAGATATTCTAAAATCACTGGATCAGCAGTTAACCCAGTATTAAGAGAAGGAAATTCAGACAGAAGAGCACCTGGTGCTGTTAAAAACTTTGCAAAAAACAATCCTCATAAAATGGGTAAATGGACAAAAGAATCAAAAACAGACGTTGCACATATGACACACGATGATTTTTATGGTTTAGAAGTTTCAAAAACATTTGATGCAGCTGATAATTTAAAAATTTCATTTGTAAACAATGCAGGTCAAGAAACAGTATTGAAAGCTTCTTTACCAGTACTTGCTGGTGAAATTATTGATGCAACATCAATGAGTGCAAAAGCTTTACAAGAGTTTTATGCATCAGCTATTAAAAGAGCAAAAGATGAAAATGTATTGTTATCTTTACACTTAAAAGCAACTATGATGAAAGTATCTGATCCAATTATGTTTGGATTTGCTGTTAAAGTATACTTTAAAGACTTAATTGCAAAACACGCTGCACTGTTTGACGAATTAGGTGTTAACTTCAACAATGGTTTGGGTGACTTATACTCTAAATTAGACAAAGTTGATGCCGCTAAAAAAGCAGAAATTGAAGCGGATATTGCAGCAGTATATGCAACTCAACCAAGACTTGCTATGGTAAACTCTGCTAAAGGAATTACAAACTTACACGTACCTTCAGATGTTATTGTTGATGCTTCTATGCCGGCCATGATCAGAGATGGTGGTAAAATGTGGAATGCAGAAGATAAAACAGAAGATACCATTGCAATGATTCCAGACAGATGTTATGCAGAAACATTTAAAGCAGTTATTGACGATTGTAAAGAAAATGGAACATTAGACGTAACAACAATTGGAACAGTACCAAATGTTGGTTTAATGGCTCAAAAAGCTGAAGAGTATGGAAGCCATGACAAAACTTTTCAAGCAAAAGAAGATGGTGCTTTTGTTGTAACAAATAAAGCAGGAGAAGTTGTATTTACTTTAAAAGTTGAAGCGGGAGATATTTTCAGAATGTGTCAAGCTAAAGATGAACCAATTAAAGACTGGGTAAAATTGGCTGTTAACAGATCAAGATTATCAAATACTCCAGCAATTTTTTGGTTAGACCCAAAAAGAGCTCACGATGCAGAGATGATTAAAAAAGTTGAAAAATATTTACCAACTTATGATACTGCTGGTTTAGATATCTCTATCATGACGCCAGTTGATGCAACTAAAAAAACTTTAGAAAGAATGAGAAAGGGTCTTGATACGATTTCTGTTACGGGAAATGTTTTAAGAGATTACAATACTGACCTATTCCCAATTTTAGAGCTTGGAACAAGTGCTAAAATGTTATCAATCGTACCATTAATGCAAGGTGGTGGATTGTTTGAAACGGGTGCAGGTGGATCTGCTCCTAAACACGTACAACAACTTCAAGCTGAAAACCACTTAAGATGGGACTCTTTAGGTGAGTTTATGGCATTGGCAGCTTCATTGGAACACTTAGGTAATACACAAAATAATAAAAATGCTTTGATTTTAGCCAAAACTTTAGATGATGCAACAGCTACTTTCTTACAAGAGAACAAATCACCTTCAAGAAAAACAGGTGAAATTGATAACAGAGGAAGCCATTTCTATTTGGCAATGTATTGGGCTCAAGAGTTAGCTAAACAAAAAGAGAGTGCTCAACTAGCAGAAGAATTTGCACCAATTGCAAAAGCAATGAGTGAAAATGAAGCAAAAATTGTTGAAGAGTTAACGTCTGTTCAAGGACCTGCTCAAAATACAGGTGGATACTACTTATTGGATGATGTTTTAACATCACAAGTAATGAGACCAAGTGCAACATTAAATGCCATTATTGGATAATAAATCACTGTACTTTTTAAAAGGCGAGCTTGCGGGCTCGCCTTTTTTTATACCAAAAAAGCTATAATATAAAAAGTGTTTTATGGATTAAGGAAAAGAATTGAATAATAAAAAAGTAGCCATTATAGGTGCCGGTAATGTGGGTTCTACATTGGCGTATACCTTGGCATCAAAAGAGATATGCTCTCATATTGTATTAAAAGATATTAAACAAAATTTAGTTAAAGCCATGGCCTTGGATATTTCACAAGCAGCCAATGCAGCAAAATCGGCTACTATTGTAACCGCAGCAGAAGATGGAAGCGATTTAAAAAATTGTGATGTGGTGGTTATTACAGCTGGGCTTCCACGTCTTCCTGGTATGAGTCGGAATGATTTGTTGTTAACCAACGCTAAGATTATTTCAGAAGTGATTTTAGAAATTAAAGAATATACCCCTAACTCAATTATAGTAGTGGTTTCTAATCCTTTGGATGCAATGGTTTATACCGCTCTAAAAGTATCAGATTTCCCAAGAAGTCAAATTGTTGGGATGGCAGGGATTTTAGACAGTGCAAGAATGAGTCATTTTATTTTAGAAAAATTGGGATACGGCGCAGGACAAATTGAATCATCTGTTATGGGGGGACATGGGGATGATATGGTTCCCTTGACCAATTTTTCTACTGTAGCTGGTTTGGCCCTGACAGAAGTATTAAGCGATGAAGATATTGCAGATATTGTTGAAAAAACAAAAAATGGTGGTGCACAAATTGTAAAATATTTAGAAAAAGGTTCTGCCTATTATGCCCCAGCACACGCCACTTCATTGATGGTTGAAGCCATTTTAAATAATAAAAAAGAGATTTATCCATGCGCTGTTATGTTAGAGGGAGAATACGGTTATTCTGATGTTGTAAGTGGTGTTCCTGTGATGTTGGGTGCCAATGGCGTTGAAAAAGTCATTGAATTGAGTTTAAATGAGAGACAAAAAGAGTTATTTGCTAAATCGGTCTCTTCTGTGCAAGAGTTGATTGATGGTTTAAACGAGAATAAATTTTTTGAAAACTAAATTGTGAAAAGAGGCGTCATAAAGATATGACCCCTCTTTTTGTTTTTAAGATATATTATTTAAGATTCTGTGCAACAAAATCCCAGTTAACCAGTTTCCAAAAGTTTTCCAAATAAGCCGGTCTTGCATTTCTCGTATCGATATAGTAGGCATGTTCCCAAACATCACAGGTAAGAATTGGCGTTAAGCCTTCTGTAATTGGTGTGAGGGCATTCGAAGTTGAAATAACAGAGAGTTTTCCTTTTTCATCTTTGACCAACCAAGCCCACCCCGAACCAAAGTGAGTTACTGCTTTATTGGTAAATTCAGTTTTAAATGCCTCAACTGAACCAAATGCTTTCATTAAAGCTGATTCAACGCTGCTTGGCATGGTTGAACTTTGAGGGGTCAATCCTTTCCAAAAGAAGTCATGGTTGTAAACTTGTGCCGCATTATTAAATAGCCCACCCTCAGAACTTTTAATGATCTCTTCTAAAGAGAGTTCTTCATATTTTGTTCCCGCAATTAAATTATTCAGATTATTGACATACGTTTGGTGGTGTTTTCCATAATGGAACTCCAGTGTCTCTTTTGACATTAAAGGTTCTAATGCATCCATTGCGTAAGGTAATTTCATTAATTCATGTTTCATTTTTAAATCCTTTTAAAGTGTGTTAATACAAAATGATAGCGCTATTTAATTAAAGTGCATTGACAGATAAAGATTAGTTTTTAAATTAAGACAATTTTTGTCTTAATTTAAAGTTTAAAAGCAAATAAAAATTTGATTTTTTTTATTGTTCTATTAAGTTATAAAGCGGTTGTAGAGAGGTTTTAACTTCCTCTTTGTTTATGGCTGTGTTGGCGATATCTTTGACCTCACCTTCATAGATTTTCGAGACAGTACCATTTTCATTCAATAAATAAGCAAAATATTTTCTTTTTGGTGTGTTTTGTAAGTTTAAAGAGGCAATAAACGCACCATTTTCATCATAAATCATAGGTACATTACTTTTTGTATGCAGCTCTTCAAGCGTTGATGGAATGATGAGTTTTTTAACCAACCAAGGTGCATCGGATATATTGGCAACAAGAATTAAGGGCATATTGAGTTTAAAATAGTTTTTAAACTCATTGATAATGGATATTGAGTCCTGATTAGCAACAATGATGAGTGTTTTACTCTCTTTTTTAAAGAGTTAATCTCTTGAATAGACTCTGTTTTCACCTACAAGTTCAAACTGTTTAGGAAAAAGATTGATTCCAATATTGGTGGTTATGTTTTCATTGTCAACAACATATTTAGGTTTATTTGCCGTTAAATAGACCAGAAAAGCAAATCCAAAGAGACCCAAAAAAACAATTTTTAAAATATTTTTCGTCATATCAATCCTTCTTTTCTTTTCTGACCCATTTTTTAAAGAGTCTGTCCACTGTAATATCTTCGCTCAATGGAGTTTCATTTAAAATAAATTCAACCAAATTTTTTGCTAAAAAAGGAGCCAATACAAAACCTCTTCCCCCTAATCCATTTAAAATATAGAGATTCTCGTATCGCGATAGTCTCTGATTAGGGACATGCGTTCCCTTGGTTAAGTATGGAAACATATCTATGGTTTTTTTTGAATCAATTAATGAACCAACCATAGGAAAATAATCAATACTGGCAGCTCTGGCACCAAATTTTACATTAACCACTTCGACATCATCTAATTTTACAATATCATTTGCTCTTTTTAATAAGAGTTCTGTATCAGCTTTAATGGTGTTATCATCATTCATTTTTATTGAATCAATATTTTCTAAATCAAAACAATTCTCTTCTAAAGTACTGTTGCTACGATGATGTGTTGCTCCTATACTCACTTTGTTTAAAGGGCTATTTTGTAGTTGAATGCTGGTGGAAACTGAACACTCTTTATGGTAATTAACATCGATACAAGTAGAGGTGTGAATATCAATTCTGTGTCCCCAGATGGCTCGAATATTCACATAGTTTTCATCAATAAGTGCGGTGTTTGCACCTGTGGTCAGTATCAAATTTTTACATTTTATTTCATTATTAAGTAAATAATAATTATCTTTTTTAACAATATGTTTTATATCATAATTGAATTTTTTTTCACAATTTTTTGCTAAATTTTCACAAATAGCAACGCTGTTAACTTGAGTTCCAATGGGAAAAAAACAGCCACCCTCTTTTAATTCATACTCAAAATCAATGAAAGGGATATACTCTTGAAACTTTTTTGCATCAAGTGTATTTTTAGGAATTCTGATAACTCCTTTGTTGATAATATGAGGCAAAAACTCTTGTTTGTAAAATGCATGAGAAAATTTTAAAGATTGTGTGACCAAATCTTTGAACCTATTGGGTTTTCCCAAAAGTGGCGATAAAAAAGCCCCAGCAGCGCCACTTGCACTTTGTGCGAAATTTTCATTTTTATCAATAAGCAAAATATTTTTTTGGCTTTGTGAAAGAAAATGTGCCACACTGCAACCAGCAATCCCCGCACCAATAATAATGTAGTCATATTTCATCATAAGTTCTTTTCAATCTCTTTTTGCATTCTAAAATTGGGACGCCAATACCCTCTTCCTCCGTGCAGGCTCACACACACATAATCAGGAAATTTAGCTTTATAAAAATTGAGTCTCTCTTTGGTCGTTTTCCCTGTGTCACAATAAAAAACAAAGACCGTTCCTTTGGGCATTTTAACCATTTCATAAGGGTTATAGGTCATGGTTTCTATATTGTTTAAAGGTTTTAAAATCGTATCAATAAGAATGATGTGTCGATTCTCTTTTTCTAATGCTTTGGCGTATTTGTATAACTCTTCTTGAGTCCATTCATCTTTTGTAAACATTTCTATTTATAGCATAGTTTTTGTAAATTTTTCATATGGTTTTATGATTTTTTTTGTTAGAATAAAAGCATAAAAAATAATTGTTAAGGTTTTGTATGAAGATATTGGTTGCTGATGATTCAAAAATGGCAAGAAGAATGGTTATAAAGATTCTTCAAGATTGTAGAGAAGAGAAAGATGAGATCATAGAGGCTCAAAATGGTCAAGAAGCGGTTGATTTGTATAAAGAGCATAAACCACAAATTGTATTTTTAGATTTAACCATGCCGGTGATGGATGGTTTTACTGCGCTAAAACTTATTAAAACATTTGATAAGAGTGCTCAAGTTGTTGTAATATCTGCTGACGTACAACAAGGTTCCATGACACAAGTCAGAGAAGATGGGGCATTGGATTTTGTAAAAAAACCAATTACTGATGTTAAAATGAAACAAATATTTACAAAAATAAAAGCGGTATAATGGGAAACTCATATATTTTAAGCGAAGATCAACAAGATTGCTTACAAGAACTTATCAATATTGCCTATGGCTCTGGAACAGCAGCTATTACTGAAATTTTAGATGCCTTTGCAACACTCTCAATTCCAAAAATCAGTATTATTGAGACATCTGAGTTAAAAGAGTATCTTTCAAAGCAAGTACATGTTGATACCCCACAGTTTATTGCAACACAGCTGGTCAATGGAAAGTTCTCAAGTGAAAATCTTTTTATTATTGATAAAAATTCTGCCATGAATTTGGCTACAGAGTTTGGATTGAATAACGAAGAGATTCAAAACCCAGAAGAGTTAAGTGATATTATTTTAGAAATTACCAATATCCTCTCCTCTTCAACCATCAGTAAATTTGCGAAAGAGATGGGAATGGATGTCTCTTTTTCTCCTCCTTATGTTAAACTTTTAGAGTCACTAGAAGAGATGGACAATAATTTTATTGATAAATATCAAAAAGTTATTATTATCTCTACCATGTTGAATTTTCAAAATCAAAATATCAATGGAGAACTTCTTATTCTTACAACAGATGAGACGATTGAATATATAAAAGAGTTAATTGATAAAATTTTAAATGAGTTATAATGAATTACATTGATAAAGCGGATTTAATCTGTGATACAGTTGACAATGGAATCATGCTTCTTAACGAACAGTTAGAAGTTCTTTTTTGGAATAAATGGCTTGAAACAAGAACACAAATAAAATCGCAAGACATTATTAATCAAAAAATCACACACTTCTACCCTGACATCAATGTTGCAAAATTGAAAAGAAAAATGTGCGCATGCGTAAAGTTAAACTCCCCTACTTTTTATACCACGGAAATCAGTAAATATTTTTTCAGTGTGAATCTTCCGAATAAAATAACCAATAAAATTTTTAAGAACATGCAACAAGATGTTACTCTTCATCCGTACGATATTGAAAAAAAAATTGTGATTGTTTATGTGTATGATAATACGCCTTTATGTGAAACAAATTTTAAACTCTCTCATGCCAAAGGCACATTGGAGCAAGAACATAAAAAAGTTTTAGAGATTAAAGAAAAACTTGAAGATTCGCTTGAAGAGTTTGAACTGCTTTTAAACGCAACATTAGAGGCCATTTTATTGTTTGATGAAAATAATAAGTGTATAAATATTAATGATGTGGGCGTTGAACTTTTTGGCTTTAAAAATAAAGAAGAAGCACTGTTTTCAGATATGAGCGTTTTTTTTGAAGATAAACAAATTGATTTTAATGCTTCCAAAGTAGCCCCTTTTGAAGCCAATATGTTAACAAACAGTGGTGAAGGATTTCCCACATTGATTAAACTAAAAGATGCAGTTTTGCGAAACAATAACTTTAAGATTTTAACCGTTGTGGATTTGTCTGAATTAAAATACAGAGATAAACTCATTGCTGAACAATCAAAAATGGTGGCAATGGGTGAAATGATGGGAAATATTGCACACCAATGGCGACAACCTTTAAGTACAATCAGTACGGCTGCAAGTGGCATAAAACTTCAAAAAGAGTTCAAACTGCTCACCGATGAAATGCTGGATGACTGTTTGGATGGGATTGTAAGAAGTTCAATGCACTTATCTCAAACCATTAATGATTTCAGGGACTTTATTCAAGGGGATAAAGAGATGAGCGAGTTTGTTTTAGAAAAAAATCTGAAAAAAGATTTGTCCATCGTTGAGGGGATGTTGAAAAATTCCAATATTGAAGTCATATTAAGTTGTGAAAACGATATAAAACTCTATAACTATAAAAATGAGTTAACCCAAGCCATTTTAAATATTATTGATAATGCCAAAGATGCTTTTTGTGAAAGAAATATTGAGGAAAGATTTATATTTATTCATGCATTCATTGAGAATAATATGGCCTGTATAGATATAAAAGACAATGCAGATGGAATTGCAGAAAATATCTTAGATAAAGTATTTGAACCATATTTTACAACCAAACATCAAAGCCAAGGAACAGGACTTGGTTTATACATGACGCATCAAATAATAGAGATGAGTATGGGGGGTAAGATACGTGTCAAAAACAGCTCTTTTAAATGGAATGAGGCCCAATATACTGGTGCAAATTTTATTATTACTCTTCCTTTATACACTAAAGAATAACTTCAAAGTTGATTGACATTGACTCAACTTTTGGATATAATATTTCATTAAAAATATATATTTATTATAGGAATAAAAATGGCAAAAAGTTTATATGAGACTTTAGAAGTAAGTGAAAATGCGACAGCAGATGAAATCAAAAAAGCTTACAGAAAATTAGCAAGAAAATATCATCCAGATGTCAACAAAGAGGCAGGTGCCGAAGATAAATTTAAAGAGATAAATGCAGCGTATGAGGTCTTAAGTGACAAAGAGAAAAAAATGCAATATGACCAGCATGGGGACTCTATGTTTGGTGGTCAAAATTTTCATGACTTTGCTCAAAGACAGGGACATAATGTTGATTTAGATGAAATCTTAAGACAGATGTTTGGTGGTGGTTCTGGATTTGGGGGGAACCCTTTTGGTGGAGGTTTTAGTGGACACAGCTTTGGTGGACCTGATTTGGATACACAAGCACAAATAACTGTTGCTTTTGATGTGGCTATTTTAGGTGGTAAACAACATATTACAATGAATTCTGAGAGTTTTGATATTAAAATTCCAGAGGGAATTAGCAGTGGACAAAAAATACGAGCAAAAGGCAAAGGAAAATCGTATCAGGGGCAAAGAGGTGATTTAATTATTACTGTTAATGTGGCCGCTTCACCTGAGTATGAAAGAGACGAATTTACTTTGACCAAATATTTTGATATTCCTTTAAAAACAGCACTCTTTGGGAATAAAGTATTGATTAAAACTTTGCATAAGGACATTACATTAAAAGTGCCACAAAATACCAAACAACACCAAAAATTCAGAGTTAAAGAGTTGGGTGTGTTAAACAGAAAAACAGGACTCAGAGGAGATTTATATCTTAAAGCCAATATTATTTTGCCTAAAATTGAAGATTTAGACGAAACTTTGGTAAAACAATTAGAAGAAAAATTACCGGAAAACTAAGATGGAACATAAAGCATACAATGAACCCGTTTATTTAATTTCAGCAGTGGCAGAAATTCTTACCATTCATCCACAAACACTCAGGCAATATGAGAGAGAGGGCTTAATTAAACCCTCTCGAACCAATGGAAAAATCAGACTCTATTCTCAAAGAGACATTGATAATATCAAAACGGTATTAACACTCACTCGGGATATGGGCATTAATTTAGCTGGAGTTGATTTGATTTTACAACTCAATAAAAAGATTGAAAAACTTGAGAACAATTTGGAAGAGTATAAAAATAAAGTCAGAGACTTTAACAATTATGGGGTTGTTCCCTCTTCAAAAGCATTGGTGATTAAAAAAAGTTCTTATGATATTGTCATTATAAAAGAGTAATCTCTTCTTTATACCTTATATGAGTATAAGATATAAAGAGGCAAGACTATTTAAGTCGGTATTGTACTTCGTAATTTCTCATTAACGGAGGAACATCCAGATAGTTCTCATTGTCAGGTGTCACTTTCCCTGTTTGAGCCGAAAAGTCATTGGAACTGTTCTCTTCATTAATTTCTGCATGTTGATTTTTAGACTCAAACCCTGTTGCTACAATGGTAATTTTAACTTCATCTTTTTCCAATGTTGGATCAGAAGTTGTTCCAAAAATAACTTCTGCATTTGAATCGATGGTATCATGAATTGCACCCATGACGTTATTAATGGCTAAAAGTGAAACTTGTGGGTGAATATTGAAGTGAATTAAAATACCTTTTGCTCCACTCAATGACATTTTATCCAGTAATGGAGAATCAATGGCGCTTTCAAGGGCTTTTATTGCGGCACCTTCTCCTTTTGCTCTTCCAATTCCCATGAGTGCCATGCCTTTATGTTGCATAATGGTTCTGACATCTGCGAAGTCGGTATTAATGTCTGAGTTACCTGGATTTAAAATGACTTCACTCATTCCATTAACGGCTTGGTACAAAATATTGTCAATAATTTTAAAGGCATCTTTCATTCCAATGTTTTCATCAATAATGTCTAAAAGCCTGTCATTTGGAATCACAATGATAGAATCACTCACTTTTTTAAGCTCTTCAAGACCTAAATTGGCAAGCCCTGCTCTTTTTTGACCTTCCCATGAAAAGGGTTTGGTCACGACAGAAACAGTTAAAGCACCCGCTTCTTTAGCTGCTTTTGCAATAATGGCTGCTGCTCCTGTTCCTGTACCACCCCCTAATCCAGCAGCAATAAAAACAATATCGGCTTTATCGATGGCATTTTTAATGTCTTCATAACTCTCAATGGCAGCGTCACGCCCAACTTCTGGCTTCATACCTGCCCCTAAACCTTTTGTCAGTTTGAGTCCCAGTTGAATTTTTTTAGGTGCTTTTGAAATATGCAGTACTTGTAAATCCGTATTTGCAGCAATTAGGTCAATTTTGTGGCTGCCTTCGTTGATCATATGATTGACCATATTGCAACCACCTCCACCAACTCCAATGACTGAAATTTTGGCAACATTATCTGAAAGTACTTGGTTTGGCATTTGCACTGTTATATCCTTAGCATCAAATAAATTATCATTACTCATTAAAACCACTCCGCAACTTTATTCCAGAATTTAGATACGCCTTTCGCTTTATCTTTTGTAGATATTCTTGGCAAAATATCTTGTTGTTTTTTATAATCAGCTAGATTTTCATTATTTGTTTTTATTTCGTTTGATTGTGGAATCGATTGTGAATTTCGAATCTCTTTTTTTTGTCTGAGTTTTTTATTTGAGTCCAACTCAAAATTAGGGTTACTGTCAAGCCCATAAAGCAATAAACCAACAATGGTCGCCATGGTTGGGTCATCAAAACTCATGTAACCATTTCGAATATTAATTGGATTGGCAATTTTTACGGGTATATTTTCAAAAATCTCTTGAGCAAGCTCTTTGATACCTGGCAGTTGACTCATTCCTCCTGTTATGACAATTCCAGCACCCAAAGAGTCCAATACCCCACTCTTTTTAATTTTCTCTTTGGCTAAAACTAAAATCTCTTCCACTCTTGCGTGAATTATGAGTTGAACCGAATCTAATGGCATCTCTTTTGTATTTTGTTCATCACCAATAACAGGTATTTTGACCTTTTTAATGTTGTTCTCTTCTTTGTCTAAAGAGGTAGAATTGAGTAAGTTGGCATATTGAATCTTTAAGGTTTCAGCTGCATTGGGTGGGGTATGTAATGTTACGGATAAATCGTTGGTGATATTGGCAGATCCAACAGGTAAAAAATCATTGTAAATGATTGATTTTCCTTTAAAACAGACAATATCTGTGGTACTTCCACCAATATCTAAAATTGCAGCCCCAAATCTTTTTTGTTGTTCATCTAAAACAGAAATTGCCGAAGCATAACCACTGAGAACAAAATTGCTTATTTCTAAATTTGAACTTTTAAGTGCAGATTTAATATTGGTCAAAGCTGTTTTTTTTGCCGTAACAATATAAACAGCAACTTCAAGTCGTGCACCGTTCATGTTTAATGGGTTATCAATAAGTTGTGAATCATCTACTTTAAAATAGATGGGCAAAACATGCACGACATCATATTCTGGAACGATGGTCGCATTATAAAGAGCCATTTGCAGCACTTGATTGATTTCAGTTTGTGTGATTTGTCCATTGGGAACGTTGACACTCCCCGCGCTTCTGACCCCTTTTGTGTATGCTGCAGATATGGAAACATAAGTAGAGTCAATGTTACTTGCTGTACCTTTGTTTACCCCATAAACGGCATCTTTTATCGCTTTTGATGCAACTTCAATATTGGTAATAAGTCCCTTGTTGATACCTTCACTTGTTTCAACACCTGTACCTAAAATATTTATTTTATTGTTTAAATCATTTTGAGCTATTACGGCAGTTATATTTGTTGAACCAATATCTATAGCTAAAATTGTATTACTCAATTATTTATCCTTTGACTCTTCTAAAGATGATTGAATTGTATATCTTGACTCTAAATCGTTGACCAAATTATTCATTAATTCGGCATTTTGTAAATTGTTAACCGATGATTTTACCGCTTCCAATTTGTTGTTATCAACAACCGCAAATTTTGAGTTGTTGATTTTGTATAAAACAATTTTGTTGGCCACATCAATTACCCCTTTAGGTTTTGATACTGCAAAAAGTTTATTTAAAAATTCTGCGCTTTCATTGCTGTTAAGATCTGGTATTTTGTTGATTGAACTTCTGTTCACGTATCCAATGTTTTCACCTTTAAAATTTTCAAGCATGGTTTGCGCTTTTTGTGCAATTTGAATCTGTTTTTGCATTGCCATAAAATCTTTGGTTACCATTGGAAGGGCGTCTTGATAAGAGAGTGCTTTGGCTTCAAACTTATCATTGACTCTTACAAGAAGATAGTTCTCTTCAAATAAAAATGGTTTTAAAAGCGCCCCTTTTGAAGCTGCTTCTATCTCTTTATTATTTTCTGGAGCATAGTTTAACTCATTGTCAAAAACGATGGCTTTGTTTTCCAGTGTAGCTTTACCTTTTTTAACATCCAAATAGGTTTTAAGTGCCTCCTTTTTTGTCTCTTTTAGGTTTATGGCTTTAATGATTTCCGCTTTGGCTTCTTCGATGGTCTTTAATTTTCCATCCTCTTTTTTAAAATCGTTTTTAAACTTTGAGTAGTAGCTTGTGATTTCATCTTCAGGAACTTCATTCTTAAGTAACGTGATAACTTTGGTTTCTAACTCGTATGAAGGTCTCGACATATAGTTGTTTTTATTTGTTTCCCAATACTTTTTCAGTTCATCTTGGTTGAGTGTTACTTGAACCATATTAGCGTCTAAAACCATAACATTGATGTTATCTTCTAAAAAGAGCAGTTGAGCAATGTTTTCAATCTCTTTATTTTGTGCTTGTGTTTGTAAAATGCTCTCCAATTTTCCCAATAACAGATTTCGTTTTAATGAGTTTTCAAACTCAATGGGATTGCTTTGATTTTGTAACAATACTTTGACATAAATATCTTTGTCAAATTTTCCATCTTTTTGGAATGCTTTGTATTTCATTACCTCTTTTGCTATATCTTCATTGGTTACATCTAACCCCAACTCATCGGCATACGATAAAAGAAGATTTTTTTGAAGCGTTAATTTATACGCAATATTTGATAAATTAAATTGTTTTGCCATCTCTTGTGTGAATTGACCTCCCAACATTTTTGAGTATTGGTCATACAAATTGCTGTACTCTCTTTGATATTCGTCCATCGAAATTTCTCGATCACCAACGACTGCAACCACACCACCTTTTTTGCCATACTCATAAGAACCCCAACCTACAAAACCTGCTCCAATAAAAGCTATTGTACTGATCCAAATTGTAATTACTAACCACTTCTTATGTCTTTGCATCCAAGTTATCATTGATATAATTCCTAATAATTTTTTATCTATAATACTGAAAATAATCTTTCAAGTTAGTTAAATTTTGCTTTAAGAAGGTCATTTATAACCGATTCTCGCTTGGTTGTCTCGATTCTTTTGCAAGCACTTTTAAAAGCATCATCTTCTCCTACAATATGACACATTTTCTTTGCTCTGGTAATGGCAGTGTAAAGCAGTTTTGTATTGTGCATGATGTAGTGAGAAAAGGTCATAGGTATGAGTGCATTTTCATACTCCATCCCTTGTGTTTTATGAATGGTCAGACAATATGCTAAACTTAAAAGTGAGTTGAGCATATCAAAATCATAAAAAACAACCATATCATCATTGGGGTACAAGACCACACATTTGTCATTCTCAAAATCGAGTTTGATTATCATGCCCAATTGCCCATTAAAAACTCTTTTTTCTAAAAATTCCAAAGAACCCGTTTTATACATCTGCATGGTTTGAGATTTCATGTTTTCATTTTTAATGTGGATGACTTTATCCATGAGTTTGTATTCATACAGTTTGGTCTGTTTTGATTTCTCTCTTGAAGAGTTAAAGAGTTTTTGAAGTTGCATATTGAGGTTTTCAACCCCTAAAATACCATTTTTCATTGGTGTGATAATTTGAAAAAGAGTCAAGGCTTTTGCGATTTCTTTGTTTTTAATGAGGCCATATAAATCTTTAATATAAGAGCTTGAAATGTCTAAAATGGTGTGCAATATTCTTTGAGTGTTTTCAACGCGTAAATTTGAAAAATCTTGTGCAGAAGCACCATTTTTAGCTGCATAGTAGTTTGATATTGAGATATCATGAAAACGAAAATCGTCATACTCTTCTTTATATTGAGGAATTTCACCTTGTCGTATATCATTGGCAATGACGGCTATGGCTTGATGCTCATTTTGTCGATATATTTTTGTCAGTTTACAAATGGGAGCCAGCGAGTATTTGATGGCATCATGAAGAATGTTTCCCGCACCAATAGCTGGAAGTTGTCCATCGTCCCCTACAATAATAAAAATGGTTTGTGGATGGATTTTTGAAATGATTTGATAAAAAGTAACACTGTTAACCATCGAAGCTTCATCCAACAAGATGACCTTATGAGGGAAATACTCTTTGTCTTTATATTGTACTAATAAGGATTGTATGGTAGCACTTTTATAGCCTGTGGTATCGGCAATTCGTTGAGAAGCAATTCCGCTTAACGCAATGGTAATAATGTCATCGTAAAGAACAATCTCTTGCAAAAGTTCCAGTATTGCACGGCTTGAAGTTGACTTCCCTGTTCCTGCATAACCAATGAGAAAAAGGGTATTGCTTCCATTATTAATGATTTCAACAGCATCGGATTGTTCGGGACTGAGATTAAATCCTAAGGTTTTCTCTTTCTCATTTAAATAGTGTTTAAAATTGGCAATGATTTTTTTATTGGGCAACTCTTCGGCTCTGTTTTGAAAGAATTCCAATATTCTGCTTTCAGCAAAATAGAGCATTGCGGGGGAGTATCTGTCCAGTGTGGTTTGGTAAATCTCTTCTTTGACAAGCATTTGATTTAAGCACGATTCATAGAGTATGGTTTCATCTTGAAAGCCCAACGCAGCATCTAAAAGTTTGTAGAGATGCTCTTTATTAATAGAAGAGTTGCCATTGTTATCACAATACTCTCTTAAGGTGTAGTTCATACAAGCAGTTATTCTAAAATCACTCTTACTGTTTATGCCCAAAGCTAGGGCAATTTCATCGGCACGTTTAAAACCAATACCTTTGATTTGTATCAAGATATATGGGTTCTCTTTTATTTTGCCAATCAAATCATCGACTTCACCAAAAGTGGCATAAATTTTGGTGATTAAATTGCTTGTTACTCCAAATTTTGATAAAAATGATCCTAATTCGCGGAGATGTTTGAATTTTTGCCATGAATCCACAATGGTTTTTAACTTTTTCTCTTTGATGCCTTTAAACGTAAGCAGTTCATTGGGATTTTTGTTTAAGATTTCTACGAGTTCATCTTCAGAATATTTTTCTAAGAGTTCATGCGCGGAGTTTTTGCTGATACCTTTTACAATTTTAGTTAAAAAGAAAAAGAGTTCAGCCTCTTTTAATTGCAGTGATTCAAATGCGAATTGAACACCATATTTTTTGTGTGTAATCCAATTGCCACTTAAAACAATCTCTTCTCCAACTATTTTTTCAATGTCCGTATCGAAATATTGTCCGCAAATTTTTTGATTGTTTTCTAAGACAGCAATGCAATATTTTGTTTCATTATTGGAGAATAAAACTTTTTTTAAGACACCCGATAGCTTAAATACTCTGTTTTCTTCTTCCATTAATACTCGTCATCAAATTTTTTGCTTTTATGTTTCTCTTTTTTATAGACACCTTTATTTTTCTCTTTTTGTAAAAGGTTGGCATCTTTTAGGAGCATTTCTCGTTCGTTTTCAAAGTTGTTTGAGTGATTATTTAAACTGCTTAAAACGCTGTCGATATAGTTTTTTAACGCCACTAAATAGTTTGAATGAAGATCAACGGCTTCTGTTTTTTTGAGTTCTTCAAAGTTTTTAAGTGTTCTTTGTTTATAAAGTTCAAAATCAAAATTATCCAATTTCAGTAATGAGATATTTCTTTTAAAGAATTTTTCTAAAACTCTTATATATTTTATTCTTTTTGCTTTTTCGTGCATGTAATTACGTGATTCCATTATATTTTCAAGATTTTCGATTCTGTTTTAAATCATTACTCTTTTATTCTCTTTGTTGAGGCATTGTAACCAATTTATAGTTATGATTTAATTTATATCATGCTTTTATGTGAATATTTGTTATAATTATTATAGATATAGATTCGGAGAATAAATGAAAAACACAAATGAGCTCAAAAAGCTCGCAAGTAATTTGTCCATATTGGTTGTTGAAAATGATCCAAGCACACAAAAAGAGTTGATGGAGTATTTTAAAAAATTATTTAAAAATATTTATGAAGCAAGTGATGGTATGGCGGGTTTAGAACTTTATAAAAAAGAGACTCCTTCTGTTATTTTAACCAATTTAGAATTGCCTAAAATGACAGGTCAACAAATGATTACTAACATAAAAAAAATCGATCAATTTGCACCAATAATTGTGATCTCTTCCAAAACAGACAGTGAAACGCTTTTGGAATCTATCCATTTGGGTATTACCGATTTCGTTCCTCAACCCCTTGAGTATAAACTTTTGGACAATGCGTTAATTGCTGCCATTCAACTTTCACAAATTAAACATACTCAAGAGTCCAAAGAACTTTTAGAGGAGAGCCCTTTTGAGGCACTCGAAGCGCTCAAAAAAAGCAACAGTACCGTTCAACTTATCAGTACGTATAAAGGTATTCCTATTATTCATAAAGGAACCATTGTGGATACGTACAATGATTGTATAGAGATTCAAACGCGCTTTATGCAAATTAAGGCCATTGAGTTTAACAAATCCACTATTTTAGAGTCAACACTTTTGCCTAATGATATAGAGGCTTCATTGGTTGATTTAGATACCGAGAATGGTCAAGTGGTTTTGAGCCACTTTAAATATTTGGACTACACTCCTAAAAGACGAAAAAATGCCCGTCTTGAACCCTCTGATGACATGAAACTTATGGCATACAGAAAAGGTGGTTCAAAATTAAATATTGCATTAAAAGATATTTCATTAAGTAACTTAACTTTCGAAATCAAACATTTACCTGATTTTTTTAAAGAGGGTGTCGTGCTTGATTTGAAGATTGCTTTTGCTATTCCAGAGTCTGATTTGGCCTACTATATTGATAAACTCTGCATCATAAATTTTCAAGGGAAAATATTAAAAATACATCCTATAAATGACATCTTTATTGTAAGTGTAGAGTTTGAAATACCAAAAATCAAAGAGGATCTTTTTAATAAATATCTTTACAACAGAGAGATAGAGTTAATCAGTGAATTTAAACGGTATGCTTCAAAAAAATAAGTCACTTTAAATCAATCATCGGATTATACTCTAACCAACGGCTCTTGGGCTCTTTATATAAAGGAAAGGTTGCATTGTTTTGAACCTTTTTACTGGGCTCTTCAGGGGTATTAAATGCAATCCCTCCTTTAATAACAGTGCTTAATGAGTCGGCTTGGATGGTTGCTCCAAAGAGTGAAACATCCACATTGATTCCACTGATATTATAAAATTTACTCTTCTCTTGCACCAGATTTTTATATTTGTCATAAATAAAGATTGAGATTAAAATATGTTGAGAATCATTGCTTAAATCTAAAGATTCAACATCACCCACTTTGATTTTTTTATAATAAACATAGGAACCTTCAGTGATAGAGTATGTTGAGTCTGAAATAAGTGTCAGTTTCAATCCCTTTTGCATTTGACTTATTTCTGGTTTTTCAGCATAGCCCACAAAGTGGTCTGAGACAGCTCCTTGCCCTTTTGTTGCCATTTGAATATATGAACCGGAAACAATGGTGTCCAACCCTTCTACTCCCTCTAAAGAGATATTGGGTTTAACCACATAAAAAATGGTATCACTTAAGGCTAACGATTTGTATTGACCAAAAAGATACCCTTTTGCTTCAAGTGTATTTAAATCTTCTTTTAAGGCAATATCAGTAATTTTACCCACTTTGATGCCTTTATAAAGAATATCAACATCATTGTGTTTTAAACCATCAATGTTTTTAAAATTGACCGTGATACTGTATTTGTCAAAAGGTAAAGCATTAAAACCTTTATAGAGTTTATATTCATAGGGTTTTTTAATGCTTTTATCTTCTTCATCAAAGTCATTATTTAAGACCACTGAACCATTAATAAGGGTTTCAAGTGAGCCGATGTCCAGTTTGAGTCCATTGAGATTAAAATCAATATTAATGGCATCTTTGAAGTAAAATTTACTTCGATGGGTAAGCAAATTCTTGTATTGATTCTCAATAAAAAGCGTTGCATAAGGCGTAGAGGTTGAGAGGGTATATTCTTGAACAAAGCCTATGGTTGTTTTATTAAAAACAATAGGCATTCCGACAGTTGGAAGAATATTTTTATCCAATTGTACATTGACACGATACCCCTCTTTTAATCTGTTTTGTGCGGTTAATACATCAAAATAACTCTCATGAACATAATAGGATTTATTCTTCTCTAAGGCTTTATTTGAAGGGGTGTATATAAGCGCGATTCCACCAAAGATAAAAGGTTTAAAGCCTTCAAAATTGAACTTATAGTTTAATCCTTGTGATTCAATCAAAGGGGTGGTCATCACATAAAAAAGTGTTTTGTCATTTAATAAATGTTTGTATTTTTTGTCGATGCCAATATGAATATCGACTTCATCAAATTTTTCAGGAAAGCTGTAACTCAGTATTTCACCAATGGCAATATTTTTAAAATATATTTTACTGCCTATTTCTAAATTGTAAAACTTGTTGCTTTTCAATGAAAGTTGGATCAACTCTTTTTCAAAAGCTTTTTTATATGAATTATAGAGTTGGAAGCTGTCAGATTTATCCCCTTTTTTAGGTTCAACGGAGATAAAACTGCCTGTTACAATGGTTTTTGAATTTTTGATTTCAAAATCATCTATAGAAGCAGATACCTTGAAAAATTTACTCTTTTTGGTTAAAAAATCTTTATATTTGTTATAGATATAGGCTTTGGCTTGAATGACATTTTTATTAAAAGAGATGTTTTCAATTTGTCCAATGACAATACCCTTATAATTAATGGTAGTATTGGTTGAAATATCTGTGGCATCATCTATATTCAGCGTAAAATACTCCAGCTTGTCATTGCTTTGTAAAATATCTTTGTAGAGTCTGAATTGATCTGAATTTTTTGATGTGTTTAAACTCATATCTGTCGTATTAAATCCAATGCCACCACTGATGAGTGAAGTCAATGAGTCAATACTGACATCTATGCCTTTTTGAAAGTTTGCATTGAGTTTTAAAGCATCAAGTTTATAAAATTTGGTTGAACTGTTGATTAAATGTTTGTATTTATTGTCGATGTTGAGATAAATTTTTACCCCATTTTCTAATAACTGCGTTCCCGTAACTTTCCCTGTTTGAATCTTTTTATATAAAATGGGTGTTCCCACATTAATATCGAAGAGTGAATCTGAGATGAGTGTTATATTTAAGCCCTCTTCCTCAAAAAACTTTTGTGGTTTTTCACTGAAGCCTTTAAAAACATATTGTGTTTTAAGTAAAGCCAGTTTCTCTCGGCTGATACTGGGTGGTCGAGCTTCAATGTAGACTCCATTAAATACCGTTGTTAAGTTTGAAATTTCACTCACACTGATTTTAGGCTGAACAATCCAAAACTCGGTGCCCTCTTTTGCAATCAAATCTGCCACATCTTTTTTGATTTTAATATGAGCATTGACACTGGTTAAATCTTTTCCTATGGCAATTTTAGTCACTTTTCCCAGATCAAATCCTTTGTATTTAACCAGTGTTTTCCCCTCTTTTAAATCAATGCCTTGTGTAAAATTAACAATAATCTCCACGCCTGATTGAGTGATATTTTTGTAAATAAGCCAAGATGTTGCTAAAAGTGCAATAAGAGGAATAATAAAAGGCAATTGGCTTTTTCTTTTATTTTTTATGGCTTTGATTGTTTCGTTATTCATTGTTATTCCAAATTAATTTAGTATCAAAAGTTGCTGTTGCCAGCATGGTGGTTAAGACAACAGTGGTAAAATATACGCTGGCGAGTCCTGGTTCAATATACGCAACACTTTCAGACTTTACTACTGCGCAAAGTATTCCCATCATGTAAATATCTAAAATAGACCACTTCCCGATGCTTTCAATAAATCGATAAAGTCTTAATTTCATTATTTTATTACGATAAAAGTTAAATCTTATTGATAGCAGTAAAAAAAGCATGCCAAGCAGCTTAAACAAAGGAATAATAATGCTTGCCACAAAAACAACAATGGCAACCAAATACATATCTGAATCAATCAGTGATATGACACCAGAAAGAATGGTATCTGGAGTAATGTCTCCAAATTTTGAGATGTTCATCATGGTTAAAATATTCGCTGGAATATAAAGAATCAATCCCGTAAAAACAAGTGCCAATGAAATGTTGTAAGATTCGGGTATTTTTTTCTCGAACTTATATATCTTGGTGAAATGCAGCGTTTTATTGGAAAAATAATAACATACAATATAGGCAATAAAAAAATAAAAAGAGGTATTAAAATAGACATCTGAAATATCTGCAAGTTTGATATATGCCACAACAAAAGCCAAAAGATAGACTTCTACTAAACTGACTGTTTTAATAAAAAGAAAAAATTTATACAAACTTCTTTTTTGAAAAAAATAAAGACCATAGCTATTCTGCAGATAAATAAGCAGAATTAATACTGAATTAATCAAAGGGAAAACAATGGCACTTAATACGATAACAAGTGCCAATAAGTAGTACTCTAAGTTGTATAAAACAAGGGCACTTTCAAAAATAGTGGTGGTGTATTGTGCCCCTACAAGTTCAAAAGTAAGGACAGGATAAAGTTGTGCGGGTATAAATAAAATCAAAGCAGCAAGAGCAAAACATAAAGATTTGTACAGATTGTTTTCATTGTATTTTTCATACAACGTTGAATGGCATCTTCCACACAAAACTTTGGTACTCTCTTCTATGGGAATATTTTCATTTCGCATACCGCAACGGTGACATAAAATGAACTTTCTGTCTGTAATTGTTTTTTGATAGTGCAAAATTAATTCTTGTTGATGTAATTTAAATAAATGGAAGCCAGTGCAAAATTATTGAGTTCTTGATTGTTTTTATGGATAGCGTGTTGAATCATGATGCAGGTATTTTTGTTGATACTGGTCGGATTAACAATATAAAGTTGCATGCATATAATTCCAGCATCGGCTAAATAGTTATTTTCATGATTTAACGAACTGATCTCTTCTAATTGTTTATATAAAAGATTGGAGATAAGAGTTACAATGGTAAGGGATACAATCAGTGAGTAAAAAACTCTTTTAAAAAAAACTTTCATATGATATTGTAGTATATTTTAGCTTTTTTAGGAAGAAAAAGGAGTAAAGCTTTAACGCTTTACTCTCAAAATTATATGGTAATCTCTTTTATATCTGCAATTTTCTTAAATGCTTGATAAACCAATCCAATTAAATTTTTTCTGTTGGTTTTGATATTGAGATTTTCATGATTGACAAAAACTTTATCAAAAAATTCATCCAACAGTGGTTTGAGTCCAAACAGAGCTTCAAGCTCTTCATCATAGGTTAAATACTCTTTTGAAACGACGTTAAGATAGTTGTTATAAAGATTCTCTTCTGCATCCTCTTCAAAAAGCTCTTGATTGATCTCTAAGATTGAGTTGGTATCAATATCTGTCACAATGTTTGCAACCCGTTTAAAACTTGCACTGTACTCTTTAAAGTCATCGCTTAAGACAATTGGATTTAACGCACACAGTTTTTGGCTGATGTTATAAATATCGCCCTCACCGCTTCCTAAAACTGCTTTTAAAACCGATGGATTAACATCAAATATTTTAAAGAGTCTTTCATTGAAAAATTCAATGATTTGTGATGGATTTAAGTTAGGATAATTCACACTCAACTCTGAGATGACTTTGCTGATGTCAAGTGAAAGTTTGTGCTCAATGGCAATTTTTACAATACCTGCAGCTGCTCTTCTCAGTCCAAATGGATCTTTAGAACCCGTTGGAATTTTCCCTACACTGAACAATCCCATTAAATTATCAATTTTATATGAAAGTGCTACAATGCTTGAAAAGATATTTGATGGCAACTCAGAGTCTTCCCCATCTGGAAGGTATTGCTCTTTTAATGCCGTGTATAGAAGTTTGTCTTCATTGGCTGCTTTGGCATAGTAGTATCCCATCAATCCTTGAAGTTCTGTAAATTCATACACCATTTCAGAGAGTAAGTCTGCTTTTGAAAGCATGACGGTTCTTTTAAGAAGTTCAAGCTCTTTAATACCAAAAAGTTGACCAAGATGGTTTGCAATTAAAGCTTCTCTTTCACATTTATCGTACATAGAACCCAAACCTTCAACAAAAACAAGTGTTTTTAAGGCTTCGTTTTGCAATCCTTTGCTCAAGTCATTTTTGTAAAAAAACATTGCATCGGCCAATCTTGGTCGCAATACCTTTTCATTTCCCGCAATAATATGAGAAAAGTCGTCTGTTTTTGAGTTTGAAACCACAATAAAATGATTGGTTAATTTTCCCTTTTTATAAACAGCAAAATATCGTTGATGCTCTTTCATTGAAGTAACAATAACCTCTTCTGGTAAAGTTAAAAACTCTTCGTCAAACTTTCCTAAAAGTGCGCTTGGGTACTCAGTAATGGCAACAACCTCTTCTAAAAGTTCTTCATCAATCTCAATTTTAAGCCCATTGTCTTTTTCAATTTTTGCCATTTGCTCTAAAATGATTTTTTTTCGCTCTTGTGGGTATAAAATAACCCCTTGTTTATCCAATTTACAGAAATAATCTCCTGAATACTCAAAAGTAAATGGTTCATATGAGACCATTCTATGAGGGAAAGAGAAGTTATTTGAAGCAATTCCAAAGAGTTCAGCCTCAACAAGCTCTTCTCCTAACATAACAGACAAAGAGCGAATTGGTCGAATAAATGAGTCGCTTCTGCTTCCCCATCTCATCGATTTTCCAAAATTGAGTGATTGCATGAATTCATTGATCATTTGATTTAAAAGCACTTTAGAAAACGTACCTTTTAACTCTTGTTTAAAATAAAGCACTTCCCCTTTGCCTTTATTTATTGAAGAAATTTCTTCAATTGAGACTCCACATTTTTTAGCAAAACTCAAAGCGGCTCCTGTGGGTTCACCATTTTTATATGCAATAGCAATAGGAGCACCCAATTGTTCAACAACAGAGTCCTCTTGTTTGACTTGGAACTCCCTGTGCCATAACACCAATCTTCTTGGTGTATAAAAAAAATCAAACTCACTGACCAATTTATATTTTTCTAAAATATCTGTCCATTTTTTTTCAATATTTGGCAACTCTTTTAAAAATGGAATTGCAGGTAACTCTTCAACACCAATTTCAATAAGCAGTGGTTTCGTCATCTTTTTTTTCCTCGTTTTTCATTTTTTCATTTTCAGCTAACTTATTTTTATGTTTCTCTATTTGTTGTCGATTAAAGCCAATAATAAACATGGCAATCATCCATACAAAAAAGAGCAAAATTATTATGTCCAATATCTCTTTCATTTTATTCCAATAAGTTATTTTAATTTAAGGTGGGTATTTTAGCCTAGATAGGCTTATTTTATACTAATAAGCTTATTGAATTTTGGATTAAGGGAAGAAGAGTTCAAAGGTTGTTCCCACGTTTTTTTTACTGTGTAAAACGATTTGGGCTTGGTGCAAATCGATGATTCTTTTGACAATTGCCATACCAAGACCAGTACCTCCACTGTTTTTATTCCTGCTTTGGTCAATTCTGTAAAATTTTTCAAAGATTTTTTCTTGTTGATTCTTTTCTATCCCCACACCAAAATCTTGAATTTTTATGAGCGTATGAGAGGCTTGTTTTTCGATGTTTATGTGCACACTTGAATGCGATGGACTGTAATAAATGGCGTTTTCAAGTAAGTTTTTAAGTGCAATTTTCAGCAGCGATTCATACCCTTGAATAGTGGTTTCATCTTTACTGTGTAAAAGCAGATTCACCTCTTTGGATTTGGCCAATTTCCCCATCTCTAGTACAACAGATTCACAAAGTGTTTTCGTATTGATTGTATCTTTGGGCAACTTTTTTATGTCCGTATCGGGTTTTGCTAAGAAAAAGAGATTTTCTATTGTTTTTTGTATGATTAATATTTCATCCAAGCAGCTTTGGATGGTCTGTTCATACTCATTTGTGGTTCGTTGTCGTCTTAATGCGACTTCAAGTTCTCCTCGAATAATGGTTAAGGGGGTTTTGAGTTCGTGTGAAGCATCACTTGAAAATTGAGATACTTTTTCAAAAGAGTGTTCCAGTCGTTCTAAAAGATTATTGATTTCTTTTGAAAGTTCCGAAATTTCATCTTTATTATCTTGAGTTTTGATTCTTTGAGACAAATCTTTTGCTTTGATTCTTTTAATATCTTTGAGTAAATTTTCAATGGGTAAAAAAGATTTATAGACAATAAAGTTTCCACCTACTATGGAAAGAATTATTACAATAGGGAGTAAAAACAGAATAATTAAAGTGAGATTTTCAAGTGTTTTATTGAGCGTTTCATGCGTGCTTAAAGCTTGAATGATTAAAATATTTTTGTTCTCTTTAATCTTTATCTCTCCCATTACAAAGTTATCTGAAGATTCAAAATACATTTTATTCATTTTATAAGAGGAAACTTTTTTGTAGTCACTTTCTATCAAATAAGGCCTTTTGTCCTCTCTTATGATCTCTATTTTTTGTTTTTGAGTATCTATTTTGTAAATGGTCAAATAAAGAGGTTTTATTTCAAACTCATGCTCTTCATCCAAAGGAGCATTGGCCAAACTGTATTTTTCGATGTCATCTACGACATCAAGCAGAATGACTTTTAAATTGGATTCAACTTTGTCTTGGGCACTTTTTTTAAGTGTAGAGTATAAGGCGTAACTGAATATCAACAAAATAATGGTTTGCACCACCAAATAATAAAAAAGCAACTTCCCTTTTATGCTTCTGTTATTCATCTTCACTGCTCATTTTAAAGCCTATACCTCGGATGGTTTTAATTAACTTCTTTTTGTAGGGTTTATCAATTTTATTTCGCAATCTGTAGATAAAAACATTGACCACATTGCTCATATTTGACTCATTAAGATTGCTCAAAGAGGAGTTTATCATGGTTTCTGACAAAACTTTATTCTCATTACGCATGAGAAATTCAAGCAATGAAAGCTCTTTGGCAGTTAAGGCAATATTCTGCCCTGCTCTTTGAACACTTTTAGTGAGCAAATTGAGTTTTAAATCATCTATGGTAAGTTCATTTTGTTGAATATTTTTTTCTCTGAGTTGTACACGGATACGTGCAAGCAGTTCAGCAAAAGAGAAAGGTTTTGGTAGGTAATCATTTGCACCTGCATTTAAGCCTGTGATTTTGTCATCAATACTCTCTTTGGCACTGAGCATAATAATGGGTGTGTGAACATGTGAAGCACGAAGCTGTTTGCACACTTCTAAGCCATTTAATTTAGGCAGCATGATGTCTAAAATAATCAAATCATACACATTCACTTGTGCCAAATAAAGTCCTTCATCGCCTTGATAACTGGTATCAACACTGTAGAGTTCTTCTTCAAGCCCTTTTTTTAAGAAATTTGATATTTTTTCATCGTCTTCAATCAGTAATATTTTCATCTGTCCCACATTTATCTTAAAGTATTGTTATTCTACACTCTTTTCATTTGTAACTAATTTAAGCAAGGCAATTTCACTTGAAGCAAAAAAACGATACCCAATTCCCCATGTTCCAACTCCTTTATTGACATAAATAGCTGTGCTGTTTTTGTAGTGTAATCCACTTAAATAGGGTTGTACCAGCTTGACCAAAAGATGAAAAGGGAATATTTGCCCACCGTGCGTATGACCACATAAAAAAAGTGACGCCTTGCATTGCAGTGCAAATTCAATATCTTTGGGTTGATGGGCCAAAAAAACAGTGGGTAAAGCGAGTTGATTGATTGTGTCTATTAACACTTTTTCTTTACGTTTGATATTAAAAAATTTAGAAAAGCGGTCACTCAATCCTGCCAGACAAAAGCGTTGATGGTTGTGTGAAAGTATAACAAAGTCATTATCTAAGCAAATAAAACCAAAACTGTTGAGTCTGTTTTTTAAAGAGTTTAGTCCATAAAAAAGATCATGATTCCCACTGATATAAAAACTCTGTTTTTTTATATTTTTCAAAACATTGAGTTTGTCTTCTATATTTGAAGTTTTTATATCAATAATATCCCCCGTAATAACAACAAATTGGGCATCACTTTGGTTAATAACGGCAACCAAATTGTTTAAGCTTTCAAATGGGGTTGATTTGTCAATGTGTAAATCACTGATATGCAAAATTTTTAAACCATTTAAGGTGGTGTTCTCACCTTTTAAGCCAACAGCAATCTCTTTTGCTTTTGGCTTAAAATTTGAAGTTTCAAAAATGCTACTTTTCAATGAATGCCTTTAACTCTTCCTCATTTTTGATAAATTCAATGGATTGAACCACTGAATTTTTGATGCTCAGTAATGTTATCTCCCCCTCATGAGAAGGGAACATGGTGTTGTCTTCGTTGTAAATGAGTAAGATGGTATGTTTATACTTTTTCATTTTAGGCAAAGCAAAAAGCTTGGTAATAATTGAGGGCATACCACTGATATTTGCAATAAAAGTTGCATTGTGTGTTGTTAAATAGTTTTTATCTTTTTGAGATAAAAACTCATTAACAAGTTTGCCTGTACCTTTTTCAAATGAAACTATTACTTTGTTGTTGAGAGTATTAAGCTCATGAATGTTGTCAAATTGATCTGAAAAGTTTAATACACTTTCAAGTTTATCCCCTGTTTTTAGGGGATTTGCTAATAAAGAGAGTGATACTACAAGAAAGAGTAAAAGTATTTTTTTCATTTGATTATCTTGTAAAATTTAAATCAAAATTTAAATCAACTTGATCTCTTACTTTTAAAAACAATAAAGTAGGTGGTTCAATACCATAATCACTCATTTTGATATAAAACATTCCCTTCATCGCAACACTACTCTCATTTTGATCAATGCTTGACATGGCTTTAACCTCTTTTGTTACACCATTTAAACTCAATTTCCCAGAAATGATATATTTCTCTTCGCCCAATCGAATGCTCTCTATGGTAAAAGATATTTTGGGTTGAGTGGATACATTCAATGTTTCATACATATGTTCATCACGTTTCGCATTATCACTTGTTAAATCTGCACCTAAAATAGATATTTCACCTTTGATGCTTTCTGGAGTATCTTCCATAACTAAATCAGCACTGATTTTGGTACTGCTAGGGTTGATTGCTGAATCACCAAAAATCTCTGTGTGAGCTTTTATCTCACCATTTTGTAAACTTAAATTTAATGCAAATGCCCAAAACGGCACAGCAATTAAAACCAATATTTTCTTAAACATAATACGACTCCTTTTTTGTATTTTGTATTGTTATGACTCGAAGCAATACAATTAAAAATATAAGTGGAATAAAAATGGTTAACTCTTCCAGTGCCACAATTAAACCACCACCTGAGGCTATCCAACCAATAAAAACCATATAAACCCCTATTCTTTTAATACTTTTTATTTTAATGAGGTTTTGTAAAATGACAACATTGTAATAGGATATTACAAAGGGATAAACGATTGATAATAGTATGGGTTCTCGTAAAAAATAGAAAAAATAGCTTAATGCAAACAAGGTTATAATGAGTAAATCTTTTTGATTATTTTCAATTTTATATGCAATGGCTGCAATAACTCCTAAGATATGAAAAAGGATAATTTCAAACGAGAATCCACCTCTCCAAATGGGAATAGTAATATCTCTTGAGAGCGTTTCAAAAAGTGCTGAATCTAAAAAGACCCATAAAATCATGATAAGCAATCCACCCGAAGAGAACTCTTTAATGAAATGTTTTTTGTTTTTACTCTCTTGGTTATTTAAAAACAGAGAACTTGTGAATGCAATAAAACTTAAAAAGATTCCAATATACTCTCTGTTTGCAGGAGTATAATTAAATAAAAGAGTTCCTATTGTATAAGAAATGGCTAAGGACAAACCCAACTGTAATTTATTTGAATATTTAAGTGTATCAATAATTAAAGGAGCCAAAGCACCTACACACAATCCTAAAGAAAAAAGTGTTACTGCATTAAAATCGGGGTAAAAAAATGTCAATAACAATTGCAAAAATAAGAAAATGTTTATTTTAAGTTTATGCGGTAAAGGTAAATACGTAGATAAAATACACCCTACTACACCACCAACGGGAAGAAAACCAATTTTAAATAAATCAGAAGCAAAATACTCCACAACCCCTGTTTGTGCAATCAAAAGATAGTAACACAACTCAGCGGCAATAAAAAGAATTAAAGCGATATTTTTCATTTTGACTCCTCTTTCATTTTTTGAAATAAGATTAAAAAAATCAAGGCATACGTTAAATCATAAAAGGCAATGGCAAAAGCTTCATACCCCAGTGTTTTAGAGGCATACAATGCAAAAAATATGGCACTGATTAAGACTCTCACTTGCATGGTAATAAGAGCTAAAATATACTCATATTGCGTGTATTTGTATCCAAAATAATGAATCAATCCTGTCGTAAAAACAAAACCAAACACCACATATTCATAGGTTGAGCCAAATTTAAAATTTAATATGGGATATAAAAAATCCGCCAGTAAAAAAAGAGATATTCCTGTTAACCCATCACTTAGCATTCCAAAAAGGTGATAACGTTTCAGCGGTCTACTCAAATCCAGTTTTATATGGATAAAATGGGATAAAGAGTATAAAATCACTGCTCCAAAAAGAGTTCTTAATGTCCACAAATATTCGGAATTGAGATTTAACATACCTGTTTCTACAAAACCATTAAAGCTAAGCATTAGTACCATGGCACACATCCCTATTAAATAGGTGCGGGCAAAGAGTTTGTTTTGAAGCGGTTTGATAAAATTTGCATACAGAGGCAAAACTAAAAACAGTATGGATACTCCCATGGCAATGTGCGCATGACCCACTACCAAATCATTTCGATGAAAGACCCATCTGAATTCAGGGATAAAAAGTATGTTTCCTTCAATATCCACAAACAAAAAAGCCATAATAGAGATTAAAAGCAACAGTTTTGCCTCTTTTTTAATCTTTGAGTCTTGATACCATCGATAGAGTAAAGGAACATAAAAAAGTGTCAAATATTGCAAAAACCACTCTTGATTGTAGGTCAATTCCGCAATGAAACTTTTGTATACAACAGAGAGAGCATAAAAGATAAAAGGTATGATCCAAAAAATATGCCATCTTGCTTTAAATTCATCTTGATTAAGGTATTTAATCACCAGATAATACAAAGGAATAATGGCAAAACTCATACCAAGCGTATTGTCTCCATGAGGTCCACTGATGGTTGCTTCAACTTGTCCAATAGTTGGATTCATTAATATTAAAAGTAAAAATGGCGCAATAATAACAATAAATAAAGAGATTTTAATCCACAAAGGAAACACTTTGTATAAAGAGACAAATTTAAATAAAGCAATAATATAAAACAATCCCGCAAAAGCCAAAATAAAATTCAGTTCATAAGGAAAGTCATAAAATGCCAATCCTCTGGTGTTGCCAAAAAGAAGTGCAATGACCATGTAGATTAAAAAGATGTACCAAATATATGTGTAGTTTTGCAAATAACGTAATCCTGAACTGCTGATACCTTGCTCTTTACTGATAATAAAAAAAGGAAGATACGACAGCATCAATGGAATAAAACCATACAGCATCAAAGAGATATGAATTGAGCGAATGTTTGAAGGCATAAGCATATTTGAATTGATTGCATAACCCAATAGGTTTATAGAATAAATGATACCCGCTATCATACCTAAAGCAAAAAATATCAAAGAGATATTAAACTGTTTTTTAGCAAATGCTTGAAATTGTTCCATCGGTAACCTCATAAATTTTATCTGAATTTTGTGCCAGTTTTACATCGTGCGTGGCAACAACGATAGTGGTATCTTTTTTAAGTTCTTTGAAAAGAGTAAAGACATTTAAAGAGTTTTTTGAATCCAAATTCCCTGTGGGTTCATCGGCAAAAAGCACTTTTGGTTTATTAATTAAGCCTCGTGCAATGGCAACTCGTTGTTTTTGACCACCGGATAACTCACTTGGATATCTCTTTTTTAAATGCTCAATTCCCAAATAACTCAACAGTTCATTTAGGTAATTTTTATCAAAATCTTTTTTGGCCAACGTGATATTTTCTAAAACATTTAAATAGTTAATCAAATAGTGAAATTGAAACACAAAGCCAATGTTATTGACTCGAAAAGTGTCAATGTTTGGGATATCTTTATAGTTTAAATTTTCAAAAAAAACATCACCTGTTGATGGTGTTAAAAGTGTTGATAAGGCACATAAAAGTGTAGATTTCCCGCTTCCACTCTCCCCAATAAAAGAGACAAATTCATTTTTATGAATATCAAGATTAATCTGTTTTAGTACCTTTTCTTTTCCATAACAGTGAGAAATATTTTTGGCGTGTATCACTTATTGCTCCTTTATTATCAAAGTAATAGGATCGGTTTTAGCCGCACTGATTGCAGGTAAAATGGAACCTAAAAGTGTCATGGTAACAGAGGCTATAAATACTATAAGTGCCAGTGTTGGCGTAATTTCTCCATTGACATACCCTTGAAGTTGTTCTGAATTTTTGATGATGAATAAAATGGCATGAGAGATAAAAAAGGCACTTAAAAACGATAAAAATGCCACTACAAAACCTTCAAACATAATAGAAAGAATGATTCTTTTCATGGAAATACCTAATGCTCTCATAATGCCAAACTCATTTTTTCTTTGATTGACAGTAATGCTCATCAAACTTGTGATGCCCAATAAACCCATCATAAAAGCCACAACAGAGATAATATTAGAAGAGTTTTGTAAAATTTTAAATTGATTGTAGTTTTCAATAAAACTTGTTGTCGATTTGGCTTCTATTTTTAAACTCAAGGCTGAAATTTGTTGAATGGTATCTTTGATATTGGCATCCAAATGAACATTGGCAAGTAACATGGAAGCCTCTTTGTTAAAAATTGCACCGGCATCATGAAGTGTTAATACCACGCCTCCATTTTCAAAACCAATCTCACTTTGAAAAACGCCACTGATTTTAAACTTTTTGTTGGCTAAGGTAATATCTGTTTTATTGTTCAGTTGGTTAAAAATACCCTCTCCGATTAAGATTTCATCGTTTTTGGGGTATTTCCCTTGAGTTAACGTGTAGTTTTTAAATCGATTTGAGCTCACCCCATACACAGCAACAATGGGAATATTCTCAACTGGAGAAGCCCCCACAATTAAAGCACTGACCTCTTTTATACTGGGAAGTTGTTGAATTTTTTGCATCAAAGAAAGCTCCACATTGCTGAAAAAAGTATCGGAAATTTTGGCTTGAGTAATGATGATATCTCCATCGCTTTTAAGCATATTGGAGTACATAGAGATGATTCCAGAAGAGATGGCAGTAATTAAAAATATGGCAATAATAGAGAAGGTAAGACTTAAATAGATGAGCAGAGTTTTTAATTTATTGGCTTTAAGTGATTTTATTGCTTGATTTAACACCACAATCCTTTTTAATGTATTTAAAAGGATTATGACAAAGTTATATGACACCTTTATGAATGAAATATGAATTTTTGTTCATAAAGGCTTTTTTTGATCTTTTTAGGTAAAAGTTATAATATATTTTTGTAAATTACACCATCAATTTGTTTTGAAGCTACACTTTCAAATTCATCATTGGATTCAATGATTTGAATGATTTTTGCATCGAACATATAGTTCTCTGCACATTTTTGAATCTCAGACGATACGATGGACTCACAAATGATATATTTCGCATGAAGCGCATTGGCATAAATGGCCTCTTTGAGGCTTTGAACTTTGAGGGCATAGGCTAACGAATTTTGTGAACAATAATGCATTGACTCTATACTGTAATTAAAAAGCAGCGTTGAATTGGCTGTGCTGTTTTTAATATCATTGATTGAAGCAATTTTTTCAATCTTTTCATAAGGTACAAATTCATCACCGATTATAATCATCGTAAACACTCCTTTGAACAGTAATATTTGCCACTGCTTAAGATGGCTTCATCTTTTGAGACAAATGTTTTACACGTAGGACATTCATACATAATATCCTCCTCTTTTTGTTTGACTTTTCTGTTTTGATTGACTTGAATTTCTCGGCTTTTTTTGAAAAAAAGAAGATAAATTAAAAAAAGAATAATCAATACCGCCGCTATTTTAAAAATCATACAACACCTTTGTTTTTAATGTATAAATAGTTTCTCTCATCTACATTGACTATTGTATACGCATGTATTTTTGCTTTTTCAAGTTCATCGTTAAGCAAACTGCCTTTATAAAAAAGATAATGGGTTTTTTCATGGGCAATGTTTTGAGTTAGCTCAAGCAGCAATGAAGTGTTGGTTACTGCACGCGAGGTGATTAAATCAAACGGTTCTTCGTTTTGAACCTCTTCTACTCTTTTCCCAATAACCTGAAGATTCTCCAGTTTTAAAGCACTTTTAACAAAGTTTAAAAAAGCAACTCTTTTGTTTCTGGGTTCAATAAGAACTGCTTTTGTATCGGGTCTTGCAAGTGCTAAAATCATACCAGGATAACCTGCTCCTGTGCCAATATCTGCAAAAGAGTTAAATGTTTCTAAAAATTTTAATGGATACAACGAGTCAACCATATTATCTTCTATTTGGTATGTTTGCAACTCTGCTGTGAAGTTATGCACCCTTCCCCATTGCTGTAAAAGTGCAATATATTTTTCACATCTTTCGTAAAAAAGCGCATCAAAGTTCAGATTCAGTGCTTCAAATTTATTTGTGTTCACGCGCATCCATTTTAAAGCATATGCCCCATATGCGTTTTTTTTGTTTGTAAATAGTTTTCATTGTATTTATTCGATTTGGTAATAGCAGGAATTCTCTCAACAATCTCAACTCCCAAAGAGTCTACATAAGCAATCTTTTTGGGATTATTGGTAATGAGTTTTAATTTTTTGATATTTAAATCTTTAAAGATATGTCCTACAATAGTATAATCTCTGTCATCTTCACCAAAGCCCAGCTCTAAATTTGCTTGGATGGTATCTCTTCCTTGATCTTGTAGGGCATACGCATTGACTTTATTGAGTAATCCAATGTTGCGCCCCTCTTGTCTGTGATAAATGACCAAACCCCCTTGTGCCGCAATAAACTTTAATGCCAAATCCAATTGGTTTTGACAATCGCACTTCAAACTGCCTAAGGTGTCACCGGTTAGGCACTCTGAGTGTATTCGCACAAACGGGATTTCAATATTTTCAAAATCTTCACTCATAATTGCTAAATGTTCTTGATTTCCGTCTTTATAAGCTTTTATTTTAAATTTTCCATACTTTGTAGGCAGATTCGCTATATTTGATTGTATTATTTTCATATGTATTTAAACCTTATATTGTTAAAATAGATGCGATTATATCCAACAAAGGTAAATAGAATGTTTAAAAGATTTAGAAGATTAAGAATTAATGAGACTTTAAGAGGACTTGTACGAGAAACTCAATTAACAACAAATGATTTTATATATCCGCTTTTTGTCAAAGAGGGAATGGGCATTAAAACTGAGGTAAACTCAATGCCTGGTGTTTTTCAAATGAGTATGGATGAGATACTTAAAGAGTGTGCATATCTTCAAGAAATAGGCTTAAATTCTATTATTTTGTTTGCTATTCCTGATGTCAAAGATTCAATTGGAAGTGAATGTTTGTGTGATGAAAGTATTATTTCTCGAACCATTAAAGCCATAAAAATAGAGTTTCCTAATATGTTTATTGTAACCGATTTATGTTTTTGTGAATACACTGATCATGGACACTGTGGAATTTTAGACCCCAAAACTGGAACAGTAGATAATGATAAAACATTGGAAATTTCTGCTCAACAAGCGCTTGTGCATGCTCGTGCAGGAGCCGATATGATTGCACCAAGTGGTATGATGGATGGAATTATCCAAACACTCAGAACCGCTTTAGATGAGAATGGTTTTAAAGACCTACCGATTATGGCCTATTCAACAAAATTTGCCAGTGCTTATTATGGTCCTTTCAGAGATGTTGCTGAGTCAACTCCAAGTTTTGGTGACCGACGAAGTTATCAAATGGATCCTGCTAACAGACTTGAGGCCATTGAAGAGTCACTTGAAGATGAAAAACAAGGAGCAGATATTTTAATGGTCAAACCAGCACTCTCATATTTAGATATCATCAGAGATATAAGAAATGAGAGCCGATTGCCTTTGGCAGTTTATAACGTAAGTGGTGAATATGCAATGCTTAAACACGCAGGTTTAGCTGGTCTTATTGATTATGAAAGAGTTGTAATGGAGACGTTAATGAGCTTTAAAAGAGCGGGAGCAGATATTATTATAACGTATCATGCAAAAGAGGCATGTGAAATTTTAAATAAAAAATAGAGATTAACAAAGGTTATATATGCCCATCAGATATAAAGAGGCAATTGAAAATTCTAATATTGTTTCCAAAACAAATATTGAAGGCATAATCATCTTTGTTAATGAAGAGTTCTGTCGATTATTTGGTTATACTAAAGATGAGCTTATGGGTAAAAATCATAACATTATAAGGCATCCAGATGTGCCTGCTTATGATTTTGAAAAGCTTTGGGAAACTATCAAAAAAGAGAAACGTACCTACAAAGGAACATTAAAAAATCTTACTAAAGATGGTAAAACGGTCTATTTAAACACCACTATTATTCCCATCTTAAATGAAAAAGATGCAATAGAAGAGTTTATTGCTATTCGATACGATGTTACACAAGAGGTGGAACTTAAACAGAATTTTGAACTTAAAGATAAAGAACTCAAAATGCTTAATGAGACACTTGAACAACGAGTAGAAGAACAAATACACCAGCTTCAAGAACTCAATCAAACCTTAGAGCAGCGAGTGCAAATTGAGATTAAAAAGAATGAAGAGAAACAAAAACTTCTTTTCTGGCAATCTCGCATGGCATCTTTGGGTCAAATGTTGGCCAATATTGCTCATCAATGGAGACAACCACTCACTGAACTGAATTTAACACTTTTTAATATCAATAAAGCTTCCAGCGAGTCTGAAAATAGTCAAAAGGTACTGGAGTATTATAAAGAGGGAAAATATATTATAAAAAATATGTCTAAAATTATAGATGATTTTACAAACTTTTTTGACCCCAATAAAAAGACAGAAAAATTTTTACTTAAAAATGCCATTAATGAAGCGCTCGAAATTTTAAAAAAAATGATTATAAGAGACAAAATTTCAGTACAAACTGATTACGGAAACATCTATGTTGTTGGTATTTCAAATGAGTTATCACAAGTGATGATCAATCTTATTAAAAATGCACAAGAAGCATTTAACGCCAGAGCAATAAAACATAAAAAGATTATGATAAAAACATATATCAAGGCCAAACATATTGCCATAATTGAAATCAGTGATAATGCTGGAGGAATAGATTCTGAGAAAATTGAAAAAATTTTTGAACCTTACTATACTACGAAACATTCAAGTACGGGGACAGGTTTAGGACTGTTTATGTCAAAGCTCATTATAGAAAAAAGCCTGAATGGCAGCATTGAAGTTGCAAATATCAAAGAGGGTGTACGATTTAAAATCGCGGTACCTTTGTAGAGTTAAATCGTTGATAGGTAGGTATAATTTTAATTGGAGAAAAAGATGGAAACCTTAAAAAATTTAAAAAAATTAAAAGTTTTGCTTGTTGAAGATGAGGTGAAACTTTCAAAGTTTTTAAAAGATGCCATTGGGGAGTATTTTGCTGATTTTGCAATTGCAGAAGATGGCAATGATGGAATAAAAAAATTTAAAAAACTAAAACCCGATGTTATAATCACAGATATTATGATGCCAAATTTAGATGGACTTGAAATGTCCAAAGCCATACGAAAAATAAAAAAAGATACTCATGTTATTGTTTTGAGTGCTCATAGCCATAAAGATAAACTCTTAAAAGCAATAGATATAGGTATTAATAAATATTTTATAAAGCCGTTTGATACCGATGAAGTTTTGCTCTATCTTAATAATATTGCGCAAGAGATAAAAAGCCTTAATACAATAAAAATTAATTCGACTTACTCGTATGATAAGAGCAGTCGTTCTTTATATTTTAATGGTGTCATTATGAAATTAAGCAAAAGAGAACGTGATTTTTTTCATCTGCTTATGTCTCATCAAAATGCAATTGTCGATGCAGAAAAGATTAAACAGATGCTGTGGAGTGATGAAAATGATGTTCCAGATGAGCGTTTACGAACTTTTATAAAAAGACTCCGTGCTAAAACATCCAAAACATTAATTGACAACATTTCAGGACAAGGATATATTTTATCTAAAAGGTAAAATAACACTTTTTCTAGAAAAACCTATTAATTCTTTTTAACTTCTTATATGCTTCTTTATGAGTTCTTGTATTTTGTCGTTTTATAAATATAAGAATTTCATGCATAAGACAACTTTTATTTATACCTATTGCCTCTTTTTCTTTTATTGATTAAAAAATAATATAAAAACAGATCAAACCATTGGGCATCGAAAAAACTATTTTTTATTTTTATGAGCCATTAAGTTACAAATAAAGCCTTTTTTAGTAGAATAATCTCTTTTATTAATTTTGAGGAAGTACGAATGAGACATTTTCTGACAATAGCAGACTTTACAAAAGAAGAATTAGAAGAAATATTAGATATTTCAATGAAGATTAAAACAGAAACAAAAAAAAGAATTTTTAAAGAGTATATGCCCAAACAAGTTTTGGGAATGATATTTGAGAAAAGCAGTACACGAACACGTGTAAGTTTTGAAACAGGCATTTACCAACTGGGTGGAGTGGGTCTTTTTTTATCTTCAAATGATATTCAACTGGGGCGTGGTGAACCAATGAGTGACACCAGTAGAGTCATTTCACGAATGACCGACATGGTGATGATCAGAACATTTGCACACTCAAAATTAGAAGAGTTTGCCTCTTATTCACAAGTACCCGTTATAAATGGTTTAACCGATGATTTTCACCCTGTACAACTTATGGCAGATTATTTGACTATTCTTGAAGAGAAAAAAGAGAAAGATTTGGTTGTAGCTTATGTAGGCGATGGAAATAATTTGGCTCACTCATGGTTAATGTTGGCTTCAAAACTGGGCTTTGAGTTAAGAATAGCGACACCAAAAGGGTATGAAGTCAAAGCAGAAATTCTTGCAAAAGCATTAGAATTCTCAAAAATATCTGGTGCTAAAATCATCATTGGAAATGATCCAAAAGCTGCAGTAAAAGGCGCCACTGTTGTTACTACTGATACATGGGTTTCAATGGGACAAGAAGATGAAAAAGAGCAAAGAGTCAAAGAGTTTACTGGTTATATTGTAGATGATGCTATGATGAAATTGGCACATAAAGACGCTATCTTCTTGCACTGTTTACCAGCTTACAGAGGATATGAAGTGAGTGTTGACGTTTTTGAAGGTCCTCAAAGCAGAGTCTTTGAAGAGGCAGAAAACAGATTACATGCACAAAAAGGGATTATGGTTTGGTTAGACGGTAAAAGAAATGATTGATTTTAAGCAGTTTGAAAAATACTCTAAGCCAGGGCCAAGATACACCTCCTATCCTACGGCACCTATTTTTAACGAAGCTTTTACAAAAGAGACGTTAATCAAACACTTTAAAGCACAGCCAAGTAACAGAGCCCTTTCCCTTTATGTACACATCCCTTTTTGTAGAAGTGCGTGCTATTTTTGTGGTTGTAATGTCATTTTCACATCTAAAGATGAGAAAAAAGTACGATATATCAACTACTTAAAAAAAGAGTTGGCCATTTTAAAACAACATGTAGATACCTCAAGAGTGGTTACACAAATGCACTTTGGAGGGGGAACACCTACATATTTGGAACCAGAACAACTTAAAACCGTCATTACGTTAATTAAAGAGACCTTCCCTCATTTTTCTCCCGATGCTGAAATATCATGCGAAGTGGATCCGCGATATTTTACAAAAGAGCACATGGATGTCTTAAAAGATGGCGGTTGCAACAGACTGAGTTTTGGTGTTCAAGATTTAAATGAAGAGGTTCAAAAAACCATTCACAGAATTCAACCTTTTCAAACCACTCAAAATGTAATGGATATTGCTCGTAATGCTGGTATTAATTCGGTTAATATTGATTTAATCTATGGACTTCCTCATCAAACAAAACAGAGTTTTCATGAAACCATAGAACAGATCATTACACTTAATCCAGACAGATTAGCCGTGTTTAATTATGCGCATGTCCCTTGGTTAATGAAAACCATGAGAAAGTTCGATGAAACCACCTTTGCTCCACCGAGTGAAAAACTTGAAATTCTAAAAGATACCATTGAGTTTTTTACTCAAAAAGGTTATAAAATGGTGGGTATGGATCATTTTGCTAAGCCCGAAGATGAACTTTTTAAAGCCATTGAAAAAGGTGAATTGCACAGAAATTTCCAAGGCTACACCACAAAAGGCGGTGCAGATTTAATTGGGATTGGGGTGACTTCAATTGGGGATGGTGTTGATTATTATGCTCAAAATTTTAAAGATTTAAAACTCTATGAAGAGGCCATTGACAGAGGTGAACTCCCCGTTTTTAAAGGCTATACATTAAACAAAGATGATCAAATCAGACAGTTTGTTATTATGGAACTGATGAGCAACTTTTCATTAAATATTCCAAGAGTTGAGAAAAAATTCGGCATTGTTTTTAAGGACTATTTTAAAGATGACTTAAAAGAATTAAATGAATTTATTGATGCCCAATTGGTTTTATTAACAGATGATAAAATTACGGTCAATCAAACAGGAACAATGCTTATCCGAAATATTTGTATGCCATTTGATGCATATTTAAAAAATGTTCCTGAAAATAAAAGAAGGTTTAGTAAAACAATTTAATATGGAAAAATTTAATTATACGGCAATCAGCGATGATTGTGTAAAGTGTGGTAAATGCAAACCTGTATGTACCATTTTTAATATTAATCAAGATGAAACAACCAGTCCCAGAGGATTTATTGATTTGTTGGGTGCTTATAAGAGAGATGAATTGGATTTAGATATGAATGCCAAAGAGATCTTTGAAAGCTGTTTTTTATGCACCAATTGCGTGGAAGCTTGCCCCAATGATTTGCCAACAGATATGGTGATTGAGCAAGTTCGTGCAGATATTGCCAAAAAGTTTGGTATTTCTTGGTATAAAAAACTCTTCTTTTTCTTATTAAGACACCGTAAAATCATGGATTTAATGTCTCGATTGGGATATGTATTTCAAACATGTGGTTTAAAAATAAACAGTGAAAATCAAAGTGCAACACCACGATTCTCACTGCCTATTGTTAAAAAAGACAGAGCATTGCCCTACGCAGATGCCATCTCTTTTTTAAACAAATATCCAGAAAATCTTAAATTTGCTCCAAAAGAACAGACTCAAGAGAAAAAAGTTGCCATTTTTATTGGATGTATGGGAAACTATGCCTTTACCGCTATTGGCGATGCTTTGGTTAAAATTTTAAAAACATTAGAGATTGATACCATTATTCCTAAAAAGCAAGTTTGTTGTGGTGCACCTGCTTATTTTACAGGTGATTTTGACACAGTCGATTATTTAATTAAAGCCAATATTAAATATTTTGAAACATTCATAGATGATGTTGATGCTATTATTATTCCTGAAGCAACCTGCAGTGCAATGATTAATATTGATTGGGTTCATTTTTTACACGACCAACCCAATTGGAAAAAAAGAGCCGAAAAGATTGCTCCTAAAGTTAAAATGGCAACTCAATGGTTGGAAAAAAATACCAAGTTAAAAGCTTTATTGGCTTCAAAAGGTCAAAATGTTAATGACTTAGTAACCTATCATGACCCTTGTCATGCTAAAAAGATGCAAGGCATTCATAAAGAGCCTCGTGCATTGTTGTCTCAAAATTATAAAATTCAAGAGATGAGTGATCCAAACAGATGTTGTGGTTTTGGCGGCGTAACCATGCAAACAGAAAAATACAGTTTTGCTAAAGCAGCTGGTGCTCCTAAAGCTGCTATGATAAAAGAGACCAAGGCCAATATTGTAAGTGCTGAGTGCAGTGCATGCAGAATGCAAATTACCAACTCTCTTTATCAAGCCAAAGTGGATGATGTTATCTTTAAAAACCCTATTGAACTGATTGCACAAGCTTTGGAGAGTTAATGGAGTTTTGGCAACATATTTATGAACATTTTAACCCAATAGCCTTTCATTTGGGTTCTATTGCTGTGCATTGGTATGGAATCATGTATGCCTCAGCGCTTTTAAGTGCAATTTTTGTGGCAAAATGGATTATAAAAAAAGATAAGTTGCCCATAAAAAATGAACAATTTGACAGTTATGTTTGGTGGGCTGAAATTGGTGTAATTTTAGGTGCTCGAATAGGTTATGTTCTTTTTTATGATACCCATACAAGTTATTACCTCACCCACCCTTGGCAAATATTTAATCCTTATATCAATGGCGTGTATGCTGGAATTTCAGGCATGAGTTATCATGGAGCTTTTTTTGGCTTTATCCTCGCTTCTTATCTGTTTTGTAGAAAAAACAAACTCTCTTTTTGGTTTTTAGCAGACATTGCTGTATTGGGTATCAGTGCTGGATACATTTTGGGACGTATTGGTAACTTCTTTAACCAAGAGCTTGTGGGACGCATTACTGATGTTTCTTGGGCAATTGATGTCAATGGAGTATTAAGACACCCTTCGCAACTCTATGAAGCCATACTTGAAGGGTTAATTGTTTTTATCATTCTTTATGTTTACAGAACCAGAAAAAGTTTTAATGGAGAGTTGGCCATTATGTATGGTTTTTTATACTCAATAGCCCGAATTATCGCAGAGTTTTTCAGAGAACCCGATATCCAGTTGGGATTCATTTACTCAAATTGGCTTACAATGGGAATGCTCATCTCATTTATCTCTATTTTAGTTACGCTTTTTGCACTTATTTACATCAAACGCACTCAATCTCATTAAGAGATTCAGTGTTTTCCCTCTTTTAGTTCTGTTATTGTTTTTTCGTGCATTTTTATGACATCTTGAAGGTTTTCTATTTTTGCCCTGTATTCATCAACATACGCTTGTAGTGTAGTAATGCCCTCTTGCGATTTTTTCAGTTTTAATGCTAAGGCATCATTTTTTTTCTTTAGAAAATTAAATTTATCATAAGATTGTCTACCCGCCAATATTGTTTTTTCCATTTTTTCTTGAAAAATTCTTTTTTCCGTATCGGTGGTATCTATATACTCTTTATACTCTTTCTCTAAGAATGCAATTTGTTTTTTATCTCTCTCTCGTATAATGCGTAAACGTTTTAACTCTTCTTCCAGTTCTCTGAGATATTTGACAAATTTTTCTTCTTTTTCAACGGCATCTTGTTTGGCTTTTAAAACAAGCTCTCTTGCTCTGTTGTTAATTTCTTCTTGAGTTGCTTTTCGAGTATTCATTTGATCAAGTTTTTGAGAAAGAATAAATTTTTTTAAATTTTGTTTCTCCTCTTCAATATCTGTAATAAGAAAAGCACTGCCCATATATTTTTCTATATGCCCCTTATCATTTAAAAGAGGAATAATAATTATTTTTATGTGATATGTTGAACCATCTTTGGCTCTGTTTTTAATTTTACCCAGCCAATTTTTACCTTCACTTAAATTTTCCCACATTTTTTTATAAAGGTCATCGCTGGTATCGGGATGTCGTACAATATTGTGTTTTTTCCCAATGAGTTCCTCTTTTGTGTAACCGGTTATATCACAAAATCTTTGATTGACATAGGTAATCTTTCCTTCTAAATCGGTCTCTGAAACCATATTTAATTTGTCTAAAACATATTTGAATTGTTCCAACTCATTTTTTTGTACTTCAATGATATGCTCTTTTTGTTTTTCAGACAATATATCCTTTATAATTTTTAAAAAAGTGCCCTCTTGAAGAGGTTTTAAAATAATATTGGCAACTTTAAATTTTATGGCTTCAGCCAAAAGTATAGAGTTTTCAGAGAGTTCAGTTGAGACCAGTATTGGGGTATCCCAATCGTTGAGTTCACGAATGTTTTTCATTAACTCTATGCCACTTCCATTGGGCATAGAGATAGTTGTTAAGATTAAATCAATCTCATTTTTTCTTTTTTTATAAAAATTTAATGCCTCATTACCATCGTAGGCTACAATGACCTCTTTAAATTTCTTTTTAAATAATTCAAGATTTTTGCTGTTGGTTGTTTTGTCATTCTCAACATAAAGTAGTGTTGATTGCTCCAATATAGAGATATCTGAGTTGAGTTCTTCCATTGAGTCTATAGGCTTGTATTAACATACCCATGATCGATTGCTAATTCATCTATTTTATTTCTTAAAAGATCAAGCCTCCATCCATGTCTGTGTGCAAAATTTTCAATCTCAGCATCTCTTTGTTCCTGTGTGCAAAAAACAAAAATTCTTTTCAAAAATGGCTTTGGTACTTGAATTGCTATTAATTGAAAATAATTTTCTTTACAATTTCTTGAACAAAATGCTTTGCTCATTGCTATTTTTTTCTTACAGAAGGGACAGTGTGACATTATTTTTTACCTTTAACTATTATTTTATAAAATTTTGCATTTGTAATATCTTGTAGAAATTTTGGGTCAACGTCATGAAGAGCAATGATTTCAACTTCATTATCATTCATTATCCATCCTGATCCAGAATCAATAATTCTCTCTTCTTCAAACATTAATATAAGTTCCTCTTTAGAAACAACTATTTCTTCCATGACATCACCTTAAAATGACTTTTATTTTTTAATATAATCGATGATATATCCTTTATTGGACTTATTCTTGATAATATCATAATATGTTTTTTGTCTGATTTTATTGACAATATTCCTCATTGTAAAGATAGACATATCTTTACCTTTCCATACCACTTCTTTAATTAAATCATAATTTGTAATTTCATCTTTTCTGCTGATTAGGAGTTTTAAAAATGCTTTCTCTAATTTTGTAAATTCAATGAGATACCCGCCCTCTTTATAGAATTGATCTCGGTATTCGTCATAATACATGCCATCTTGAAACTCCAATTTATCGCTTCTTTTGGTTTGATTTAAACACATGATTGTTGCGAGTTTTAAATCTTTTGGTTTTAATGGTTTTGATAAAATGGTATAGGCACTGCAGTTAATTGCAGTGACAATATTTTCATCATTATCATCTGAAGTGATAACAATTTTAGGAATTGACAATTTACTTTCAAGGAGCATTTCACAAAATTCTTGGAGTGTTTTATTGTCCATAGAAGTGTCAATTAAAAGAATATCAAATTTGTTCTCTTTCAAAATAGTTAAGGCATTACTTGCATTGGTTATAATTTTTATCTCTTTAAAATATTCATCAAATTCTGACTCTATTGTTGTTTTAATTTCCCTGTCATTACTGAGGAATAACATTTTGGCATTATTTAATTTTCTGATATTTTTGACTGATTTAAGCATTGTTTACTCTCTTAATGTAATATCTGGCGTTATATTAGCAAAAATAATTTCATTTGTCAAAGGAAAATAATTTTTTATTGGAAAAAAATAATTATTTTAAGGTTCCCCAACTTTTAGATAAGGAGAGGCTGACTTCCAATGGAATGCCCAATTTATAGACATTTATCATGATATTTTTTAAATCTTGAGCAAATTCATCGGCTTTTGATTCAGTCGCTTCAAAAATAAGTTCATCATGTATTTGTAAAAGCATTTTTAAGTCACTGTTGTCTTTATACTTTTTATAAATTTCAATCATAGAAAGTTTGATTAAATCAGCCGCACTTCCTTGAAACAAAGTATTGACAGCTTCCCTTAAATACATAGCTCTTTGCATTCCCCCTGCACTGTTAAAATCAAAATTTCTTCGTCTTTTAAGCAAAGTCTCGACAAAACCATGTTCTAATGCAAAATCCTCTATGGACTTTAAGTACTCTTTAACACTTGAAAAGGCTTCAAAATATGACTCTATATACTTTTTTGCTTCAGTTGATGCAATGCCTAAGGTTTCTCCTAATTTTTTACTTCCCATTCCATAAAGCAATCCAAAGTTAATTGATTTTGCTATATTTCTTTTAGAAGCAGCTTCCTCTTCACCAAATATTTTTATGGCTGTTTGCATGTGAATATCAAGACCCTTTTGAAAAGCCTCAACCAATGCTTTATCTTTGGAAAAGTGAGCCAATAATCTTAGCTCAATTTGAGAGTAATCAATACCGATTAAAATTTTATTTTCACTGGCAATAAAGCCATTTCTGATCGCTTTTCCTGCTTCACTTTTAACGGGAATATTTTGTAAATTGGGGTTTTTACTGCTCAATCTTCCTGTGGCGGTTCCTGTTTGTAAAAAAGAGGTGTATATCTTATTCTCTTTGTCTTTTAGCGCCAATTCTAAAAGTGGTTCAATGTATGTTGATTGAAGTTTATACGCTTCTCTGTACTCTAAAAGCAGTGGGATAAGCGGATGTTTATCAACCAATTTGCTTAAAACAGCTTCGTTGGTACTGTAACCCGTTTTGGTCTTTTTTGTTGGAGGTAGATTTAAATGTTCAAATAAAATTACCCCCAGCTGTTTGGTGGAGTTAATATTAAACTCACTTCCTGCTTCTTCATAAATTTTTGAGGTTAGGTTTTGAAGATATTTAATGTTAGACTCTTTGAGTTCTTTAAATAACGCAGTATTGACTTTAATACCATTTTCTTGCATATATGTTAATACATGAATAAAATCAAACTCAACATTTTTGGCAATCTCTAACAAATGTTCACAACCATTTTTTTTGAATTCATCAAGCAATTTATAGTAGAGTTTATAGGTCATATATGCATCTTCAGCTGCATATTGAGATGCTTTTTCTAAATCAACGTTGGAAAAATTTTCACCTTTTTTAACCACATCATTAAAGCCAATCATTGTGTGTGAAAAATATTTATCAGCCAAGTAATCTAACCCAACTTTTTCATCACTGTTTAAAAGCCAAGCCAATATCATGGTGTCGGCATAAAGCTTCAATTCAATGTCAAAATTGTGTTTTATGATTTGCGAATCGTATTTGAAATTTTGCAATACAAGTTTGTGGGCATTGAGTTTTAAAATTGCCTCTTTGGCATTTTCTTTTGAAATTTGTTCTCCTACTCCCAGATAAAAGTGTCCAATAGGCACATAATAGGCTTTGGTGTCATTAAAACAGAATGAAAAACCGACAATAGAAGCTTTTTTCGCATCAACACTGGTGGTTTCTGTATCAAAAGCCACAATATCATCCGGTAATATGGAATCAATTATCTTAAACATCTCTTCCGCATTTTGAACCAAAATGGATTCAAATGCACTCTCTTTTTTTTCAACAACGACAGGTTGTGTTTGTGAGGGCATATGGGTTTTATAATTTAAGCCATTTTGGTGAACACGTTCAATGATTTTATTTAAATCATACTCCAAAAGTGTATTTTCAATTTTCAAAATGGGATTTTCACGTGGGAGTAAAAACTCTTCTAAGACTTCAATACAGTGCGAATCGGTTTTTAACGTTACTAACTTTTTACTCAAATAGGCCATCTCTTTGTTTTCATCGAGCAGTTTTGCCCATCGTGGTTTTTCAATATTTTCTAAGTTGGCATAAATATTATCTAAGGTCTCATACTGTTCAAGCAATGCTTGTGCAGTTTTAGCGCCTACGCCTTTTACACCAGGTATATTATCTGCACTGTCACCAATGAGAGCTTGGTAATCGATAAATTGAATCGGTTTAACTCCATATTTTGTAATGCATTTCTCTTCATTGACAATCTCTTTTTTAATGGGATCAAAAAGAAATATTTTGTTGTCGTCAATGAGTTGATATAAATCTTTGTCATGACTGACAATTCGGACAATTAAGCCCTTTTCTCTTGCATCGTGCGCAATGGAAGCAACAATATCATCTGCTTCAAAACCAACGCGTGATGCTGTTTTAAAACCCATTTTTTCAATCCAAGAAATGGCAATAGGAAGTTGTGTCAGTAAATCTTGAGGCACTTCTTGTCTGTGAGCTTTATATTCACTGTATAACTCATTTCTAAAGGTATCCCCTTTTGAATCCAATGCAAAAACAATATAGTCTGTTTGAAAATCTTTTCCTATGTTTGATATAAAATTCATAAATCCTGTTAATAAACCAGTTGGAAAGCCTGATTTTGATTTCAGTGGTGGCAGAGCATAAAAACTTCTGAATAAAAATCCAAAGGTATCAATTACCGTTATGGTTTTATTATTATTTTCATTATTTTGTAACATTGATTTTATCCCTTCTTTTAGAATAAATATAATATAATAAATTCACTTAAATGATAAAAATAAGGTTTTAAATGTCTGCTGAAATCGATAAATTAAAGCAAAGTAATAATGAACTCAGAGAAATAATTAATAATTCCTGGAATGGTATTGGAATTATTGATAAAAACAGCAAGTTTATTTATGTCAATAATGCGTTCTCTCCGATTTTAGGTTATCCTAAAGAAGAGTTGTTACAAATGACCTTTGAAGACTTAATGCTTGATGATTCTTATAAAAAAGATTTTAAAGAACTTTTAGAACAAAATATTGCCAATAAATATACCACAGAAGTACAAGTAGTTTGTCAAAGAAAAGATAAAAAAAATGTCTATTTGCAAATTACAGTCTCTTTAATGTTAAATCAAAAATTTTATGTTGTGAATGCAAAAGATATTACAAAACAGATATCTGATGATGAAATTTTAGATAAATATGTGATGTCAACACACACCGATTTAAATCGAATTATTACTAAAGTCAGTTCTGCATTCAGCAGTTTAAGTGGTTATTCAAAAAAAGAGCTATTGGGGCAAGACCAAAATATTTTACTTCATAAAGATACCTCACAAGCAACCATTGATGCACTCTGGGAAACAGTAAAAACAAATAATGAGTGGAGTGGAAACCTTAAATGTATCAAAAAAGATGGTTCACCTTTTTGGCTAAACATACGATTAAAACCCATGTACAATAAATATGGAGATATTACAGGTTTTACAACCTTAATGTTTGACATTACCAATGAGTTAATTTTAGCATCACAAAAGAAAAATTTGACCAATCAAGTCAGTGTTGCACAAGATGAAATTAAACAAAAAGATCAAATTTTAGTCCAACAATCCAAACTTGCTATCATGGCAGAAACGCTGCAAATGGTCTCGCATGAGTGGAGACAACCTTTAAATATTATCTCCATTCAAGCACAAAAATTGGAACTGGAATACTCCATGGATTTAGAGCCAAACCCAGAAAAAGTTGTTGCTGTTTTAGAAAACATTAAAAACACGGCAGGAGAGTTATCTCAAACGATAGAGGAGTTTCAGAACTATATCAATCTGAAAAGTGTAAAAAAGATTGTAGATCCTAAAACGGTTATAAATAAAGCCATTGAGACGTTTAAAAATGACAGAGAGGCTGTTGGCATTGATTTTGTCAAAGATATTATGGAAGATACCCCCTCTTTTGAAACCTATCAAAATGAATTAACCACGATTTTGGTCAATATGTTGATTAACTCAAAAGAGGCCATTTTGAGAAACGGCGTTAAAAATGGTGTGATTAAATTAAAGCAATATTATCTTGATGAAATGATTTATTTTGAAATCAGTGATAATGGTAAAGGGATTAAAGAGGAAATACTGGGTAAAATTTTTGAGCCCTATTTTAGTACAAAAGAGCTACAGCATGGTGTTGGCCTTGGGCTTTACACGTGTAAAATGATTATCGAAACGCACTTGGGAGGTTCCATAGAAGCAACCAATCACAGTACGGGTGCACGATTTATCATTAAACTTCCAATGAAATAATAAAGGTTAGACACACATATGATTATAATTCCAGCAAGATTAAATTCAAGTCGATTTGAAAACAAAATTTTAGTTGATATTTTAGGATTACCCATGGTAATCAAAACAGCGAAACAGGTCAGTTCTTTAGACAAAGTAGTTATTGCAACCGATTCAAAAGAGGTGGTTGAATTGGCCAATAAACATGGTTTTGAAGCAGTATTAACCTCTAGCAGTCATCAAAGTGGAACAGACCGAATCAATGAAGCGGTCAATCTTTTAGGTTTAAATGAGGATGAAATTATTGTTAATGTTCAAGGTGATGAGCCATTTATTGAACCACAAGTTGTACAAAGTGTTATCAATAGAGTAAAAAGCATTCAACAAAACGGTGAAGATATTATGATGGTGAGTTGTCATAAAAAAATCAGTTCACAACTTGCAGATGATCCCAATCATGTTAAAGTATTACTTGATGGCAATGATAATGCCATCTATTTTTCAAGAAGTAAAATTCCTTATTACCGAGATCATTATGAAAAGGCAACTTATTGTGGTCATTTAGGTATTTATGGTTTTACTAAAAAAAGTTTAAATGCTTTTTGCTCTTTAAAAATGGCACCCATTGAACACATAGAAAAGCTTGAACAATTAAGAGCCATTTATTATGGAAATAAAATTGCTATGGTAGAAGTTGAGTCAAAATCTTTTGGTATAGATACGCAAGAAGATTTACAAAATGCCTTAAAGATTTTTGGATAAATTTTCTTTTAAATTTCGTTAGTGTAGAATGTAACAATTAGTTTAAAGGGAAAGAATGCAATTTACTGTCATGTTTTGCAATGAAGACTTAAATATGTGTAAAGAGATATTTAAGGGCTTCAATACACTCATGGATAATTTAAATATTATTTCATCCAATGACCATGAAGAGATTTTAAATCAACTGGACGCAGTCAATTTAATTTTTTTATCAACCACTCTTTTGAATAAAAAACAACACGAACGCGTTCTTAAAAGCAATCTGCCCATCATTTATATGAGTGAAAACATCAAACACGATAATATTGCCAAATATATTAATGTATTGGACTACATAAACAAACCTATCGACAGTGATGAAGTTGGCATAAAAATAAAACAATACATGAAGATTCACAACAAAGAGTTAAAGCTGCAAAATTTTATAAAAGCAGCTATGGATGCCTCTTATTTACCAAACTTATTGATTCAAAATAATAAAGTTATTTTTGCCAATGAACTTCTACTGGCCCTTTTACAGTTTGAATCTATTGAACAATTACATGATGAAATCAAAGAGATAAATGAATTGTTCAGCAAAAAAAACAATCATCTCTATAAAGAGATTAACTCAACTTGGTTTGAAAATTCCCAAAAAGAGAGTAATACCAATCTGTTTCTCTCTCATAAAAATAAAGAGCAGACATATAATGTAAAAACTACCTATTTAAATGAGTATGATACCTATGTGGTCTATTTACGTGATGTTACTAAAGAGATTGAACACGAAACACAAATTACCAATATTTTATATACCGATGATTTAACTAAACTTGAAAACAGAACAAAACTGATTCATGATTTACGATACGATGAAAAAGAGATTGTTTCATTGGCCGTAATTGATATCAATTCATTCAAAGAGATTAATGATTTTTATGGACATAAAACTGGAGATCATATTTTAAAAGAGTTGGCACTGATTATTGTTGATTACATTAAGCCCTATTCTCATATGAAACTCTATAAATTTCCTGCAGACATTTACTGCATCTCTAATACTTCAAACAACAAAGAAGAGTTTACCGATGTTGTGAGAAAAACAATTGACACAATAGAAAAAAAAGTATTTGTTTTTGACCAATATGAAATTGATACAAGAGTAACCGCCGGAATATCTTTTTCAACCAAAAATAACAAACTCATTACAGCAGATTTGGCTTTACAAGCTGCCAAAAAAGATCATAAAGATTATTTGGTTTTTTATGATGAACTGGATAATTTAGAAGAGTATAAAAATAATATGATTTGGACAAAAAAGCTTAAAACGGCTCTGTTAAAAGATAATATTATTGTCTATTATCAGCCTTTAGTTAATAATCTTACTCTTAAAGTTGAAAAGTATGAATGTTTGGTTAGAATGATTGACGAAGAGAGCATTATTTCACCTTTTTTCTTTTTAGACATTTCAAAAAAATCAAATCAATACCACAAAATTACACGTTCAGTAATACAAAAATCTTTCAAAGAGTTTGAAAATCTTGACTTTGAGTTCAGTGTTAATATCTCATACGAAGACATTGAAAATCAAGATTTTTTACTTTTTATCAAAGAGATGTTTAAATTGTATGATGTATCAAACAAGGTGGTTTTTGAAATACTTGAAGATGAAGGGATTAAAAATTACACCATTTTAGCAAATTTTATCAATGAAGTTAAAGCCATGGGGTGTAAAGTAGCCATAGATGACTTTGGCAGTGGATATTCTAATTTCGAGCACCTACTCAAAATGAATATTGATTACCTTAAAATTGATGCCTCATTGGTTAAAAATATCGTCAATGATGAGAACTCTTATAAGGTGACTAAAACCATCATCGATTTTGCCAAAAGCTTAAATTTAAAAACCATTGCAGAGTATGTTGAGAATAAAGACATTTACCATGCCATTAAAGATTTAGGAGCCGATTATTCACAAGGATACTACTTTTCGGCGCCTCTTAAATCGCCCACACTCTACAGTTGCAAAGATAAAGAGAATATATGATTAATAAAAAAATACTACAAAATATAAAAGTTCTTTACGTAGAAGATGAAGAAGATGTGAGAAATTTTACCGCCAAAACCATTAAAGCAATTGTCAAAGATATTGTTGTTGCTGAAAATGGTTTGGATGGTCTTGAAAAATTTAAGCAGAATCAGCAAATTGATTTGATTGTTACAGATATTAACATGCCAAAAATGGGTGGTCTTGAGATGTGTGAAGCCATACAAAAGATTAATCCCAATATACCCATTGTTATTACTTCTGCGCACAATGATCCTGATTTTTTGAAAAAAGCCATTGATATTGGTGTAGATGCCTATGCCATGAAACCAGTAGATTTATACCAACTTTTAGATTGTATGGTTAAAGCCATTGAACCAATATTTTTAAGACGAGAACTTGAAGCGTTAAATTTCTCTTTGGAAAATAAAGTTGAAGAGGGAATCAAAAAGATTAAACGTATTCTTGATGCCCAAGACAATATGGTTGTTGTCAGCAATGGGAAGAGTATTAACCATGTCAATCAAACGTTTTTGGATTTTTTTAATGTCAGTTCAAAAGAAGAGTTTTTTAGAACTCACCACTGTATCTCAACTCTATTTCAACAAGACGAACACTTTTTCAGCAATGATCTGCTTGATTGTGGTGAATCATGGATAACACACTTGCAAAACACACATGAACTCAAAAGAGTTGTAAAGATAAAAAACCAAAACAATACAGACAGAATTTTTACCATTAATATTCATGAATATGATGATAATGGTCTCTATTATGTTATATCTTTGACAGATATTACAGAAATCAAACAAAAATCAAATCTTTTAGAGTATCAAGCACATCACGATCAACTCACAGGCCTTTTTAACCGACAAAAGTTTCACTCTATTTTTACAAAAGAGATACGCAGAAACCGAAGATATTCTAACCCTCTTTCTCTTATTATTTTTGATATTGATGATTTTAAAGATATTAATGATACTTTTGGTCATGAAGAGGGAGATTATGTCTTAAAAGTCATTACCAAAATCACAACTACTGCTGTAAGAGATTCTGACACCGTTGTACGTTGGGGTGGAGAAGAGTTTATTGTTTTATTGCCTGAAACTGCACTTGATAATGCATGTGTTGTTGCTGAAAAAATCAGAGCTTCAATGGCTTCTTTTACCATGGATAATATCAATAAAATTGTAACAGCCAGTTTTGGTGTTGCACAACTGCAAGAGAGTGATTGTGAAACATCTTTTATAAAAAGAGCCGATAATGCCTTGTATAAAGCAAAAAGCCAAGGGAAAAACAGAGTCATTAAAATTTAATGACTAAAAAGTAAAGTTTTCTCCCAAATAGTGCTCTCTTACGCTTCCATCAGTTTTAATGTCTTCTGCATCACCACTGGCTAAAACATTTCCACTTTTCATTACATATGCACGGTCACATATTTGCAGTGTTTCTCGAACATTGTGATCGGTAATGAGTATACCTATCCCTCTTTTTGAGAGTTGATGAATAATCTCTTGAATATCTTTAACAGCAATGGGATCAACTCCTGCAAAAGGCTCATCTAATAACAAAAATTTTGGTTGAGAGATAAGTGCTCGAGCAATTTCAGTTCTTCTTCTTTCCCCTCCAGATAACGAAATACCTTTTCTTTGTCGTATGGGTTCAATATTAAAAACAGAGAGCAACTCCTCAACACGTTTGTGTTGTTCCAATTTATCTTCTGTGACCACTTGCGCTGCAAGCATTAAGTTATCTTCCACACTTAAGTCTTTAAAAATAGATGACTCTTGAGGCAAATAACCAATTCCTTTTAATGCTCGTTTATGTAGTGGGAGTGCAGTAATATTAACACCATCAAAGAAAACATCTCCACTTGTGGGTTGAACCAAACCACAAACGGTATAAAAACTGGTTGTTTTTCCCGCTCCATTGGGACCTAAAAGCCCAACAATTTCTCCGCTGTTTACTTCAAGGCTGATTCCATGTAAAATTTGAGTTTTTTTGATTCTTTTTGTAATATCTTTTATTTCTAATTTATGCATAAATTGTATATCGCCTTTTCTCATTTAATTTTTCTATTTTTATTATTAAGATTTCAAATCCGTAACTTCTTAAAAGCTCTTCGAGTGTTTCATCGCCCCATTCTACAAAGTGTATACCCTCTTTTTCAAACTCTTCTAATAGTCCCAAAGAGATGAACTCTTCCAATGTTTTGTTGTATATATCATAATGATAAATTTCACCCTCATAAATGTTTTGTAAACAAAAAGTTGGAGAGGTAACTTCATCTGTAAGATTGAGTGATTTTAAATACTCTTGAACCAAAGTTGTTTTTCCACTGGCCAAATCTCCTTGCAACAATACTACACAATCTTTCCCCGCAATCGTTTTTTGAAGATAGGCAGTAAGTTTGCTCAAATTATTCAGTGAAAGTTCAAACGATTTATTCAAAATTAAACCTACACCAATGAGTTGGAAACTTGAATTATCTCTTCTAATTTCTCTTTTGCTGCACCAGATTTAATGGCATTTCTTGCCATTTCAATTCCCTCATCTGTGGTTTGGACTTTTCCATCAACCAAAAGCGATGCGGCTGCATTGATTAAAACAATATCCAATTTTGCACCATTAATTTTTCCACATAAAATATCTTTGGTCGTTTGCGCATTCTCTTGAGGTGTTCCCCCCTCAACTTCACTTTTTGCATAAAAATCCATGCCATACTCTCTTGGGTCAATGATAAACTCTCGAATGGTGCCATGATCAACAAAAGCTGCATACGTAATGTCAGAAATTGATATTTCATCCATACCATCATTTGAACTGACTACCATGGCTCTTTTTGTCCCTAAAAGTGCCAATGCATTTGCCACTTTGGGTACAAACTCTTTATTAAAAACGCCCATAAACTGTTTATGAACCGTTGCTGGATTTGAAAGTGGCCCTAAAATATTAAAAATGGTTCGATGGGGTATGCTTTTTCGAATGGGCATGATATATTTCATGGCAGGATGATGATTGACTGCAAACATAAAACAAAAACCCGTTTTTTCAAGAAACTCCGCTTGTTGTTCCAATGTTAATGACAAATTCAGTCCCAAAGCTTCAAGCATGTCAGCACTTCCACTGTTACTTGTGATGCTTCTGTTCCCATGTTTAGCAACGATACATCCACACGCAGCCAAAAGAATCGAAACCGTTGTGGAGATATTAAAACTGTTGCTTTTATCGCCACCTGTTCCACAATTATCAATTAACTTCTCTTTTAAATGGTATGGGATTGGGAGAGGAATAAAGTGTTCTCTCATAGCGCTTGCAGCAGCAGCAATATCTTCTGCTGTTTCCCCTTCTTCATAGAGCTTAATCAAATACTGTCTTACTGTATCATCTGGTAATCTGTGCTCAAAAATATCATCGAATTTTAATTTGGTTTTATTAAACATGATATATCCTAATTATTGTATTTTTTTGACATAATCTAACTGTTTAGATTTTGGTGTTGATTTGGTTGTAGGTATTTGTAAAACTTCAAACTTGTCACTGTATTCAAGATATTTAATCTCTATAATATCTCCGACCTTAACCTCTTTGGCTTTTTTAACGCAACTGTTATTGATAAAAACAACTTGATGTTCGCACATATCCTCAGCAACAGCTCTTCTTTTTGTTATATTTACAGCATTTAAAAATTTATCTATTCTCATAAAGAAGATTATAGCTAATTTTAGATAAAATAAGCCTCTTTAAAAGACAGAAACAATTAATAAAACAATGGAGAAACAATGAGCAAAAAAGATGTTAAAAAAGTAGTCCTTGCTTATAGCGGAGGTTTAGATACTTCAATTATTTTAAAGTGGCTTCAAGATGAATACAACGCTGAAGTGATTACTTTTACAGCAGATTTAGGACAAGGGGAAGAGGTAGAACCCGCACGTGAAAAAGCGTTATCATGTGGCATTAAACCAGAAAATATTTTTATTTTAGACATAAAAGAAGAGTTTGTAAAAGATTACGTTTTCCCAATGTTCAGAGCCAATGCAATTTATGAGGGAGAGTATCTGTTAGGTACTTCAATTGCTCGACCACTTATTGCTAAAAAACAAATTGAAATTGCCAATAAAATGGGTGCAGATGCCGTTTCTCATGGGGCAACGGGGAAAGGAAATGATCAAGTAAGATTTGAATTAGGGTATTTGGGTTTACGACCTGATATTACAGTAATTGCACCTTGGAGAGAGTGGGAATTAAACTCAAGAGAGAGTTTATTGGCTTATGCAAAACAACATGGAATTGAAATCTCTAAAAAACATATGGATGAAAATGGAAACCCAAAAGTAAGCCCCTACTCAATGGATGCCAACCTTTTACACATCTCTTATGAGGGATTGCATTTAGAAAATCCAAATAATGAACCAGAAGAGTCAATGTGGTTATGGACAACGGCTCCCGAAAAAGCACCTGATGAAGCGGAATATATTACGATTGGCTATAAAAATGGAGACCCTATTTCTATTAATGGTGAAGAGTTGTCTCCGGCAACATTATTAAAAAAACTCAATGACTATGGAAATAAACACGGTATTGGAAGAGTAGATATTGTTGAAAACCGATATGTTGGTATGAAAGCACGTGGTTGTTATGAAACACCAGGTGGAACCATTTTATTAAAAGCACACAGAGCCATTGAATCAATTTGTTTAGACAGAGAAGCAGCACATTTAAAAGATGAAATGATGCCAAGATATGCCAAACTGATCTACCAAGGGTATTGGTTCTCACCTGAAAGAGAAATGCTTCAAGCTGCCATTGATTCAACACAAAAATTTGTTGAAGGAACAGTCAGATTAAAACTCTATAAAGGAAATGTAATGGTTGTTGGACGAGAATCGGTCAACTCATTATACTCTGAAGCTCACTCAACTTTTGAAGCAGATGCCGTATACAATCAAAAAGATGCAGAAGGATTTATCCGACTGAATGCCTTAAGATTTATCATCGCTGGACAAAAACGAAAATAAAATATATTCCAAGGTGGCTAAAAAATAGCCACCTTATTTTTTCTACTTTTACTCAATTGTGTTACCATTATTTAAATAATTTATTGTAAAATTATTTTTGTTACCAAAATGCTACTTTTTTATAGTAATATCTCTCTCATTTTAATATTTGGAAACACATGAACTATCTGAACGATTTAAAAACAATAATGAGCATAAACTCATACACAAAAAATAAAAGTGGTGTCGATGAAGTTGGCACAATCATGTCAATTTGGCTCGAAAAGTTAAACTTTCAAAAAACAGTTCACACTCGTGAATTATTGGGCAATCATTTGCTTTTTACCTCACAAAAAAAAGAGGGCATTAAAATATTGCTTTTAGGGCACAATGATACTGTGTTCCCACCTGATACTTTTGAGACAGTCACAGAAGATGAAACTTGGATTTATGGACCAGGTGCATGTGACATGAAAGGCGGAAATATTGTAGCGCTGGAAGCTTTGAGAAATATTTATAAACAACAAGGCGAAATTTTTAATATTGATTTTCTGCTTGTCTCAGATGAAGAGACGGGAAGCGATGATTCAAAGTTCCTCACAGCCTCTTTGGCTCCCAATTATGATTACTGTTTTGTCTTTGAAGCTGCGGGTGAAAACCTTGAGATTGTTACTGGACGTAAAGGTGTGGGCACTTTTACTATTGCTATTGAGGGGAAAGCATCTCATGCGGGAACATCATATTTAAAAGGGATAGATGCCAATTTAGAAGCGTCGTATAAATTGCAAAAATTGGTGGCTTTGACCAATATTGATATTGGAACTACGGTCAATGTAGGAAAAATCACAGGAGGAATTGGGGCAAACACCATCTCTCCAAAGTGTGAGTTGCTCATTGAGATACGGTACACCACCAATGATGAACGAGAAAGAGTCTTAAATGCTCTCAATGAAATTGTCAGCACTTCTTATGTAGCAGGTACTCAATCAACTCTGAGTGGTGGCATTCAAAGAGATGTTATGGAACCCAATGAATCGCAAACGAACTTTATTGCAAAACTTGAAAAAATCACAAATTTAAAGATTCAAACAGAAAAAAGAGGCGGTGTCAGCGATGCCAATATTGTAGCAAGTTGTGGCGTGATTACATTAGATGGATTTGGTCCATTTGGAGATGGAGATCACACCTTGCATGAGAAAGCATTAAAAAGCAGTTTTAAACAAAGAATTGAGATGATGACTAAAATATTAACTCATTATCAAACACATAATTAAAAGGAGCCTGTTATGGAAAAAAGAAAAATTGGTATGTGGCTTTATCAAAACAGTGGTGGCGATAAAATTCAAGAAAAATTGATTAAACAGTTAAATGAACGTGATATTGAAGTTGTTCCTAATATTAACCTAAGAGAAGCCATTGTTAAAAATGCGCATATTATTCATAACGGTCTAAAATTAAACAAATTGGATCTGTTTTTTTCCTATAATGCGGGAGAGCAAACACAATATCAAATGTATCTGTATAAAGCACTCAACAGAGTCATACCTATGATCAATAATTTTGATGCCTTTGAGTTGACCGAAGATAAGTTTCATACCTCATTTTTACTCAGAAATCATGGTGTTTTAACAGCAGATTATAAGTTGTGTCATCGAGATGATACCCATCATTTAAAAACAATTATAAAAAAATGGGATAAAATGGTCTATAAACCAACCGATGGTTGGGGTGGTGTTGGTTTAACAAAAATTGACAGTGAAGAAGCACTCAATATGCTGATACCTTTTTTAAATCAAATGAATTTAAGGTATTTTTATGTTGAAAAATTCATTGACTACGATAACACCGATTACAGAGTTGATATTGTTGATGGAAAATTTGTTGGTTGTTATGGAAGAAAAGCGGCATTAAGTGACTGGCGTACCAATGTTACAAGTGGTGGAAGTGTATTTTTAAGAGAGCCAAATGAGACTGTAATTAAATTGGCACTGAAAGCGGCTAAAGTTACAGGGTTAGATATTGCGGGCGTAGATATTATTTATGACAGAAAAAAAGAGAAGTATGTTGTTCTTGAAGTCAATGGCATTCCTGCTTTTGCAACTCCAGAACAAGAGAAACTGGGGATTGATTTCAATGATAAAAAAATTGAATTGATCGTTGATTTAATCGACAGAAAAACAAAAAAATAGATAATAAAGGAATATTATGAGCAAACTACCAAAACTTGGATTTTTATATCTTGATTATGTATTGAGATTTTTTGATAAATCAAACTTTAAGGGCTGGCCGAACAAAATTGAGAGTGTAACTTACCATTGGAAAAATGATAAAAAAAGATTTATCAAAGAGGTAAAAAGAAAAAAAATTGATATTTTAATTGGAAATATCCCGGCAACTGCGTATGAAACTTTTGTTGAAATTGCAAAAGAGTTGCCACACGTACGATTTGTGCCCTCACTTGAGACACAATTTTCAAATAAATCAAAAGAGAATGTAACTCTGTTTTGTGAAAAATATAAAATTGCTATTCCAAAAACGAGGATTTTTTATGATAAGAAAAAAGGGTATGACTATTTAGAGAAAAAAGCAACCTACCCTCAAATCATCAAACGAAGTTATGGACCATCAAATTATGGTGGTTATTTTGTGCATAAAGCCAATAATTTTGCTGAAGCAAAAAAGCTGTTGGATGAAAAACAATATACGCCAATTTATACTCAAAATGCGATAGATTTAAAACATTCGGGGGATATTCGTGTAATGCTTATTGGGCATAAACCCATTTGTGCGTTTTGGCGATTTTCTGGAAAAGGACAGTGGATTACCAATACTTCACAAGGGGGCTCAATGTCGTATAACAATATTCCTATGAATGCATTAGAACTTGCAGTAAAAGCCAGTAAAGCTGCAAAAGCAGAATATTGGGCTTGTGATATTGCCATAGATGCAAAAAACGATAAGCCTTATATTTTAGAGTGCGCAACAGCATTTGCAGCTTTTCCTTATGTCAGAGATTGGATTTGTCAATATCTGATGTGGGATTTTTCTAAAGGCAGATTTCCCAAACCTCATGTTCCAATGTTTTCATGGGAAGAGTTGGGGAAAATTGACTCTTCGCTTTTAAGAACCATGAGACATATTGGATTCAGTAAATATAAACCCTCATGTGATGGAACATGGTATATCAATGAAAAAAATGATGCCTTTGAGATGGAATTATCGGAACAGAGCAATGAAAATGATCTGCCAGATTCAATTGCACCAGAAAATTTACCCATTAAAAATGATTTGAATAAAAACAGTGAAGTTGAAGCACATTTTGATGGTAAAAAAATTAATTTTAACCATGCAACATTGACTGATTTGATGAGTTTATATGGCATGGAAGATGAATTGGCAATAGATATTAAAGATTATCTTGAAGCAAATATCATTACAGATGCTTCTGATTTATTAGAGCTTGAATCCATTGATGAACAGATGTTAAAAACCTGGGATAATCACATTGATGATATGAGAGTGGATATTAACAGTGTCACCAAAGAGAGTTTAAATAAAATAAAAGGAATTGGTACTAAACTTGCAAAGATTATTCTTGATTTTAAAGAAAAAAATGGAAAATTTTCAAGTTTAGAAGAACTGAAAAATTTAGAAGGTATTGGCAAAAGTAAATTTGCTCAACTGAAATCTAGATTGAAAATAGGAGAATAATTTTTTGAAACAGCTTTATCGTTCGTATGAAGAATCGACTGAAATTTTTAAAAAGTTTCAGCATGATTACCCCAATAATTTTAAAATAGAATCGATAGGACAAACGTGGGAAAAGAGGGAAATAAACCTCATTACCATCTCAAAAGATTTAAAAAATGCCGATAAAAAACCCGCACTTTTTTTCACAGGAACCATTCATGCCAGAGAGTGGATTGGACATGAATTGGCCATAGATTTTGCAACATACGTTTTAGAAAATTTACAAACCGATCCCACTTTGCAAACCTATCTTAATGTCAGTACTATTTACATGGTACCTTGTGCCAATCCCGATGGATATGAGTATGCACGAAATCATTTCTCTTTTTGGAGAAAAAACCGAAGACAAAATGCCGATGGAACCTATGGCGTAGATTTAAATCGAAATTTTCCTATTGGTTTTGTCAAATCCACCATAACCACTTCAAATGTCTATGGTGGACCTGAACCATTCAGTGAACCAGAAACGTGTGCCTTAAGAGATTTTGTTTTAGCCCACCCCAATATTACAATTGCGCTTGATTATCACAGCCAAGGAAATGTATTTTTTCCTGCGCATGATTTCAGACATGAAGATACTCTTGACACAACCGATATGAATACATTATGTGCAAATATGGCTGAAGAGATCAGAAAAATTTCTGGACGGGAGTATGGAATTCATCAAGGGAAACCACCTGCAAAACTTATCTCTGGAAGCGGAAGAGAGTTTTATTATTCACATAACATTATTTCAACTGTTGTAGAAGTAGGTACTCGTAATATCAGTGATTATATGGAAGATATGAATGAAAATATCCGAGAACACATCCCCGCTTTGATTGCTGCTTTAAAAGAGACCGATAACTATGCTAAAAACAATTCAGTCAAAAGAGTCAACTCTTTTGAAGTAACAGAATTTGGTTCAAATCATGTGAATTTAAAATGGGATTATCCCACAAATGATAAAATTTATTTCGAAATTTATAGAAGTCAAAGAGACAAAAATTTTTGCAACAGCTCTAATTTAATTGCAAAAACACAGAACTTAGAGTACAAAGACATTAACCTTTTCTCAAACAGAGACTACTACTACAACATTCGAGTTGTCAATAAAAAAACCAATCAAAAATCTCCTTTTTATCCGCAAATTAAGGTCAGAACACTGATTGAGTATGATGAATACAGTCGAACTTATTATGCCAATGCCAAAGCTACGGGTTATGTGGCTGAAAATCTCAATAATAATGACAAACACTTTGGAATTAATTCACTTTTTGTTGGTGTTGATGAGAGCAAAGGAGTATCTTATGCTGTTATCACCATTAATGTAAAAACTCTTCCAGATAATGCATTGATCAAATTGGCCTCTTTTAATCTTTATCCCATCAACAGAGTCTCAACTACGATTGAAAAGTATGGAGAGTGGAACGTTGGTTTAGTCAATCAAGAAACGATGGGAAATATCACTGATTTTGACGACGTGGAGAGTATGGAAATCATTCGATATATTGGAAGACCTACAGAGTCTCATCAATTGACACAAGGGATATGGAGAACATGGAGTTTATCTGGTTTAGAGTGTATAGATTTAAAAAAATCTGTCAAAGATGGAATGATTGTATTAAGAGTTGAAGGTCCTAAAGGCTTAAGAGTTGGACGAACCAAACAGATGATGCAGTGGGATATAGGTTACGGGAAATTTGGTTTTGGATTGTCCTATCGACCAAGATTAGAATTGACTTATACCATAGAACCCACAACCACTGTTTTATACCCTAAAAGTGTCTGTACTGTTTCCAAGCAGGCAATAAAAGATGATGAAATAACAGCAGGTTATGATAAAGATGGACATAAAATATATTCAACTTTTGAGTTTAATTTGTCTTCTTTACCTCCTTACAATGACACCATGATTACCCGTGTTTACTTTGAACTCAATTCAACAAAAATCTACATTAAAGATGATATTCGATTTCATTTAGAATTTATTGACGCCACCATCAATAAAGATTATGAGGCCTTAACCCACAGGGAAGTTATCCAAAATATTGGTTATGATGTCAGTGCCACTGAACTTAAGAACAATCAAACACAATATTTTGTTTTTGATTCATTTTCCGAAATTATTTTAAATGAGAAATTAAAAGAGAAAGCCGATATAACCTTGGTTTTAAAACCAACATCTGCACAAAAAGTCATTAAAGACAAAAGTGTCTCTTGGGAGATCAGTAACCATAATTTAAGCCCAAAATTGGTTGTTGAACATATTCCTAAAAGAAGATACCCTGTCAGTAAAGTCAATAATGCTCAACTCATTATGGAAGCTGGAAAAATAAAAGTAATGTGGGAAAATCCAAAAGAGAGCGATTTTGTTGGAGCTAAAGTCATTAAAAATGCTTTTAGAAAGCCTCTTTCTCCTCAAGATGGTCAAAAACTTTATGCAGGAACAGACAATTATACTTACGATGATTTTGGAGCAAAAGATATTGATAAGTATTATGCAATTTTTACCTATGATGATGTTCCAAACTATTCCGAACCTATTATTTTAGAGTATAAAGCCAAATTAAGTTAAAAACTTAATTTGGTCTCCTATTTGCAATTTTAAAACCGAATCGCTATAATATTTCTAAACAGATTATAGGATTTTTTATGCTCATAAAATTTAAAGAATTTTCTCCCCAAATAGCCCCCACTGCTTGGATTGCACCCAGTGCTGATTTAATAGGAAACATACAAATTGCAGAAGAGTCTTCTGTGTGGTTTGGCTGTGTCTTAAGAGCCGATGTCAATCAAATTATTATTGGTAAAAGAAGCAATATTCAAGATCTCTCTATGATACACACCGATCTTGACATTCCTGCCATTATTGGTGATGATGTCACTATTGGACATAAAGTTATGCTTCATGGCTGTACTATTGGCAATGGTTGCCTCATTGGAATGAGTGCAACTGTTTTAGATGGTGCAGAAATTGGAGAAGGAAGTATTGTTGGTGCAAATTCACTGGTAACTGCAGGAAAAAAATTCCCTCCTCACTCTTTGATTATGGGAACACCTGCTAAAGTGGTTAAACAACTTGACACCAAAGATGTTGAAGGATTAATCCATCATGCTGCTCATTATGTAAAATATAAAAACGATTTTGAAGATATTACCGTTTTAAGCTGATTGTTTTAATGCCCCTATCTTTGATATATCTAAAATGGTCAAAAGGTTTTTAGAGTTGCTATCTTGTGGAGGCTGTACAATACTTTGTGCCAACATACCTCCACAAATCAAGTGCTCTTCAAAAGGTTTGATGCAATTTGTAGGCACCTTTAAGATTTCCCCTAATCGATCAACAACAATACCAATGGTGTGTTTATGACTTGAACCTTGATAGGAAACTAAAACAATATCACTTTTCTCTTTTTCTACTTTGTTTTTAATAAAGGAAGATATATCCAATACGCTTACAATATACTTTTTATAAGCAATGGTTCCTTTAAAGTGGTGATCTGATTCCAAAGAGATGGGGGTTTCTAAATTGTCAATGCTTATGGCTTCAACAACTTGAGATGTTTTAACACCCAGCCATTTAGAACCCACATAAAAAGTGGCAATCTCTTCAACTTCATCTTGTTGCCCTATAGGATAGTTATAGAAGTTATTATAGTAATCTTCTTTTTTGTTTTGATACGCATTTAACTCTCCCGCTTCTATAAAAACAAAAGCCAAAACATCATTGCTGTATTCATCACTGTTACTTTTGTACTCTCGGTATCCAGAAGAGCATTTTGCCCCTATAATATAGTATTTATCATTGTATGGCATTATTTTAGACAGAGATTCTCCCTGATTTAAATTAAAAAAATCACTCTCAATTGAGAGAACAGTTCCTTCTTGGTGCAGTGTATTACTTGAACTTAAGATGATTTTACTTTTTTTCTCAACAAAGAGTGAAAAAACACCTTTTTTAACACTGTTATCTGTTTTAGGTAATGCATCGCAAAGCATTCCCTGAAATTGTGTTTTTGAATCAAAGACGATGGCTATTCCACCCACACAGTGATTTCCTTTGAAAGAGAAGATAGGAGCACAGTAGATATATGTATTTTTATTGTCGTATAAAAAAGTCTCTTCAAATTCAGAGACACAATACTTAGAAGAGTCTTTAAGGTTTAACGAGTCTTTATACCATTGTGTTTGGAGTTTTGTATTGACTCTGTGTGTTTCATTTTCATTGGAAACAGCCAATATGAGACCTTCTGTGTCGTACACAATTAAATTGGTGTAAACAGTATAAAGATTATTGATATATTTTAATATATTGGTTATTTGCTCTTTCTCTTCATCGGTAATCTCTTTTTTATTCAATATGGTTCTAAAAGTTGAAGTCAAAGCCCACCACCTGCAATCATTGGCTCTTTCATAGAGATTTCTGTCCATAATATCAATGGATAAGGAGGCCAAAAACTCTGCATTACTCAAAAGCGAAGAGATAATGGTTTGATTGAGTTTTTCAATAGATGTATTAAAGGAGGCTTTTGTTTTTTCACCGGTGGTTCTGACCTCTCTTAAGATAGATCGCGCAAAATCAGCGTTATGTGAAGCGCTGTCTAAAGGCATAACATTCCCATTCCAAACTGCGCGGTCAAGTTCCTCTTGAATCTGTTCTGCTTTTTCTGGAATTTCCAGTAACTCTTTTTTAAATAAATCCTGATTTTGCATGATTGAAAATAAAATCTCATCTTCAATTTTTACATCATTGATATAAACCTTAAATGCACTCTCTAATGGAATCATAATATGTCCCATCCATCCTAAACCATAAAATCCTTCATAACCGTTTGTTTTACAACTCTTAATAATATAATCACGTCCAGCAAATTGAGTTATTTTAAAAGGTTCATCAACAGCTATATCCAAAGGTGCCCCAAGAGGAATATGGTATTGATCGCTGGAAGCTATGACCGTACAATTTTTATCCAAAAGCAAAAGGGTCTCTTTGTTGTCTTTGCTCACCAAATGAGAAAAAACCCCTTTCATTTCATTTCCAAATTTAAAACATAAACTTAAAAAACCAATAATTTCATCATCGTTGTTTGTTTTTGTTACTTTATACGAATAGACCAGTGATTTGTTATGTTGAGGCAAAAAGTTGTGATATTGGTACGTCTCTACATAATCTTCGTTTGTATTTTTAAGAAGTTCAATTAATTGGGTGTCCGCCTTTGATACACTGTTTGTATCATCCAATTTTGCAACAATATTTCCTTCTTTATCAAACAGGACAATATCGTAATACACGCTGTATTTTGCAACATATTCCGAAAATCGCTCTTTGATAACATTGACTTTTTTTGAGTACATCGAGTGCATAAAATTGTTTTCAGTGCTCTCTTCTGGACTATTTTTACTTTTTAAAGTGTCATAAAAATTCTGAGTATCCAATAAAAAAGTTCGTATGTTGTCATCTGTTGCTAAAAAGCCAATATCTGCTGTTCTTTCAAAAAGATTACGAATAACGATATCGACAGAAACAGAAGCTTTAGAACTCATCTCATTGACCACTTTTTTTAAAGTCTCTTGTGCCAATTGATAGATTAAATCCGTTTTTAATTGCGAAAAATTTTCTTTTGTATGACTCATATTGATGCCAGTTGAACCCAATTGGCTCAAAAGTATGAGTTGATCCCAAGTTTTACTGATATCTTCTAACTCCTCTTTGAATTCACTCACATTTTTCATGTATTCAAAAAGTTCATCAATTTTTTTTCTGTCTAATTCCACACTCTCTTCCTTCTTGCAATAAAAATCTGATTAGTATAGCATAAAAAAATTACTATTGTATATTTTATATACACTATTGATGTTTATAAAATATAATTTATGAGGCAAAAAAATATACTTAAAGATAAAAAGAGAGTATTATTTTGGGATTTTAAGGCTCAAAGATTTTTTGAGCCTTTAGGTTTTAAAAGTTTTTTTTGTAGTTTTCTTGGAGTTTTTTATAGAGTTCTTCGAAGCTGATGTTATCGACTTTATCTAAAATAGATATCATCACAACATTATCCTCTTTCCCTTTCCACTCTTTAATGTAGGTTCCCTCTTTGTAACCATTGTCTTGTCTAAATTTATTTAAACAATTTTTACCAATGTAGAGTTTTTGAAGCCAATTGAACGATAAGCCAGAAATTTTACAACATCTGAAAAATTGGTCAATAAACCGTTCTATTCCTGAAAAAGAAGGCATATTTCCTGTTGCAATTGCAAGTGAAATGTAAGAGAGTTTTTCTGCTTCTGTAACCATTAATTTGACATCTACTTCTGAAACTGCTTCATAAATACAGTGAGTATTGACCAAAGAAACCGCTCTTGGCACATTGGTTTCTTGTAAAATATAGGACATTAAAAAGTGCCAAATGTCAACCAATTCAACATGAATGTTATCCATATCAGGATCAGCATTGATATTTTTCCAATGCTTCCATGGGGTTGATTCAATGAGTTCTGCAACTTCCATGTGAATACATCGTAACCAATTAATCTCTTTAGAAAATTTATTGACACCTAACTCCCAATTTTTTCCATTGGTCGAATCATTTAACTCTTTTTGTAATAAAAACATCTCTTCGAGTTTGCTGGGGAAACTTGAAGCTTCTTCAAGAAGTGAAGCCAAAGGCAAACACTCTTCAACAAGATTATCAAGCACATTATTGGGTGCAGCTTTATCCCCTTTTAAAAGGTGTACAATCAACGAAACAGAATAAGGAACATTCTCTTTTGATTCCCACTCTAAAATATCATCTGAAGTCACACCAATATACTTTGCAAAATCATCAATGGTTAAAAAACCAAGTGTTTTTACCATATCTTTTAAATCTTTATATAACAATTTTTTCTCCTAATGTAATGGTAATTCAATTTTAAATGAAACACCATCGTTTAAATTTTTTACACTTATAACACCCTTGCAGTGTTGTTCAATAATTTTTTTACACATATATAGTCCTAAACCTGTCCCATTTTTAGCCGTTTTAGTTGAAAAATAGGGTTCAAATATTTTTTTAATGATTTTTTCTTTAACGCCACCTGCATTATCTTGAATCTCAATAATTGCATGAGTAGAATTGTAAGAGTGTGTCAAAATAATTTTTCTGTTTTTTATCTTCTTTTCAATCATTGCATCACGTGCATTTTTGATAATATTAATCAAAACTTGGATGACTTCATTGCTATGCAAAGAGAGTTTCAGATCGCTTATGGCATTTATTTCTAATTCAATATTATCCACTTTTAACATATGCTCCAAGAAACCAATGGTTCTTTTAATTAAATCGGCCATAAAAATCTCTTCTTTGGTTTTGTCAGGTTTAAAGAAATGTCTAAAATCATCAATGGTTTTAGACATATAATTCAATTGTGTCTCTACATCACTGACAATCTTTTCAACGACTTCATCTGAAAGTTCACCGTTTATCATCTTAGTAAAAGGCAATTTTTGAACCAAAACAGAAACGGTTTGCAAAGGTTGACGCCATTGGTGTGCAATCATCGGAATCATTTCACCCATTGCCGCTGATTTTGATTGTTCAACCAAAATAGCTTCTTGCTCTTCCATCTCTTTTTTAAGTGTAATGTCCTGTGTTACAGCATCATATCCAATGATATGTTGTTGTTCATCATAACGAGGTTCAACTGCTACACTCACCCAATAATGGCTGCCATCTTTTTTAAGATTTTTAAACTCACCTCTCCATGTCATGCCATTTTGTATGGTTTCCCACATATCTTCAAAATATACATCAGACGTATCAGGATGCCTTACAATACTGTGAGGTTGACCAATAAGTTCTTCGTGAGAGTAACCACAAATATCACAAAAAGCTTGTGAAACAGAAGTGATAATGCCCTCGCAATTGGTACTGGATAAAATAAGGTATCTCTCTGCTAAAGTTAAAAGTCTGTTGCCATTATCTGTGTTGACATAGCTTTGCAAAACAGCAGAGAAATTTTTTTCAAATAGATCTGTAATCTCTTTAATTAACTCATATGATGGTTCATTTAACTCGTAGCAGATATAAATCAAAGCATTTTTAAATCCACTGCAAAACAAAAAAAGCTCACCCACTTGAAAATTATTGTGCTTTAAAATAGCAAGCAGTTTATCTATGGTGGGACAATCACCACTTTTTTTATTCCCTTTAGCAACATCAATATAGTGGTTAAGAATATGTAAAGCATACTCTTTGATAAAAAAATCATTGCTGATGTTATACTTGTTTAACAAAAACATCATATCATCATTTTTCAGCCAATGAGCCAAAATTAATGACTTGTTTTTCTCTAATTCTTCAACAAAGATTTTTAATTTCATCAGTCATATACCTTTTATTAAAGTTTTATTCTACCGTTTATTTTCTTTGTTTTGGATTATAAAATGTACACTCAATGCCACTGTTTTGTTTAACAACAATAGAGGGCATAACTTTAGATTTAAAGCCATATGCTTTACAGCCATGTGGTCTGTTTTGTTCCCATGTTACATAATAATGAACACATTTTTGACATACTATTTTCTCATTCATAGTGATATTTTAACTAAAATCACTGTAATTATGATTAAAAAATGTACATTTTTACACAATAAAAAAGCAACAAGACTTAAATAAAGAAGATATCACTTTAAATTAGAGTGAATTAAGGTTCATTGCTATAAAATCTGAAAAAAATAATTTACAAAGGAAAGTGATGTTTGGTTCAGTGTCCAAAAGAGAACTTAAGATTATAGATGAATATTTTCAACAATATATAGAGTTCACACAATACAAACAAAACAGATTTGAATACATAGAACAAACGGGAAATGCTTCCGTTGATGAAATGTTTAAAAAATGGAATGTTAAAATCAAAGAGACAGATGCCCATATAAAATCAGATATTAATGTAATTGGTGAAATCGTATTAACAACAGACAAGGTCAAACAGGGAATATTTAAGTGTAGAGTTAAATCAAATACTAAAAATCCCATGGTTTTAACCCTTAAAAAAACAGTCAATGATATGCTTGATTCTTTAGAGAAAAAGATGATTGATTTAGAAAATACACTGACCTCTTATGCCAGTGATGATTTTAGACCCAAACTTAAAATTGACCCCACACTAAAAGCGAGAATGCTCTCTGTAATGACCAGCATAAATAGTTTAGGTGATGCATTAAGCAACGCTGCTAAAATGAATTTATCCAATGGAAAAACTCTGCAAAGCAATGCCAATAAAATGACGGCTTCTATGGATAATTTAGCCAATAAAGCCAACGAACAAGCTGCTTCATTGGAACAAACAGCTGCTGCTGTTGAAGAGATTACCTCTATTACAAGAAACAATGCAAGTAATGCATCACAAATGGCTGATTTGGGCCAAACAGTTAAAAAATCTGTATTTTCTGGACAAGAGTTAGCAAAACAAACGGCAACATCAATGGATGAAATCAATGCCAAAGTTGCTGCTATTAGTGAAGCCATAAATATCATTGATCAAATTGCATTCCAAACCAATATTCTTTCACTTAATGCTGCCGTTGAAGCTGCTACGGCAGGCGAAGCGGGTAAAGGGTTTGCAGTTGTTGCACAAGAGGTAAGAAACTTAGCTACAAGAAGTGCCGATGCTGCCAAAGAGATTAAAAATTTAGTTGAAGATGCCAATCAAAAAGCCAATGAAGGAAAAAATATTTCTGATTCAATGATAAGCGGTTACGAAACACTCAATACGCATATTTCTGAAACCATTCATCTTATTGAAAATGTCTCTTCGGCTTCTAAAGAGCAGATGTTGGGTATTGAACAAATTAATGATGCCGTTTCTATGCTTGACCGTGTTACTCAAGAGAATGCAAATGAAGCAAACAATACAACCAAAATTGCAAATGACGTTGAATTATTGGCACACAATTTAGTTGATGAAGCCAATAGTAAAAAATTTAATCAGGAATAAAAATGAATAATGAAACAATTTTAACAGATGATGCATTTTTAGTCAGTGAAACCGATGAAAAAGGAATTATAACATTTGCAAATGACAGATTTTGTGAAATAGCAGGTTATACACTTGAAGAACTGATGGGGAAACCACACAATATTGTAAGACACAAAGATATGCCAAAAGCTGCCTTTAAAGATCTGTGGACAACAGTTAAAAAAGGTGAAGTCTGGACAGGTTATGTTAAAAATGCCACCAAAGAAGGCGGATATTATTGGGTTTATGCCACTGTTTTTCCTTTTGAAAGTTGCAATGGAAATCCGGGGTATCTCTCATGCAGAAGAAAAGCAAGTCAACAGGAAATAGATAAGGCCACAGCACTTTATAAAACGCTCGATTAATAAAATAGCGTAAGTCAATATTTCGTTGGCTATGACCGTAGAATTAAATAACGACTTTGCTCTGTATGGCTTTTGCTAGGGATAGTATGTCGACATTTTCCAAACTTACTCCTGTTGGAACACCTTGTGCTATTTTGGTAAAATTAAGATTGAATTTTTGTAACTTATCTTCTATGTATAAAATAAATGCATCGTTGGAAAGTGAAGGAGTAATTGCAAACAAGAGTTCAGTTGTTCCATTTTTTATAATTAACTCTTCAAGTTTATGCAAGGCAATCTCTTCAAGTTCGCTTAAGACAAAATATAAACCATTGTATTGATGTGACTCTTCAATAACAAAAATATCTTTGGCACTTTGTACAACGCAAAGCAGCTCTTTTTGTCGTGTATCATCTAAACACAATTCACAAATTTCATGCTCACTCATAGATCCACAAGAACTGCATCGTTTAATCGAACTGATGGCATTTTCAATGCTGTGGGCAATTTTAATGCCACAATAGTTGTCATTCATTATAATATGATATGCCAGTCTTAACGCTGATTTCCTTCCAATTGTAGGCAAAGCTTCAAAGGCATCAACTAAGTCATAAAATTTTTCTAATCCGTGTTTCATGACGCGATTATATCTAATATTTATCATTATTTGGATAAAATCCCTGAAAAATTTATACAGAAAGGTGATAAGTTGACTGAAATTGATTATTATGAATTATTAGAAGTAAGTAGAGATTCTGACAAAGGAACAATCAAAAAAGCTTATAGACAAATGGCAATGAAATATCATCCTGATAAAAATCCAAATGATGCAGAAGCCGAAGAGAAATTTAAAGCAATCAATGAAGCATATCAAGTTTTAAGTGACGAAAAAAAACGAGAAATCTATAACAGATATGGGAAAGCAGGATTAGAAGGTCAAGGTCAATCAAGAGGCGGTTTTGGTGGTTTTGATGATTTAGGTTCAGTATTTGAAGAGATGTTTGGAAGTGCTTTTGGTGGTGGATTTGGCAGTTCAAGCCGAAAAAAAAGAAAAACATACAACTATAATTTAGATATTGGGATTGAACTGGAAATTGCATTTAATGAAGCCGTATTTGGTGTTAACAAAGAGGTGAAATACAGCTATAAAACTGCTTGCAAATCGTGCAATGGAAGCGGAGCAAAAAACGGGAAACTCTCTAAATGTATGTATTGCGAAGGTCAAGGTCAAATCCATACAAGACAAGGGTTTATGACATTTGCACAAACCTGTCCACACTGTCAAGGAACGGGAGAAGCTGCCACAGATAAATGTAAAGATTGTTCAGGAACAGGTTACAATGAAATCAAAGAGAATTTTAATGTAGATATTCCTGAAGGGGTTAATACGGGCAATAGAATTCGGGTATCAAACCGAGGAAACATTGCACCAGATGGTTCACGTGGAGATTTATACATACAAATACATGTTAAAGAGGATTCTCATTTTGTACGACATGACGATGACATCTATTTAGAAGTGCCTCTTTTCTTTACGCAAGTCGTTTTAGGAGATACCATTAAAATACCGAGTTTACGAGGTGAATTAGAACTTAAAATTCCTGCAGGTGCCAAAGATAAAGAGCAGTTCAAATTCAGAGGAGAAGGGGTTAAGTCAGTACAAGGTTATGGCAAAGGGGATTTAATTGTACAAATTACCATTAAGTACCCTACTTCACTCAATGCAGAACAAAAAGAACTCCTTGAAAAACTTCAAGAGAGTTTTGGAATTGAGAGCAAACCAAATGAATCTACACTCGAAGGAATGTTTGAAAAAGTAAAAAAATGGTTTGCATAACACTGCAAGCATAAAAGGATAAAAATGAAAAAATCTTATTTGGAAACAATGCCTGATGAAAATGGTTTTTTTGGGAAATTTGGGGGTTCTTATATTCCTCCACAACTTGAAGTTCCGTTTCAAGAAATTAATGCTGCATACAAAGAGTTGAAAAACTCAAAAGCATTTATTGATGAGTTAAAATATATTCGTAAACACTTTCAAGGAAGACCTACTCCTATTACGTTTGCAAAAAACTTAACCCAACATTGTGGTGGTGCAAAAATTTATCTCAAAAGAGAAGATTTAAACCACACAGGCGCGCATAAATTGAACCATTGTATGGCAGAAGTGCTTTTAGCTAAACATCTTAAAAAAAGCAAAGTCATTGCGGAAACAGGTGCGGGGCAGCATGGCGTTGCTTTAGCAACAGCAGCAGCCTATTTTGGCTTAGAGTGTGAAATTCATATGGGTGAAGTTGATATCAAAAAAGAGTACCCCAATGTAACCAGAATGAAAATTCTTGGAGCAAAAATTGTACCCGCAACACATGGGTTAAAAACACTCAAAGAGGCTGTTGATTCAGCTTTTGAAGCATATTTAAAAGATACCGATAATTCGATTTATTGTATTGGTTCAGTCGTTGGTCCTCACCCTTTTCCTATGATGGTAAGAGATTTTCAAAGTGTCATTGGATTTGAAGCCAAAGAGCAGTTTTTAGAACACGAAAAAGCTCTTCCTGATCATGTGGTTGCTTGTGTTGGAGGAGGAAGTAATGCCATGGGAATTTTTTCTGGTTTTATTGACGAAAAAAGTGAATTGTATGGTGTTGAACCCATGGGAAAAGGAAATAAAATAGGAGAACACTCTGCTTCTTTAACTTATGGAGAAGAGGGAATTATGCACGGATTTAACTCCATTATGCTTAAAGATGAACACGGTGAACCTGCACCAGTGCACTCAATTGGTTCGGGAATAGATTATCCCAGTGTTGGACCAGAACATGCCTACTTAAAAGAGTCAGGAAGAACAAAAGTGGGTTTATGCAATGACAATGAAGCCGTAGAAGCTTTTTACAAGTTATCTCAGCTCGAAGGGATTATACCTGCACTTGAATCTGCTCATGCAGTGGCTTTTGCTATGAAATTAGCCCCTACTCTTTCAAAAGAGCAAACCATTTTGGTGAATCTCAGTGGTCGAGGCGATAAAGATATTGATTTTATAATCGAAAACTATCCACAATAAAAATTAAACAAAACGTATGGTTTTGTTTAATTTAAGAGCAACTGTTGCTGTTGGATAATCGTTTTAATTCCTCACAAGAAAATCCTGCTTGTTTTCGAGCCTCAAAATTCATCTGTGTTTTTTTGGTTGTAGATCCGGGGTAAAACTCTTCAAGAAGATCCAAATAAGACTCATTTGGATCTCTGTTTTCTAAAGCACATGCATATTTGAACCATTTGTCACCTTTTGACACATGCGTTATCTCTTCATCTAAGATTATTTTTAATGCCTCAAGAATAGTGTTATTAATTTTGTCTGGATTTGATTGCAATTTTTTCATAATTTTTGGATTTTGATCCAATCCATTTGCTTCTAAATACCGAGGAACAATTCCCATTCTTTTTAAGAGTGTATCGCTTTTTTTCATCGCTTCAAAAAGATTGGTATGCACCTCTATGTCCCCATATTTGTACCCTAAACCATTTAAAATCTTTTCGCACATCGCAAAATGACGAATCTCATCACTGGCTACTTCAAGCCAATCTTCATAATACTCTTTGGGCAAATCTTGAAAACGAAGTGCCGCATCCAATGCCAAATCAACCGCAGAATACTCAATATGACAAATGGTATGAAGCAAAGAGGCTTTCCCCTCAATGGTGTCAAAATATTTTCTTATTTTTACCTCTTTTGGTAAAACAATTTTTACTAAACCCGAATAAGAAGGTTCAACTAAGCTTATGGGAGTATATTTATTTTCATATACAAGGCTATTATTTAAAAAATTAGTGTAAAATAGTTCGAATTTAGTGAACTTTTCTTGGGGCAGTTTGGTTGTTAATATATCTTCTAAAGTTTTGTAGTAGTACACTTATTACCTCATACATTGTCATTGTCATCACAAATTTTAGCTAAATAAGGTTTAAAATGGATATTAAAGTAAAGCCTATGGGTGATTATCAAACAAATTGTTACATCGTCACGGTGAATAATAAAGATTTTATTATTGACCCTGGAGTGGGGGCATCTTCTTGGGTAAAACAGAATGTCAACAACCCCATAGCTGTGTTAAATACACATGGGCATTTTGATCATGTCTGGAGCAACAGTGAACTTCAAAAGGATTTGAATTTGAAAGTGTATTGTCCAAAAGAGGATGCATTTATGTTAGAAAATGATTTTTTTGGTCTTGGAATGCCTACAACTAAAGCAGATGTTTTGATTGAACCCGATGAAGAGATTTTTTTAGATGGTATCAGCATAAAATTCCATCATTTTCCAGGGCACACTCCTGGTTGCAGTGCAATTGAAATAGAGAATACACTTTTTAGTGGCGACTTTATATTTTACGGTTCAATTGGTCGAGTAGACTTCCCCTATTCCAGTCCAAAAGAGATGATTCAAAGCTTAAGTAAGATTTTAAAGTGGGAAAGAGATATTGATATTTATCCAGGACATGGCTTAAATACTACGCTTTCACAAGAGAGAACTGCACTAAATAACTGGATTAATTATTTATAATAATTAAGTTAGTTTATAGTAAAATCCAAACGTATATAAAATAGGATATTTGATGAAGAGAAGAATAATTGTACAGTTTTCAACCATGATAGTATTATTGGCAATCATAATTACTGTCTTGATTGCATACAATTTAAGAGAGTCTGGAATCAATACTTCAATTAACACAGCAAAGTCTATTTCTGAAGTTGTAAAAAATGGACTGACATCACACATGATTAATGGAAACATGAACCAACGTGATACTTTCATTAACTCTATTTCAAATATGTCTAATGTCAAAAAACTCTGGTTCGTACGTTCAAATGCCGTCAATGAGCAATTTGGAGTAGGAAAAGACAATGAAAAAATCAAAGACCCCATCGATAAAAAAGTTTTAAGAACAGGGAAAATGGAGTACAGACTCTATGAAAATTTTGCCAATAATGAAACAACGATGCGTGTAACAATTCCCTATCTTGCTAACTCAGAAGGGACAATTAATTGTCTTCAATGTCATAATGTTAAGTATGGAGAAACTTTAGGTGCCGTCTCAATTGAGTTAGACATCAATGAGTTAAAAAAAGTTGGAATTGAATCAATTTATATCATCATAATTATTACAATGATCAGTATTTTAACCATTATTCTCATTACCTCAAATATATTACCCCTATTTGAGACTCTTTGAAAAAATTGCAGACAGTATAAAAGAGGCCATTAATGGGAAATTTATTTCAATTGAAAAACCTCATAATCTTCCTGCTGATATGAGCATTCTTAGCAATGATTTTAATCTGCTTTTAGAGAGTTACAAAGAAACATTTACCGATATTGACAAAAAACTCAAATACTTTATTGGGCAAACAACATCAAAAGAGAGTCAAACTCCTTTGGATGAATCAAAACTCATTATCACCAATCTTTCAAATTTATATCAATTTAAAAAAGAGATTGAACAAGATCAAACAAAAGATGAGATTTATGACCGTTTGGCTCAAGTTTTGAAAAATCAATTTCATTTAAAATATTTCACCATAATTGAAACCAATTTAAAAGATGAAAAACGTGTCATAATTAAACAAGTAGGTAACTTAAATTTTTGCTGTACGACCAGTACTGGAAATCCGAGTTTATGTCGAACAGCAAGAACGAGCAATGATGTTATTTCGGTTGATTTTCATAACTCATGTCCTTGTTTTACGAACACCAATTACTACTACTATTGTACAAGTATTAATATCAATAAAAATATTATTATTGTCATTAATTTCATTCTAGAAACAAAAGATGAATTGCAAAAACTTAAAGATAATATTCCTTTTATCAAAAGTTATATTAATGAAGCCGCTCCCTCTATTGAAGTTAAAATACTTCTTAAAGCGCTTAAAGATTCGGCATTTAGAGATGGATTAACGGGACTGTATAACCGAAAATTTCTGGATGAATACATTAAAAAATCTATCCCACAAATCACAAGAGACAACAAAAAACTTGCCGTTCTTATGCTGGATATGGATCATTTTAAAGCCGTTAACGATGAGTATGGTCATGACATTGGGGATATGGTATTAAAAGAGTTGGCAGTGATTTTACTTGATAATGTACGAGAGTCTGATTTGGTTGTACGATTTGGAGGAGAAGAGTTTATTGTTATTTTAAACAATATTGATTCAGCAGAGAGCGCGCTGAGTGTTGCCAATAAAATCAGAGAACAAGTCAGCTTAAATGAAATTGATATTTATGCAGGGACAAAATTGAGTAAAACCATCAGTATTGGTCTTTCAATCTTCCCAGATGATGGAAAATCGTTTGACAGTGTATGTAAAAATGCAGATATTGCACTTTATGAAGCAAAAAATAAAGGCAGAGATCAGGTCGTTTTATTTAATCAAACACAAGTCAGCAGCATAGATTTATTTTAGGACAATATATGAACAGTTTAATTGTAAACAGTGTAAAAAAATTTTTAGAAGAGAGCAGTTTAACCAACGATGTATATTCGTATTTTAAATTTTACGAAAAGCTTCGAGATTTAAAAAGAGTTCAAAATATCTATGAAGAACTTCATCATTGGCTTGAAAAAAGCTACAAAGTAAAATGTCTTAAAATATTGGTTTTTTGTGCAGATGACAATCAAAAAGAGACCCTCTATCAAAACGCTTCAGATACTGAGTATTGTGATACCTCTTTATTACACTCTTTTGTCATAGAGATGAATTCAAAATTAAAAATCACTTTTATTCTTATGTGTAACAATAAAAAACACTTTAAAGAGATTGCAAAAAAAGAGGAGTATCTTACCACTTTATTTTACATGATTTCGCCGTTAATCAGCAGTGTTTCTTATCAAGAGCTGGTTGAAGATGTCTCTTTTAAAGATACATTAACGGATTCGTATAACAGAAAATTTCTTGTAGAACATCTTCAAAAACTTTTACCCTTGGCAAAAAGAGAGACCAAACACGTAGCTTTTTTGATGGTTGGTATGGATCACTATAAAGCCATAATTGATGAATTTGACTACACTATTGCTGACAAAGTTTTGATTAACTTAGCCAATATATTACGAGAAAATGTACGAGAGTCTGATTTGGTTGTCAGACTTGAACGTGATGAATTTTTGGTTGTTCTATCCAGTATGACTGCCCCAAGCGATGCTGAACTCGTTGCCCAAAAACTCATTGATACTTTTGCAAAAAGTGAAGTGGTTGTCAATCAACTGGGTCATGTTTTGAGAAAAACCATCTGTGTGGGTATCACTCAATACGATTATGAAATCAATTCTATGGATGAAATACTAAAAAATGCGGATATCTCTTTATATGAAGCAAGAAATTTGGGACGAAGCAAATATAAAGTCTATAAACCCGAAGCAGAAGAGTGCGTAGAACTCTTTTAAGAGTTAAAAAATTAACTCTTTTTTGCTTTAACATAAACGCGTTTAGGAGCAGGATACCCTTCTACGGTTTTGCTTGAATCATTGGGGTCTAAAAAATCTTCTAAACTTTGTTCAAATGACCAATCTGTTTTTCTTTGCTCTTCTTGTGTGGTGACAGTCGTTTTTAATATCTCTATATCTGTAAACCCTGCTCTGTTGAGCCAATTTTTTAAAGCTGGAATGGTAGGAATAAAGTAGATATTAGGAATTTTAGAGTACCGACTGTTTGGCGTCAATGCAATTTCATCTTCTCCATCAATCATAAAAGTATCAATTAAAATTTCACCCGCTGGGTTTAATCCTCGCGCAAGTGATTTTAGTGTACCTACGGGATCTGGTCTGTGGTATAAAACACCCAACATAAATATAAAATCAAATTTATGATTGTAAAGTTCCAAGTGTTCGACACCCAGTTTTTCATATACAATATCCGATTTAATAAAGTGGTTGATAAACTCAAATTGAAGCATTGTTAAAGGGCTTGGATCAAAACCAATGAGTCGTTTGGGTTTATCTTCTAACATTCTAAACATATAATAACCATTATTACATCCAATATCAGCAACCACTTTATCTTTTAAATCAAAATAGGGACGTATGAGATTATATTTAATGTTACTTTGCCATTCACTGTCAATTTTAAGCCCAAAAAGATTAAAGGGCCCTTTTCTCCAAGGAATTAAAGTTTTTGCAGTTTGAAGTATCAATTCATGCTCTGCTGGGGTCAAATCATCTTTTTCTCCAATGCTCACCCAATCGTTTAATTCAATCTTAATATGCTCTTTTTCTATTTTTAAAACCTGTTTTAATTGATCATACCAAGGTTTAACATTTTTCCATTCGAGACATTGTGTTTTAAGTTTTTTTAATTCGTCTAATTTCATCGTGCAATTATATTCATTATTTAATAAAATACTCATTTAGTTATAAAAATAAAACTTTTTACAATTTAACTTTTGTTATACTACGAGCCACATGCGTTTGAAGATAAAACTACACATTTACTGCACGCGAGAGTGATTATAATACAACCATAACATACAAAAAGGATTTTAATTGAAAAAACTGACCGCAATACTATTTTCATATTGGACTATGGCAATTTTACTTGTTATTTTAGGCGTAGGTGCTGCTGTTGCTACGTTTATTGAGAATGATTATGGTACATCAACGGCAAGAGTAATGATTTATAACAATATTTGGTATGAAACGGCTTTGGTTCTTATGGTGGTAAACTTATGTGGAGTCATGTATAAAACTTCAATGTGGAAAAAACCTGCAAAATTTCTCTTTCACGCCTCTTTTGTTGTAATTTTAATTGGTGCAGCCATTACAAGATATGTGGGTTATGAAGGCATTATGCATATACGAGAAGGAGAAGTGCAACATGAAATGTTCTCTTTAGATCCATATTTGCAAGTAAAAATTGATTATCAAAATAAAACCTACTACCAAGAGTTCCCAATTGAATTTTCTGCATTAGGCAATAATTTTGATTATAAAGTTGAATTTGATAATAAAGTACTGGATTTAAAATATAAAGATTATATGTTTGCTAAAAAAGGAAAAGACACCATGGGTCTTTTGACCCTTGATGCTACAATTGATGATGAAACAAAAGAGTTTAAACTCCCTGGGAAAAGAGGACAACCTGGATTTCAACGAAGCAATACCTTTTCAGATGCCGTTGTTTCAATCGAATATGGTTCAAAACTTTTAAGCCTTCCTTTTGGAATAAAACTCAGAGACTTCCAACTCACACGATACCCTGGAAGTATGTCTCCTTCATCTTATGCTTCTGAAGTTACTGTAGTAAAAGAGGATGGAAGCAATTATGATTATCGAATATTTATGAACAATACGCTTCATGAAGGGCACTATTTGTTTTTTCAAAGTTCATACGACCAAGATGAGTTAGGTACCATTTTATCGGTCAATAATGACCCAGGGAAATGGCCAACCTATTTGGGATATTTTCTCTTAACATTGGGACTGGTTTGGAACTTTTTTGACTCAAAAAGTCGATTTTGGAAATTGACCAAATATTTAAGAGATAAAAATATTGCCTCATTTATTTTAGCTGTTGCCTTATTTGCTGCAACCAATACCTATGCAAAAGAGTATAAGAGTGTAGAAGATTATGTCAATGTCTACAAAGATGCTTCGGTTCAAACAGCAGAAAACTTCTCTAAACTTGCCGTTCAATCTGCTCAAGGAAGAATGAAACCTGTGGGTTCATTGAACAAACAAATTTTAAATAAACTCAGCGGTAAAAGTGAATTATTTGGTATGAACTATAACCAAATTGTTCTTGGAATGCTCAGTCGTCCAGAGTATTGGCGACACGTTAAAATGATTAAAATCAAAACACCTAAACTGAAAAAACTCATTGGGGTAGATGTCAATGACAATTTTATTGCCTTTTCGGATGTTTTCAAAGAGAACAAATATTTGTTATACGATGAAATCAACGCTGCCAATCGAGTCAATCCAAACGAACGTGGAACCTTTGAAAAAGATTTAATCCAAGTAGATGAACGGCTCAATATTGCCTATTTGGTCTACAGTGGAAATATCTTTAAAATCTTCCCGCAATTTAACCCAACACCACAAGATATGGTTAAAGATAAATGGTACACTCCTCTTGATGCCATCACAAACTTTACCGGCCAAAATAAAGCTGCAGTTGAAACCATGGTCAGAGGTTTGATCAATTATATCATCACTGAAAATTGGAAAATGGCAGATGAATTTATTGGACACATTTCACAGTATCAACAAAAAGTGGGAGAGAGTGTTATACCGAGTCAATCACGACTGGAAAATGAACTCTTCTTTGACAAAATTGATGTTTTCCCAAAATTGACACTGGCTTATGTTATTACAGGATTTATACTCTTTATTGTGGCATTTGCTTCAGTGTTTAATCAACAACTTCAATCAAAAAAAATAAACTACTTTTTTTACAGTGTAATTGCACTGTTATTTCTTGTACATACTTTTGGAATGGCGTTAAGATGGTATATAAGCGGTCATGCACCTTGGTCTGATACTTATGAATCGTTGTTGTATATCTCATGGTCAGCTACGTTTGCAGGGGTTGTTTTCTTTAGAAAATCACTTTTAGCATTAAGTGCTGCGGTGATTATTGCAGGGATTTTTATGTTCACGGCACACTTAAGCCATATTGACCCACAAATTACGAACTTAGTACCAGTACTTAAATCCTATTGGTTAACCATTCACGTCTCAATTCTAACGGGTTCATATGGTTTCTTAGGGCTGAGTGCTGTTTTGGGGTACATGGCAATGTTACTGTTTATTTTTAGGAACAAAAACAATCCGCACATTGATGAAACCATCAAACACATTGTAACAATCAATGAAGTATCTTTGATTATTGGTCTTACGGCACTAACAATTGGAAACTTTTTAGGTGGAATTTGGGCAAATGAATCGTGGGGAAGATATTGGGGATGGGATCCTAAAGAGACTTGGGCTTATGTATCAATTGTAGCTTATGTATTGGTACTTCACTTAAGATTGATTAAAGGGTTTAATACTCCATTTGTGCTCTCTGTAGCATCTATCTTAGGATTTTCAACCATTTTAATGACCTACTTTGGAGTCAACTTCTATCTCTCTGGAATGCACTCATACGCCACAGGAGACCCTCTTCCTATTCCGATGTGGGTCTATGTCTTAATTGTCTTGGTTTTTGTAACCATTGGTTTGGCCTACAGAAAAAGAGATTTAAAAGATGTTATATCGGCAAATCAACCGAAACAACAATAAAAAAAGGGTCAGATAAATATCTGACCCTTTTTTAATGCTCAATCATTTGGATATGATCCTCTTTGGTTGTAATCATACACAAAAATTCATACTCACTTCCATAACATGCTTCGTACATGTGATTCACACCTGCTGGAATATAGATAAAATCTCCCGCTTTGGCATGATACTCTTCACTGCCCACAATCACTTTGGCTTCACCTTTTAAGACATATTGTTGGTGTTGAATCTCATTGGTGTGATTGGGCATTGAACCCTCTTTGGCTAAGGTTACTTTTCTTACAATAAAATCTTTGTCTTCTTTAGGGGTTAAGACTGCAATTGAAGCATTGACTGTTTTTGGAATGCAACTTTTTTCAAAATTATCTGATGTTTGGCAATACATAGTATGATCCTTTTATTTTAATGCAAAATCATAGTGCTTTTTTACTGAAAAGAAATTAAGAGAAGTTATAAAGGGGTGCGTAAAGAGAAATTACTTTCTCTTTACTGCTTTTGCGTTGGGAAGATCGGTGATGCTTCCTTCAAATATTTCTGCCGCCATACCTACAGATTCGTGTAGTGTTGGGTGTGCGTGAATAGTGAGTGCAATATCTTCTGCATCACAATCCATCTCTAAGGCTAAAGAAATTTCACCTAAGAGCTCACCTGCATTATCACCCACTAAGGCTCCACCAATGAGTTGGTGGGTCTCTTTATCGAAGATAAGTTTTGTCATACCATTGTTTGAAACATCCGCAGCCAAGGCTCGCCCTGATGCACTCCAAGGGAATGTTGCTACTTCATAGTTTATACCAGCAGCTTTTGCATCATTTTCTGTCATACCTGCCCATGCAATTTCTGGGAAAGTATAGGCAATTGACGGGATTTGTTTTGGTTCAAAAAAGGCTTTATGCCCAGCAATGACTTCAGCTGCCACATGCGCTTCATGTACGGCTTTGTGTGCAAGCATGGGTTGCCCCACAATATCACCAATAGCAAAAATGTTTTCTACATTGGTTCTCATTTGATTATCAACTTTTATGATGCCATATTCATCAACATTGACACCACATTTATCTAATCCCAGTTTTAATCCATTGGCACTTCGTCCCATGGCAACTAAAATGGCATCATACACCACAGCACCTTCTGGCGCACTTTTTCCTTTAAACTCAACATACACACCATCTTGTTTAGGAATGATTGATTGCGCTTGTGTTTCAAACATGATGTTAAATCGATGTGTGTTCGCTTTGGTGTACATTTTAACAATGTCCGCATCTGTTCCCGACATGAGTTGTTTTCCCCGTACCACAAAATCAACTTGAGAACCCAATTTTTGGTATACTGTACCCATTTCAAGTCCAATAATTCCTCCACCCATTACAAGGAGTCTTTTAGGCACTTCTTTGACTTCTAAAGCATTAGTAGAGTCCCAAATTCTTGGGTCTTCATGCGGAATAAACGACATTTTAGAGCTTTGGCTTCCTGCTGCAATAATACAATTATCAAACGTTACTTTTGTTTTTTCATCGCTGTTGGTGTGTGCAACTTCTACAGAGTTTTTATCTAAAAATGTAGCCGTACCTTGAATCACGGTAACTTTTCTCATTTTAGCCATGGCACTTAACCCATCGGTGAGTTTTTTAACTACACCGCTTTTATACGCTGCAACTTTAGTAATATCAACTGTGGGTTTTGCAAAACTCACCCCTGCGTGTTCAATGTGTTCTGCTTCTTCTATGACTTTTGCCACATGAAGCAATGCTTTAGATGGAATACATCCTACATTCAAACACACCCCACCTAATGTAGAATGTCGTTCAACCAATACGGTTTCTAAACCCAAATCAGCACATCTAAAAGCAGCAGAATAGCCACCAGGCCCTGCTCCTATAACTAATACTTGTCCTTTTACTTCATTCATATTAGTTTCCTTATAGACTTAATAATCTAATGTCGCTTAACAGCTTAGATAATGTATTTGTAAATCTTGCACCATCGGCACCATCAATGACTTTATGATCATACGACAAAGACAATGGAAGCGTTAATCTTGGCTCAAAAGTTTCACCGTTCCATTTTGGTTTCATTTCAGATTTAGACAATCCTAAAATAGCCACTTCAGGGGCGTTGATAATTGGCGTAAAGTACGTTCCTCCAATTCCACCCAAAGAAGAAATTGTAAATGAAGCCCCTTGCATATCGGTAGCTTTAAGTTTCCCCTCTCGGGCTTTTTGTGAAATTTCAGCCATCTCTATTGCAATTTGTTTGAACCCTTTTTTATTGACATCACGAATAACTGGAACAACTAAACCATTTGGTGTATCTACGGCAATAGCAATATGGAAATACTTTTTCATGATTAGGCTTTGTCCATCGGCACTCAATGAGGCATTGAATTTAGGGTGTAATGCCAACGCTTTTGCCACAGCTTTTACGACAAACACTAAAGGTGAAAGTTTAAAATCAGTTGCAAGGGCATTTTGCTCTTTTCTGAAGCTTTCCATCTCGGTAATATCCGCTTCATCAAATTGAGTTACGTGTGGCATAGCTAACCAGTTTCGGTGTAAACTTGGCCCTGAAATTTTTTGAATTCGGCTTAACTCAACGGTTTCGATTTCACCAAATTGTGCAAAATCAATCACTTTAGGCTCTGGAAGATTAAATCCTAACCCAGCACCACCTGCAGCAGCTGCTGGTTTATTGAGTTGTTCTTTGACATAGGCTTTGACATCTTCTTTTAAAATTCTGTTTTTTCGCCCTGTTCCTTTTACAAAACCTAAATCCACACCAAACTCACGAGCAAGTTTTCTTACTGATGGTGAAGCATAGACTTTTGTTGCTTTAGTGCTTAATACATTGGTACTTTCACCCGTAACTGTTGCAACGGCTGCTTGAACAGTAATAGGGGTATGTTCCTCTTTTTTTGTTTCAACTGCAACTTCTGGAGCAGGTGTTGGAAGTTTGTTTTCCATAACTACCGTTCTTATCACTTTGGCAATCAAATCTCCGCTGTTGACTTTAGCACCCACTTCAACACAAAGTTCTAAAATTTCACCTGCAAATGGTGCAGGCACATCCATGGAAGCTTTTTCAGTCTCTAAAGTAATCAAACCATCATCAAACTCAACTGTATCACCAACTGCAACCATGATATCAATTAAATCCACATCGGTATCGCTTCCTAAATCAGGGACATACACCTCTTCCACGACTGAACAAATCGTTTGTTCGTTGACAAATTGGCACGATACTTGTGCATTGGCAGCTGAAATGGCTTCAAGTTGTGCTTTTGCATCTTCCAAACTCATTGCTTCTGTTGAGACCGTTGCTTTTGGCTCTGGTGCTTTTTCAACAGCAACGGCAGCTACTGGCTCTTTTGCAACACTTGGTGCAGGTGTTTGTGCTGCTGCTTCATCTTCTACTTCAATTCGAGCAATCAAATCGCCACTGTTGACTTTATCGCCCACTTTTACAAGAATCTCTTTAACGACTCCTGCGTGTGTTGTTGGAACGTCCATAGATGCTTTGTCTGTTTCTAAAGTGATTAAACCATCTTCAACTTCAACCGTATCACCTACACTCACCATAATGTCAATTAAATCAACGTCTTTATCTGCCCCTAAATCAGGAATAAAAATATCTTGAATTCTACTCATCTTTTACTCCTTATGCTTTTAATGGATTGATTTTTTCTGGATTGATATTGTATTTTTTCATCGCTTCTAATACCACTTTTTTATCAATTTTTCCCGCTTTTGCCAATTGTGCCAATGTTGTAAATACAATAAAATCAGAATCCACTTCAAAGAAAGATCTTAAATTGGCTCTTGAATCACTTCGCCCAAAACCATCGGTTCCAAGTGCTTTAAATGAACCACTTACAAATGGTGCTAATTGTTCAGAATACGATTTAATGTAATCTGTTGCTGAAATAATAAGGCTCTCTTTGTCTTGTCCAAGAACTTGGTCAACATAAGGCACTCTGTCCTCTTCTTCAATGTGCAATAAGTTGTATCTTTCAACATCTTGTGCTTCTCTTGCTAACTCATTGTACGAAGTAACAGAATAAAGCTCAGAAGCAATGCCATACTCACTTGCTAATGTTTCAGAAGCGACTCTTACTTGCTCTAAAATTGAACCTGAACCCAATAATTTCACTTTATAATTGTTTTTAGCTTCAACATCTTTTAATTTATAAATACCTTTTAAGATACCTTCAACCGCACCTTCTGGCATAGCTGGTTGTTTATAGTTTTCATTTAATGTCGTTAAATAGAAGTACACATCTTCTTGTTTTTCACCGTACATTCTTTCAATACCATTTTGAACAATTACTGCCACTTCATACCCATATGTTGGATCATACGTGACACAATTTGGAATGGTATTAGCAATAACATGCGAGTGTCCATCTTCATGTTGTAGACCTTCCCCATTAAGTGTTGTTCTTCCCGATGTTCCACCGACTAAGAAACCTCTTGCCATTTGGTCACCCGCTGCCCAACAAATATCACCTGTTCTTTGGAATCCAAACATTGAATAAAATACATAAAATGGAATCATTGGACAATCATTGACTGAGTATGAAGTTGCAGCTGCAACCCAAGAACCCATAGCACCAAGTTCGTTGATACCTTCTTGAAGAACTTGACCTTTTTTATCTTCTTTATAGTATGCCACTTGGTCTTTATCTTGTGGGATATATTTTTGACCTTCAGATGAGTAAATACCCAATTGTCTGAACATCCCTTCCATACCAAATGTTCTGGCTTCATCAGGAACGATTGGAACAATTTTTTTACCAATGGCTTTGTCTTTAACCAAAATATTTAATACTCTTACAAACGCCATGGTTGTAGAGATTTCTCTCTCCCCTGAACCTTCTAATACTGCATCAAATTTATCCAAAGTAGGAATTTCTAAAGGTGTTGAAAATTTTGTTCTTCTTTGAGGAACTGCTCCTCCCAATGTTGCTCGTCTCTCTTTCATGTAGGCCATTTCAGGAGAATCTTCAGCTGGTCTGTAATACGCTAAGTTCTCTACATCTTCATCTGAAACAGGAATATTAAATCTGTCTCTGAATTGTCGTAATACACTTGTATCCACTTTTTTAACACCATGTGCAATATTTTTACCCTCTGCTGCTTCACCCATTCCATAACCTTTAACCGTTTTAGCTAAAATTACTGTTGGTTTACCTTTAATCTCAGAGGCTTTTTTATATGCTGCATAGACTTTAACAGGGTCATGTCCACCTCTGTTTAATCTCCAAATATCATCATCACTCATATTCTCTACTAATTTAGCTGTCTCTGGATATTTGTTAAAGAAGTTCTCTCTTGTATAAGCACCACCTTTTTGTTTAAAGTTTTGATACTCACCATCAACAGTCTCTTCCATGAGTTGTTGCAGTTTTCCAGATTTGTCTTTAGCAATCAAAGCATCCCAATGACTTCCCCAAATGACTTTTAGCACTTCCCAACCATTTCCTCTGAAATTTCCTTCAAGTTCTTGAATGATTTTTCCGTTTCCTCGTACTGGACCATCGAGTCTTTGTAAGTTACAGTTAATAACAAATACTAAGTTATCTAACCCTTCTCTTCCAGCAAGACCAATAGCACCCAGAGATTCAGGCTCATCACACTCACCATCACCCATAAAACAATAAACTTTTTGAGCGCTACAATCTTTAATACCTCTGTGTGTTAAGTATTTTAAAAATCGTGCTTGATAAATCGCTTGAATTGGCCCAAGTCCCATTGAAACTGTTGGGAATTGCCAATAGTTTGGCATGAGTTTTGGATGAGGATATGAAGACAATCCATTAGCAAAGGCTTCTTGTCTGAAATTGTCCATTTGTTCTTCAGAGAGTCTTCCTTCAACAAAACTTCTTGCATAAATACCAGGAGCAATGTGCCCTTGATAAAATACTAAATCTCCACCATCGTTCTCGTTTGGTGCTTTAAAAAAGTGATTAAATGCGACGTCATAAAGCGTTGCAGATGATTGAAAAGAGGCAATGTGTCCACCCAGTTCTAAATGTTTTTTAGATGCTCTTAAAACCATAGTTTGAGCATTCCATCTGATAATTGATCGGATTTTTCTTTCTAAATCATGATTGGCTGGCATTTTGGGTTCTTGATCAACTGGAATCGTATTAAGATAAGCCGTATTCGCACTGTGAGGAATATGCGCCCCATTTCTTCTGGCATTATCAATTAATTGATCCAATAAATAGTGAGCTCTTTCGCTCCCCTCTTCTTTAATCACAACTTCTAAAGCATCAATCCACTCTTGCGTCTCTTGTGGATCAATATCTTCTAAATTCATAACAGACATGTAATTCCTTTTATTTATTTTTGATGTTTTAATACTTAAAGTATATTTAACTATAAGAACTAACATAATACTCTAATAATCTTATTTAGCATTTAGTATTTATTGGTAACAAGAAATTATAAGAAATAAAATTTTTTTTAATTTTTCAGTCAATTTTTTCCAAATTTTGCAAAAAAATTAGGTATTTAAATTAATTAATAATTAAGTTTAAAGCTACTTATAACTTAACTTTCACTTAAGAAAGTTCAAGTTTTTTAAGTTATGTACTAATTATGTACGTTATATCATAAGTTGGTCACATATTTTAACTGAAACTTAAGTCAAAATATTAGTATTAAAAATATTAGAATTAACTTTTTATAAAGGTTATAATTTAATCTTCAAAAGTCAAGCTTAGTTAAAGTTAACGCTTAAATTGGATTAAGGGAAAGCAGAGTTTTTATGGATAATCAAACCGTTTTTAGAGTATTACACTCATATAATGAAAGTGCATTGGTCAATATGGCAACCGATAAAGCCTTGGCAAGCTCTTTTAAAAATGGGGACAAACCCATTTTACGATTCTACTCTTGGGAAAAATCTTACACCGTAGGTATCTCTCAAAAACCAGAATCGTATGAGAACTTTTATAAACAATACAATGGAAACTGTGCAAAAAGGGTTTCAGGTGGCGGTGTTTTATTTCATGGCCACGATATTTCATACAGTTTGGTTCTGCCCACAACTTTTTTGGGTGAGTTAAATGTAAAACAAAGTTATGAAAAAATTTGTTCATTTCTTTTACGTTTTTATAATAACCTTAATTTAAAAGCAAACTATGCAAAAGATATTGATACCATTCAATTAAGTAAAAGCGATTTTTGTCAAGTAGGATACGAAGCGTATGACATTATTATCAATGGAATAAAAATGGGTGGCAATGCTCAAAAACGCTCGAAAAATATGATATTTCAACACGGCTCTATTCCTTTGTTTAGAGTCGATAACACAATAGAATTAGGTCATAGCCTAGAAGAGATTGGTGTACAACTCTCTTATGGAGAGGCTATAGAAAAATTAACAACCGCTTTTAAAGAGACCTTTGGTGTCCAATTAGAAGATTCAATTTTAAATGATACAGAGCGTGATTGTTTACAGCAGTTATTAAAGGATACAAATGACAGCACCAAGCAGTGAAACAAACTATAAAAAACCCGTCTGGTTAAGAAAAAAAATAACTCCTGCCGCACAAATAGAGATGGAGTCTTTATTAAAAGATGTCGGTGGGCTTCACACCATTTGCCAAGAGGCAAAATGCCCTAACATCAGTGAGTGTTTTGCGAAAAAAAATGCCACTTTTTTAATTTTAGGTAACATCTGCACAAGACGATGTTCATACTGTAATGTTCACACAGGACTTCCCACAGAAGTGGACTTAACAGAAATCGATAAAGTGACTACATCTGTGTTACATTTGGGCTTAAAATTTGTGGTCATCACCAGCCCAGCAAGGGACGATTTACCCGACGGTGGAGCTGAACAATTTTACCGTGTAACCCAAGATATTTTAGAAAAATCCCCCTCTACACAAGTGGAGATTTTAATTCCCGATTTTAAAGCCAAAGAGCAGTCACTTCAAAGAGTGGTTGAATCAGGGGCAGTGATTATTGGGCACAACGTTGAAACCGTACCCAGATTTTACAAAATAAGAAAAAACGCTTCATATGAACGTTCACTTGAAGTATTAAAACGACTCAAAGAACTTGGTGGCGATAAAATTAAAACCAAAAGTGCTTTAATGGTAGGTTTAGGTGAAACCGAAGAAGAGATGGTTGCGGTATTTAAAGACCTCATAGCTGTTGGCTGTAAATTCTTAAGCATTGGGCAATATTTAGCCCCATCAGGTGAATACGAAAAAGTCGTAGAATATGTCAAACCAGAACAGTTCGATCGATACAAAAAACTGGCAATGGATTTAGGCTTCGAATTCGTACACAGCACACCCTATGCCAGAAGTTCATACTTAGCACATGAGTATTTGAGTAATCAAGAGGGGTAATTGCCTCTCTCTTGATTACAACAAATCTATATTTATTTAATAAATTCTGCTTCAGAAAAATCTAATTTATAACTGAATCCCACTTCACCATTATTGCTTCCAGCAGAGATAAAATAAGGATGATGTTGTACCAATTCATTAAACGAACCTTTTTCGTAGATTCTTGTAGATACCTTATTTCGAATAATATTGTAAAAAGGCCAAACAATTACACCCGTATCATTTTCTTGAAAATCAGTAATATTGGATTGTTTATCGATATTTAACATCATGATTTTCTTTTTTAAGGAACCATCTTTTGTATCTTTGTAGGTTGTTATTTTTACCAATAAATTACTCTCTTTTATTCTTGGGTTATTAAATTTATAAACTCCATCTTGTGCAATATTTGCATCCTGATAATCACTCAAAGAGTACTTACTGCTTGAACAACCACTCAATATCATTATAATTAACAATGACATTATTCCTACTAATTTCTTCACTTTAGCTCCTATATTAAATTTTAATGTTTACGTTTATATTTATTTTATATCAATTCTATGAAATTTCGCCCAATAAGTCCAAAAACCAGGAATAGGCCAAAAAACTAGTGTTGCACTTGATTCAGATTTAATAATTAAATCATTGCTTTTATTTTTTAAAAGAATATTGGTACTTGTTGCAAGTCCAGCAATATAATTTGTACTTGAAAAATGTGTGTTCATTTTTATTTGATTATCATCAAAAACATAATCTCTTTTATGTTTTAAATCTATTTTCGATTGTATATCTTTTTCTTTATTGAAAAAAATCATAGAAAATCCATCTTTGTTACCTTCTATAATAAAAGAGTAACATTCATGCCCAATAATTTTTGAATGGTAATAATCATTTCGTATTTTTTTGTTTAAATCTCCAATAAAGAAATATGGCCAGTTATTTTTGTACCAACTTGGGCTTGTTTCTGGTGTACACAAATATTCACCATCCAACGATTTATTATTTAACTCTTTTTGCTCAATTTCATTCCAATTTTTTAAATATGGTTCTTTTGAACTACAACCCCAAAATATAACAATAATTAAAAAAGTTAAAAAACTATTTTTCATATTTTCTCCAAATAAAGAGAAGAAGTGTATCAAAAAAATTATAATTATTTACTTTACAAATTGAAATGTGTTGTAACTAGAATGTGATATTTTTTGATGGTTTTAAGAAAATTTTATATAGAATTATGCAAAATTAGCATTTAAAGGATTGAATATGTGGAAATGGTTACAAAAAGGGAAGTCAATTAAAAATGATTTATTAAATTTTAAAGATGAGCCATTAACTCCTATTTCAATGTTTTTATTGATAGTTCTTAATATTTTTATTTTCACTAATATTCAAATTGGTATAGATGCTGAAATGAAAAAAGTTCCAAAGAGTTACCTTTATTATCCTTCTTTTTGTAATAAACATTTTGAAAACATTCAAACAACATATGAGGGATTTCAAGATTATAATAACAATGAAAGGAACAGTCATCGTTCATCATATAAGAGTATATATTGTCAAGAGTTAAATAAAAAAACAGATGCCTTAAGATTAGAAAGTTCTTTTATAAACAATTCCCGAATAATTGATACGATTACATACAAACAACGACAAAACAATGAACGACTTAATATCATTACTAAACAATATAACACTAGGCTCTTTGAACATATGGCTAATATGTCAAATAACAAAGCATTAATAGGGGCAAAAAATGAGTATAATGCCTTATTATTAGATAATAATAATCTGCAAAAAGAGCTAAAATCGGTGCCCTCTGTCACTTCTGTTAAGGGATATGTTGAATATGCTCAATACATCAACAATAATAAAGCAATGTTCGAAAAAGAAAAAGCTTCATATACTTTTTGGCAACCGATTAAAGCTTACATACATATGTTGATTTTTATTATTCCTTTATTGTTGTTTTTTGGATTTTTTTATTACAAAACAAACAGACAACATTTAAAAGGGAAAAAATATAATCCTATTGTAAAAATTATCAGTGCAAATATTACTTTTTTATTATTTCTTCCATTTCTTTGGCATACTCTGATTTTAATTTATTATTATTTGCCAAAAACACTCTTAAAAAATATTATTGACTTTTTAATATCTATTGGATTAGTTTCTGTACTTAATTATGTGGCAATTCTTTTGGTTGTCTTATTACTTGGTGGTTTAATTTATTATATTCAAAAAAGAACTGTGAAGATAAAACAAGTTGTTCCAAGTAATAAAAAGTATCAAGAATTAATCTCTTTATCCAAATGTTTTCATTGCAGGTCAGTAATTGATTATAAGCATAACTATTGCCCTTTTTGTGGAATAAAGTTGCATGAAAATTGCCAAACGTGTAACAGTAAAACAATTATTTATGAAGAATATTGTTCAGATTGTGGAAATAAAAAACAAGAAAATAGAACAAATCAATGAAATTTAATTTAAAATTTAGGAGCTAAAGTGAAGAAATTAGGAAGTGTCATTAACAAAAATAAACTCCAATATCAAGCGACTTTTGCTATAATCCCTCACTAAAAATTCAAAGGATTTATTTTGAGTGATGTAATAGAGATTTTTAAAGAAATAACCAAAGTTCCTCGATGTTCTGGTGAACACCAACCTTTTATAACCTATATTCAAAACTTTGCACAACAGCATGGCTATGTTTGTTTGATTGATTCTAGCTTTAATATTTTATGCAAAAAAGAGCATTCAAGTGCCAAATTGTGTTTACAAAACCATTATGACATTGTCTGTTTGATTGATGGAACAATTCCTGAAATCATTGAAGAAGAGGGCTTTTTAAAAGCCAAAAACTCAACCTTGGGTGCAGATAATGGCATTGGATGTGCATATATGCTTTCACTCATGAAGCAAGGGTTCGATTGCGAATATCTTTTTACTTCTGATGAAGAGATTGGGCTTATTGGTGCCAATGCGGTTGATTTTGAACTACAAGCCAATTATATGCTCAATATCGACAGTGAAGAAGAGGGAGAAATTTGTATTGGATGCGCAGGTGGTGTGGATATTTTTGCTGCATTTACAAATAAAAGAATTATTTCCAATGAGAATCATTTAAAGCTTTATGAAATCCAACTCAATAACCTTCCTGGAGGTCACAGTGGTGTAAATATTGATCAAGAGCGACCCAACGCCCTTAAACTTATGGCTAAAACCATTAAAGAGTGTGGAGGAAAACTTTTGGACATCAATGGCGGTGAGAGAATTAACTCCATTCCTGCAAATGTTAAAGCCATTATTGCTACAAATCAAATACCCATATCCAGCCATGAGAATATGGAGATTGTAAAAATTGAGGGTGAGAGCGAACACTTAAGTGTTTATCATGACAACGTGATCAATTTTATCTATGCATTTGCCAATGGGGTAAGAGGTTATGATAAAGAACTTCATGTGGTCTTAACTTCAATTAACATGGCCATAATTAAAACCTCTGTTGATGCCCTTAAAATTGAATTGAGTGCACGTTCTATGGACAACGACGAACTCAAACGCATAAAAGATGAAACCATCAGCATGTTGGAACACTATGGTTTTGAAGTAACAACCAATGGCAAATATCCTGCGTGGAAACCACAAATCAATGAATTCACTGAAAAAGTGTTAGAAACCTATAAAAAGCACGTTCCTGCGGCTTCCCTTGAAGCCATACATGCAGGCTTGGAATGCGCACTTTTTCAAGATAAATTTCCCCATATAAAAGTCGCTTCAATTGGGCCCAATATTTTTAATCCCCACTCAAAAGCAGAGCGCGTTGAGTTAAAGTCGGTTGAGAATGTTTATAAAATTTTATTGGAAATTGTAGAGTCGGTAAAATAATGCTTTTTAATGGTTTTACCCAAGAAGGTCTTGATTTTTTAGACCAAATCAAAACAAACAATAATAAAGTTTGGTTTGAAGATCACAGACACATTTGGGAAGAAACTATTTTAAAACCCAACATTGCGTATGTCAATGAAATGGGTGAACATCTCATCGCCCTAGCCCCCATGATAAAAGCTGTGCCCAAGGTATCGGGTTCACTTTTTAAAATCTATCGCGATGTGCGTTTTTCAAACGATAAAACACCCATCAAAACACGAATTGGAATCATGTTTTGGCAAGGAAGCACTCACCGAATGCAAAGTGCAAGTTTTTATATGCACTACACTTCAAGTGAAGTATTTGTGGCAACAGGTATTCGAACGTTTAAACCACCTTTGCTTAAAAAATATCGAGAGTATATTCAAATTGAAAAAAATGCCAAAGCGTTGCATGAAATATTAGAGAAATTAAAACAGAAGAAAATAGAGATTATAGAGCCTCATTTTAAGCGTTATCCAGTAGGTTTTGATGAAACCAATCCCTATGCGTATTTGAGTCTGTTTAATGCCATGTATGCGTACACTACTTTTAAACCCAATAAAACATTTTTAAGTAAAAATATCATTAATAAAAATTTTAAATTTTATGATGAAACCTTGGAGTTATTTCATTGGTTATATGAGCTGACACTCTATTCAAAAGATTGATGCCTTTTGGCTTTGTTGATGTCTGCCATATATTTATAGACCATAAAATCGTACATCGTAACGCCTTTGTTTCTTGAAAAAAATGAGAGCATTTCAATGAGCCTAAAACCCATTCTGAAAAAAGCGGTAAAAGGGATAAGGTAAGTTACGATTGTTTCATACTTTCTATTGGGATAAAAATGGTCAAACTCCTCTTTTAATTGTGTCAATTTTTCATTCTCTTTTTCCACATCTTCGGCATTTTTTGATTGTAAAATAAAAACAGCCAAAAGTAAATTCACTACAAACATGAAAGCATTTAGGTTCCAACCTAAGATGAAAATATCGGTATAACTCATTGCAACTCCAAAATAAAAAATTTATTATATCAAATATTGTAACATTTATCAAAACAGCAAATTGTTTCTGTATAATTACATTTTTATTAGGAGAAATTATGAAACTGATTGATGAAAATATTACAGAGACTTTCGATGAACACTATTTAATTGAAACTCTCAATTTAAATGATAAAGTTATTTTAGAATTGGGTTGTGGCGATGCAGCCAAAACCAAACAGATTGCACAAACGGGCTTCAATCGAAAAATTATTGCTTATGAGATTGATGAAATACAACACAATAAAAATGTAAAAACGCATTTTGAAAATATTCAGTTTGTTTTAGGCGCGGCAGAAGATATAAAACTTGAAGACAACAGTGTGGATATTGTTTTTATGTTCAAATCTTTTCATCACATTCAAAAAGAGTTTATGCCAAACGCACTAAATGAAATCAAAAGAGTTTTAAAACCCAACGGTTTGGCTTATATATCTGAACCACTCTTTTATGGTGATCAAAACTATCTGATTTCACTTTTTCATGATGAACAACAAGTGCGTATTGACGCCTTTGAAGCCATTAAAAATTCTGTGAATAATAATCAATTCAAACTCTTTAAAGAGATATTTTTTCAAACAGAAGTGAACTACGAAAGTTTTGAAGATTTTGAGAAAAAACAGATAAACTTAAGCTACATCTCACACAGCATGGAGGAACAACTCCATACAAAAATAAAAAGTGAATATACCCGATTGTCGAACATGGATGGGAAAGCATCATTTTTAAAACCATTTCGTGTTGATATTTTACAGAAAATAGATGATTACAAAAGTTAATATAGTTTTACAAGAGAAGTTATTATAAAATGGCACAATAAAAAAATATAAAGACACTAAATGACACACAACGAATATATAAAAAATGTAGAACAATTAATCACTTGGTCACACGCCTATTATGTCAATGACAACCCTATTGCTACGGATGAAGAGTATGACAAACTCAACAGAATTGTTTTAGCCTACGAACAGGAAAATCCAAAAGAGGTTCATGCTAACTCACCTACAAAACGAGTCGGTGGTGTGGTTTTGGAAGGCTTTAATAAAGCCAATCATCTTTCACGAATGTGGTCGCAAGAAGATATTTTTAATACGCAAGAGTTAATCGATTGGATCAATCGAGCCAAAAAAGTCAACACCCACTTAGAGTATTACTGTGAACCCAAATTTGATGGGGCAAGCTTAAATCTTATTTATGAAAATGGTCTTTTAAAACAAGCCATTTCAAGGGGTGATGGAACAACCGGTGAAGAGATCACCAATAATGTCTTAACCATTCACTCGATTCCTTTGCAAATTCAAGAGAAGTCGCTCATTGAAATTCGCGGTGAAATTGTTATTAAAAAAAGTGATTTTGAAAAAATCAATCAAGAACGACTTTTAAACGGTGAACAACTTTTTGCTAACCCAAGAAATGCTGCTTCGGGAAGCTTAAGACAACTCGATCCCGCCATTACTGCCAAACGAAAACTCTTTTTTAATGTCTGGGGAATTGGTCAAAACAGTTTAAACTTTAAAACCAATTCGGAACGTATGGAGTACATTTATACTTTAGGTTTTGTCAAACCTCCTTTACAAAAAGTGTGTCACAATGTAGAAGAGATTGAAGAACTTTACCATAAAATCATTGCATCACGTGACTCAATTGAGATGATGCTTGACGGTATGGTCATTAAAATTGACGATTTAGAGACTCAAGATGAATTGGGATATACCGTTAAATATCCTAAATGGTCCTGTGCGTATAAATTCCCAGCGGTTGAAAAAACCACCAAAGTTAAAGAGATTATTCTGCAAGTTGGGCGAACAGGAGTAGTTACTCCCGTTGCTATTGTTGAACCCACTTTAATAGATGGTTCAACTGTTTCAAGAGCAACCCTGCACAATTTCGATGAAATACAACGATTGGATTTAAGAGTGGGGGATGAAGTAATTATCATAAAAAGTGGAGACATTATTCCTAAAATCACCAAGGTATTCACTGACAGACGAAAAGGGGATGAACGCAAAGTCAGTCGCCCTACTTCATGCCCTGAATGCAACAGTGAACTTCTGGATGAAGGCACACTTATTAAGTGTCAAAATCTTGATTGTAAAGCCAGAGTGGTGAATTCTATCATCTATTTTGCCAGCAAAAATTGTCTTAATATTGATGGTCTTGGCAATAAAATTGTAGAACAGTTGGTCAAAGAGCATAAAATCAAAGATATTTTGGATTTGTATTCATTGCGTTATGAGGATTTATCGACGCTGGAGGGCTTTAAAGATAAAAAAATCAATAACCTCCTTAATGCCATTGCCAATACCAAAGGAAGCGAACTCTACAGAATCATCAACGCTTTGGGAATTGAACACATTGGTGAAGTGGCTTCAAAACAGATTTGTTTGGAGTTTGGATCAGAAGTCATTCATCAAGAGTATGAAGCACTTGTGGCACTCGATGGCATAGGGGAACAAATGGCAAACTCTTTTTGTGAATTTATGCGCGTCAATAAAACATTGGTTGAAGCACTCATTGCCATTATTCATCCAACTGTACAAGAAAAAATAGAAGTGGCAGAAAACAACTTTAAGGGTAAAACGGTTGTCATCACAGGTACAATGAGCATCAGTCGGGGTGTGATTAAAAAAGAGTTGGAAGCTTTAGGGGCTAAAGTGGCTTCCAGTGTTTCTAAAAACACTGACTATGTTATTTATGGATTAGATGCAGGCAGTAAGTATGACAAAGCTGTTGAATTGGGTGTAACACTTTTAGATGAAGATGCCATGAATGCGTTAAAAAATTGACTTATTGTTCTTTGGGCAAAGTGATAATAAATTTTGCCCCTTTTAAGGGTTGGCTTTCACAGACAATGGTTCCATTGAGTTTTTTTGTCACCAAATTATGAATGATGTTTAAGCCTAACCCAGTCCCACCTCCTTCTCGATTTGTTGTAAAAAAAGGTTCATATATTTTTTTCATATTCTGCTCTTTGATCCCTTTTCCACTGTCTTCAAAAGTCAGTACGATTTCATTCTCATTTTCAACTGCACCAATAGCAATAAAGCCTTCATCTTTTTGATTGAAACCATGCATGAGTGAATTGATAATTAAATTGGTCAAAATTTGTGAAATATCTCCCGGGTAACTTAAAATTTTTAAATCAGCAGGGCAATTTACTTTAAGCTTGATATGAGTCTGTTTAATTTTATTGTGCAGACTCAAAATGACCTCATTGATGTACTCTAAAAGTAAAAATTCTCTTTTCTCTTCCACACTTTGATCCACAGCAACTTGTTTAAAACTTTTGACCAATTGGGCTGTTTTTTCCAAATTCAAACGTATGGTTTTTGCTAAATTATATGCAACGTTAATGTACTCTTTAAACTCATCTTCACTTAAGTTTTCAGCTTCATACTCTTTTTTCAGTCGCTGTGTAATATCACTAAAATGGGTAATACCTGTTAAACTCAATCCCACTGGTGTATTGATTTCATGGGCAACCCCAGCAACCAAGCCTCCCAAACTTGCCAATTTTTCACTCTCAATAAGATGCTCTTGAGTTCGTTCAAGTTTTTCCATGGAGTTTTGCAATTCAAGTGTTCTCTCTTCAACTTTTTTTTCTAAAGTATCGTTTAAATCTTTTATCTCTTTTTGAGCTATTTTTCTGGCAGTAATCTCTTTATCCAGTTGTGTGATTTTCTCTTGCAGTTGAGAAGAGTGTTTTAAAAGCATTTTCTCTTTCTCTTCATAAAAATTGATTTTTTCATTAAACTCTTTGGGAGTCACTTTCATTTTAGATAAAATATCTGCATACGCTGCTGAGAGTTCTTTGGCTTCTTCGTGTTTAAATGCGTAACTTTTTTCCATAACACTGTGAGCACTTGCCGCTCCTATTGTTCCCGAGAGTGTACGTTCAACTTGCCCATGAAACTTGGCAAGTTCTATAATATTTAATGTTTTTTTATCTTCAAAGTGCAATTCATGGATAATATCATCCAACATGCCATCTATTTTGGCACTTTCAAAATAATCACTTAACACTTTTTTGTAAATCTGAAGTTTCTTTTTCAACTCTATATGACTTTTTAACTCTTGAGTCACTTCAAAACGCTCTTTAAACTCTAAAATATCAACAAAATCATCGGAAACTTTTTTCTCCTCTTCGGTTCGTTGTGTAAATATGGAGAAAAATATAAAACAACCAATATTAAAAAACATCGACCAAATCAGTGAGTTTGTCAACATATCATAACCACGTAAAGCAAAAAGTTCATGAGGTTTTAAAAACCAAATGCCTAAAAGTCCATCTTTTAAAATAGTGGCATTGAGCCAATTCGTATTCACAAATTGCGGAATAATCAAAGTAAAAAACCAAATAATAAAACCCGCCAGCATTCCAATGATTGCTCCATTTTTATTGGCATCTTTCCAAAATAAGCCTCCTAAAAGTGCCGGTACAAATTGTAAAATTGCAGCAAAAGAAATTAAACCAACATCCACTAAAAGATAATTTTTTATGACAAATATATAAAACAGATAACCTGAAAAGATAAAACACGCCACTACAATCCATCGTAAAGGTAAAATCTGTTTTTTTAAAAAGTTCAATCTCTTATAGTTGTCAATTAAAGGCAAAAGAAGATAGTTGCTTATCATAACCGACATGGTCATAGAGGTAATCATAATCATACTTGTAGATGCTGAAAATCCCCCAATAAAAGCAATGAGAGTTATGAGATGATTGTCATTAAGAATGGGTAACGTTAAAACATAAAAGTCAATTAAATCTTTTGAATCATTGCTTAAAACACCTCCAATGGCTATAGGAATGGTAAAAAATGTGATTAAAAATAAATACAATGGGAAAACCCACATCGCTTTATAGATGTGCTCTTCATTTGAATTTTCAACCACACTCACATGAAATTGTCGAGGCAAAAACATCACGGCAAACATAGATAAAATCAATACTGTAATCCAATTGGCATAGGTTGAACTGTTATCATGCGCTGATATTCTGTTGTATAAATCGTTTTCATTTGCTTTTTGAAAAATATCACCTAAACCGTCAAAAAGAACATAGGTGACAAAAATTCCCACAATGATAATCGCAAAAAGTTTAATCACTGACTCAATGGCAACCATCACCATAATACCTTGATGTCTCTCTGTGGGATCAACTTTTCTGAGTCCAAATATAATGGTGAAAAAAATCATCAAGGATACAATTAAAATTCCCACGGTATCACTGGTTAAAAAAATATTTTTATCGATGGGTTCAAAATCTTTGATGGTTAAAATATTGATGGAAGTAATTAAAGATTTGAGCTGAATGGAGATATAAGGTACTGTACCAATCAATGCGGCAATACTCACAATTGCACCTACGGTTCTTGATTTGTCATATCGTGCAGAGATAACATCTGCAATAGAAGTGATTTTATAAAGGTTTTTAATGCGTATGAGTTTTTTTAAAATGATTGGCCATAAAAAGATAATTAAAGTAGGTCCCAAATAAACAGCTAAAAAAACCAATCCGCTGTTAACGGCTTTTCCTACACCACCATAATAGGTCCAAGCCGTACAATAAATGGTTAAAGACAAAGCGTATATCCAAGAAGATGAAGCAATTTTATTGTGAATATCACGTTTTTCTACACGGTAAGCAGTAATAAATAAAATGCCCATATACATTAAAAAGAAAGCAACAATAGTATAGATACTAAACATCGAAATCTTCTTTTTTGTAGATATTAAAATAACTCATTAAAAAAAGAACACAAATCATCACGGCCCAGAAAGCAAAAATCAAAATAAAACTGTTTTCCAAAGTATTGTAGTAAGTGATGGGAATAATGAACATATTTAAGAGTGCAAAAAAGAGTATAAAAGTAAAGATTAAAAAGGCTGGTTTTTGAAATTTCTCTCTCATGATCAATCCTTTCTGACCCAAATACCTATACACATTATATTATACTTTAGATTATAAAATATAAAATATTTATAATAAGTAACACTATGAAACATTCAAAATTAATTTATGCAATATTAAGCTTCATTTTATTGAGTTGTCAATAATATTGTTAAAGTAATTTTAAGATAAAGGGAAAACAATGTTAACGCCTCAAAGATCAAAAGATTTAACGATGACACTTCTTATGACACCAGATAAAGCAAACTTTTCAGGAACAAATATTCATGGGGGTGAAATTCTGAAAATGTTAGACCATGTTGCTTATGCTTGTGCTGCAAGATACACAGGAAGCTATGCTGTTACGCTTTCAGTTGATATGGTACTGTTTAAACACCCTATTAAAGTGGGTTCACTGGTGACTTTTTACGCTTCTGTTAATTATACGGGTCGAACTTCTATGGAGATTGGTATTAAGGTTATTTCAGAAGACATTAAAGAGAAAACAAGAAAACATACAAACGTTTGTTACTTTACTATGATTGCTGTTGATGAAAATGGAAAACCAACACCTGTTCCTAAGTTAGAACTTGAAACAGAAGATGATAAAAGAAGATACAATGACGCCATTAGAAGAAAAGAGGCGCGTGTACACGCAAGAAGTATCTCTCACATCAAATAATTCAAAAGCTGTTTTAAACAGCTTTTGAATCCAAATACTCTTCGTATGTCCCTTGAAAATCGTAAATTGTTCCATCATGTTTAATCTCTAATATTCTGTTTGCGTATGCATCTAACAACTCTCTATCGTGTGAAACACAAATAACCGAACCAGGATAGGCTAAAAGTCCCTCACCTAAAGCAATAATTGCTTCTAAATCCAAGTGGTTTGTAGGTTCATCTAAGACCATAAAGTTAGGTTGTTCTAACATGATTTTTGATAACATCATTCGGTGTTTCTCTCCCCCACTGCACGCACTGACTTTTTTCTCTTGCTCTTGACCGTTAAATAACATTCGTCCTAAACAGTTTCTGATTTCAGAAATATCAGCATCTTTATCAAAGTTTCGTAACCAATCATACAGGGTCATTTCACCTTTAATGATTTCAGTTGTATTTTGTGGGAAATAGCCATTTTGAATGGTGGCTCCCCAATGCACTTCTCCGCTGTCTGGTTTTAAATTCCCGTTGATGATTTCACAAAGCGTAGTTTTTCCAATTCCATTGGGTCCAATTAATGCAATTTTATCGTCTTTATTCACGGTAAAAGAGATGTCATTGAGTACCAATTGTCCATCAAACGATTTCGAAATGCCTGTTACTGACAGAAGCTCTTTACCCACTTCTCTTTTTTGTTTAAAAATAATAGAAGGGTCTCGTCTGCTTGAAATTTGAATGGCGCCTACATCAAGTTTGTCGAGTTGTTTTTGTCTTGAAGTGGCTTGTTTTGCTTTAGAAGCATTTGCGCTAAATCGGGCAATAAACTTTTCAAGCTCTTCTTTCTCTTTGAGTTTTTTACTTACATCTGTTGCATTTTGTTTTGCAATGAGTGTTGAAGCGATATACCAATCATCGTAGTTTCCACTGAACTCTCTGATTTGTTTATAATCCACATCCAAAATATTCGTACATACTGCATTTAGGAAGTGTCTGTCATGTGAAATAACTACCATCGTACCGTCATGGTGTTGAAGTTGATTTTCTAACCAACCAATGGTTTCAATGTCCAAGTTATTTGTTGGCTCATCTAAAAACAGAACATCTGGTTTTGGGTAAAGCACTTGTGCCAATAACACTTTGAATTTATCTCCACCGGTAATGGTACTCATCAACTCTTGTTGTTCAGCAGCAGGAAAACCTAAATCTTCAAGTATTTTTGTAATTTTTACATCATACTCATAGGTTGGATCTTCTTCACAACAGATGATTTCCAACTCACCCAATCTTTCACCAATTTCGTCAGTATACTCTTCCATATAGAGTTTTTCTTTCTCTTTGATGGCATCGTATAATCTTTTGTTTCCTAAAAGTACCGTATCAAAAATAGTGTACTCTTCATAAGCAAATTGATTTTGACTCAATGTCCCAATCTTTTTACCATTTTGTACTTGGATTTCACCCTCAGTTGCTTCTTCTTGCCCTGAAAGAATTTTTAAAAATGTGGTTTTCCCCGCACCGTTTGCACCTATTAGTCCGTATCGTTTTCCCGTATCTAATTTTAAATTTATATCTTGAAATAAAACTCTTGCACCAAAAGATTTTTTCAAATTAACCGTTTGAACCATATATTACTCACTTTTCGTATGTTATTATTCCGCGATTATATCCAAAGATAACTAATAGAAATCTGTAATTGTATTAAAACCTACAAACTGCACTTTGTTCTGGGACGATACACACGGATATTTGTATAATTTTCAGCATCTCTTAAATATTGTGCGTGAAGCTGACTTAAAATCCCTTTATCACAATAAAAGAGATACTCTTTGTCTTGTGGAAGTTTTTTAAATTCACTTTTTAGTTTGTGAAAGGGGATTTTAATTGTTTCACATGAAGTTTGAATGCACTCATCGCCTTGTCTGATATCAATGACAGTAAACTCTCCACTTGAAATATCCGAGACACTCTCTATTTGCCCAATTTCGCTAATGTCATTAATAAGTTCATCCACATTGAGTTTAACGGCTTTGCTGATGGCTTCATCTAAAACGGTGTAATCAAACTTTTTGGCCTCAATTTCCATTCTTTTGTATGAACCATGAGTGATCGGATTTTTTGAAATAACTCCACAATATTCTGGCATGGTTTCGGCAAAACGTCGTGTACCAATATCGTTAGCAATGCTCATAATTTCTGGTTTATTCATCGTAGAAAGCGGGCGTAAAATCAGTTTATTACTCACTTGGTCAATCAAAGCTAAATTTCTTAATGTTTGACTTGACACTTGTGCCACACTCTCCCCTGTTAAAAGTGCATCTATTCCCATTTCATTGGCGATGGCTTCAGAGGCTTTAAGCATCAATCGTTTAAGCGTTACTCCCATGTATGATTCAGACGTTGATTTGAATATTTCAGTGACCACATCATCAAAAGGTACAGAAATAAATGAGACTCGATGAGATGAACCAAATTTGTTCCACAAATAAAATGCCACTTGTTTCACCCCAATTTCATGGGCAATTCCGCCCAAATTGAAGAAAATAAAGTGCGTTTTAATCCCTCGTTTCATGGTCAAATAACTCGCAACCGTAGAGTCAAATCCCCCTGACATAAGCGATAAAATATCCCCTTGTGTTCCCAATGGAAAACCACCTAAACCTCGGTATTTATTGGTAATAATATTTAATTGATTGTCTACGAGTTCAATGTTGATGGTCACTTCTGGTTTGTGTAAATCCACACGACTGCCACTGTTTAACGCCAACATATAACCACCTACGGTTTGTTCTATTTGAGGTGAACGAAAAGAGTGTGTTCCTGAACGTTTGGCTCGAACAACAAAGGCTTTATTTTGAATCTCTTTGGCTGACATCTCATTGACAATGACTTTGATTTGGTCAATGGTTGTAACATTATCAAACTGCAGTGCTTCAAGTACTTGCTCTACGCCTGGCGTGTCTAAAAGTTTTTGTCGCACTTCAACGACCACACCAATAGGACAAACCACTTCAATTTTGTCAAAAAACTTTCGAACGGTTATTTCACTTGATATTCGTGTTAAAAGATTTCGTAAATTATTGTGTAACTGAGAAATCATCTGTCTTTTGGCGGTATTGCCTTTTATCATGATTTCTGGAAAAAATTTTATTATAAATTTTTGTGTTTTTACTTCTGATATTTCCATTAACTTTAAAACCTTATATTGTAATAATCGGGATTATATCATAAGATTGGTAAAGGATAAGGGAGTATCCCTTTAATGCCCTCTTACACTTAAGAACTCAAACTTTTCATGGCACGAATAAGATATTTTGGATTATGAATAGAGTAGTTCATGCCAATAACCTCTTTATTGGTCTCAAACAAACCATAAACTGCTGTCTGAGCCGTTCTTACAGAGTATTCAACGGTAAATACACAATCATCTTCCACTTCAGCAAATTGACCAATAAATGCAAAGTTTTTCGCACCTTTTGGTATAACATCGGGTCTGTCACCTGAACTTCTTGGCATAAACAAACTGTCAATAAATGGCATAGCTACAGGAATACAATTTGCTTTTCCTTTTTCCATAATGGGTTGCATAAGGGTTTGAATATTCAGATGGTAAAACAGCTCTTCTAAAATCTCTTTACCATTACATTGTGACATCGGTTTTTTAATACAATTTCCTGTTCTATCGGGATACAAACCATAACCCCAAAATATTTTGACGTCGTTGGGTTGATTAGGGAAATGAGGCTGTCTGGCAATGACAATTGACATCAACCAATTTGAATCCGTAATGGTAACCAAACCACCTGTTCCATCAACATTTCCTGAGAAATTTTCCATATACTCATGAAAAGTTGTATCGTGCAGTGTTGCAGTAAAAGAGTACCATTTTTGTAAATCAATGTTCTCTGAAAATACTCTGGGATTCCCAAAAGAGTTATCTTTTGAAGCAATTCTTTTCCAAAGTTTCCATGAGCCTGAATCCTTTTCATCTTTTAAAACAGCAGCTTCATTCCAACTTCCACTGTCTGTGCTTTCCGTAATTGAACCATTGGTGATAAATAAATAATCGTTTGTTCTTAAAACAATGTTTTCCTCTTCTCCTTGATTAAGCGTTTGCAAACCTATGGCTCTTTTTTCATGTTCATTAAACTTAAAATCAATGTCTTGAACTTGCACATTCATACAAAATTGAACTCCAAGCTTTTCTAAGTAGTTTTTAATGGGCAAAATTACAGAGTGATATTGATTGTATTTGGTTCTCATAACACCCGTTAAATGGTTTAAACCATCGACTAAGTGAATGAAGCGTTTCATGTATCTTCGCATCTCCATTAAAGAGCTCCACTTTTGAAATGCAAACATTGTTGACCAAATGTACCAAAAATTGGTCTCAAAAAAATCATGAGCAAACCAATCTTCAATGCGTTTATTTTCCAATAAAGATTCAGGGGTAAACAGAAGTTTTGCCATATCACTTTGATGAGAAATAGATAACCCATAACTTGAATCATCCACTTTTTTGCCCGCTTTTATAAGCCTTGCTTGTGCATGAGAAACAAACCTTTGATTAAATTCAAAGGTTTCATCCTTAATTGAGATGAATTCATTTTCATACGAAGGAATATGTGAAAGTAAATCCCAATAACATACATAGTGCTCTTCATGCATTCTTCCACCTCGTATGACATAACCTTTTTTTGGGTCACCACTGCCATCACATGCACCACCAGCAATGCCATCTTGCTCTAAAATAATGATATTTTTAGGCGTAATATTGGCATCGTTTATCAAATACACAGCACTGGCTAAAGCGGATATTCCACTGCCAATTAAATATACTTTAGAATCATTTGTTTGAGTGTTATTTTCTTTTTTCATGAACATTACCTTTAATAAAAAGTCAGAACGGTCGTAATTGATTATATCCCAATTCATTTAATAGGATTCTATTGTATTTAAATTTTCTTTACTTTATTTTATGTAAGTTACAGAAAAAAAATATTACTATTACTTTTATGTAACGAACTTAGGAACTCAATTTATGACACTCTTTTTCACTCTTCTTGGAAAAATTACTCCACTGTATTTCAGTATTGTGTTGGGGTTTTTTAGCACAAAATTTTTAGATTGCAATAAAGAGACCGTTGCCAAAATTTTACTCTATATTTTAGCGCCACTGATCATATTTAATGCCACGTTGAGTGTCCACATTAACAGTTCCGTTATCTTTTTACCCATTTTTTTCTTTATTTTAAGTTTAATTATTGCGTTTGGTACATTGCCTATTTTCTATCAAATTTTCAAAGACAACAGTGCCAATGTTCTCTCCTTTAGTGTTGCCACAGGAAATACAGGGAATTTAGGAATTCCTATTGCCATTTTATTTTTAGAACCCAAATTGGTTGATGTTTATATCTTTACGGTCCTAGCCTCAATGTTATATCAAAACTCTGTAGGGTATTATATTACAGCAAAAAGTGCTTTTACGACCAAAGAGAGCCTCAAAAAAGTGATGAAACTGCCTGTAATTCATGCATTTATTTTAGGGCTTATTTTTAATATTTTAGGCTTTAAAATGCCCGAAGTTTTTATACCATATACCATTTATTTAAAAGGGACCTATGCAATTTTAGGAATGATGCTTTTAGGAATGGGATTAGAACACATGAAAACCAATGGTGGATTTGATAAACTTTTTGTCTCTCTGGCATTGTTTGTAAAATTTATTCTTTGGCCTTTACTGGTACTGGCTTTTATCTGTGCAGATAAAAATTATTTCCATTTTTTAGATCAAGATTTATATTTGGTGATGTTTATTTTCTCTATCGTGCCACTGGCTGCTAACACAGTAACCGTTGCAACACTTTTAAATGTAAAACCAGAAAAAATGGCAGTTGCGGTACTGATTTCAACTCTGATTTCTCTGTTTTACATCCCGTTAATGATCTTTTTATACAACAATTAATGTTTTAGATATACGCTCGCATATAAGATTTGTGAATCAATTCTCTTTTATCTGCTTTATTCGCAGCATCAAAAACAAAATTTGGACTTCGTAAAAGTTCTCTGCCATAAGCCACATAATCGCAAAATTGTTCATTTAAAAGGTTTTCTCCTTGAGCCGCAGTTGTAATTAACCCCACAGCAATCACAGGAATTTCTATATTTTTCTTAATCTCTTTGGCGTAATCGCACTGATAAAGAGGTTCTAACACTGGCATACACTCTGGAATATTTTGATTTCCACCTGCAGATACGTGAATGGCATCAACACCCACTTTTTCTAACTCTTGACAAAGATAGATAGAATCTTCTAAATTCCAACCTGTATTCATCCATTCATGAGCAGAAATACGAACAATAAGAGGAAGTTTTACTTTTTCTTTAATACTTTGCGCAATTTCAACAATCAAAGCGCACCGATTCTCTAAACTGCCTCCATATTTGTCTTTTCTTTTATTGCTTAACGCAGATAAAAATTCACACAACAAATATCCATGGGCAGCATGCAATTCTATGGCATCGTAATTGGCTTTTTTGGCTCGAAGGGCAGCTTTTAAAAAGAGCTTTTTAATTGCTTGAATATCTTTTAATGTTGCAGCCTTGGGCATTTTGTAAGGGGATTCTTCACTGAATGCTATTGCACTTGGAGCAAGTGGAGTTGATGTTGGTACACCGCTTTTTCTTCCCGCATGTGCCAATTGAATTGCCATTTTTGCACCAAATTCATGGCATCTTTTGTTCATAATTTTATGTTTTTTTATTTGGGCATCTTGCCATAACCCCAAATCATGTATCGAAATTCTTCCTTTGGGTTCAATGGCTGTGGCTTCAACAATAATCAACCCTACTCCACCCAATGCTCTGGCACAATAGTGTGTATGATGAAATTTTTTCAACAAACCACTGTTGCAACTGGCATACATACACATGGGAGGCATAACAATTCTATTTTTTAGTTTCAGCTTACCCATTTTCCCTTTTTTAAACAGTGCACTCATGGTCTATCCTTTTACATTATTTTATAAATTCAACAATTTCTTCAAAAGGTTCTCTTAATTGTGTTGATTGCGGATTGATTCTGTATCCAAAAGGCAGAACTAACGAAAGTTGCCATTGTGTTGTATCAAGACCTAAAATGGCTTCCACCCCCTCTTTTTCAAATCCTTCTATGGGACAAGAATCAATACCTTTAACTGCAGCTGCAGTCATCATATTTCCTGCTGCAAATGAGGTTTGTTTTGCTGTCCAAGCATAGATATTCTCATCGCTGCTTAAGGTTTTTGATAAATGATTTGCATACAAATTTAAATAAAAATCATATTTTTCTTGTGGCATATCACGTCTTGCAAATCGTTTGCCGGGAATTCCACTTTCAGGTTTTACTCCGTTGATTCCAGCTAAAACTATTACCAAATGAGAGCATGTTGTAATTTGTGCTTGATCCCAGCACACTGGCTTTAGTTTTGCCTTTAACGCTTCATTTGTTATAACCAAAAACTTCCAAGCCTCCATACCAAAAGAAGATGGTGATTTTCTTCCCGCTTCTAAAATATAGTGCATATCCTCATCACTTATTTTTTTTGTATCATCAAAAGTTTTACAAGCGTGTCTAAAATCCATAGCTTCCATAAATGTTTTTTCCATAATGATTCCTTTTAAATTGATTTTTCTAATATTTTTATTACAACTGCTTTATTTACACTACCTCTATCACCAAACTGGGTAAAACCATGTTTTTCTAAAAGTGATGTAACTTTTTCTATAATCTCTTTATCATCTGTATATGAAGAAATTTTTAAATCTATATTTAAGGATGAATATAAAGCTCTTATTTTTTCGACTACATCTAAAGGGTTATTTGTATTTATTCTAAATACATTTTCTCCCATTTGTAGAAGTTTGTCTTTTTTTTCGTCAGCTAGTATTGTAAGTAGATTTGGTTGAATAATTGCTAAAGTCCTAGCATGGTCTATTCCATATAATCCACTTAATTCATGTCCAATAAAGTGTGTTGCCCAATCTTGGGGAACACCCAGACCTATGACTCCATTCAGCGCTTGATTTGCAAGCCACATCAAGTTAGCATACCATAAATCATCTTTTCTGTTAAAAGTATTAGCCAACTGAATCAAACCTCGTAAAACTCCTTCGGCATAACCATCTTGTGCCAATGCGCCATGGCTTTGAGTTAAATATTGCTCACATGTGTGCACAAAAGCATCCACAACTCCATTGACCAATTGTCGTTCATCTAAACTTTTTAACACATTGGGGTCTAAAATGGCAAATTGGGGATAAGAAAAAGGAGAATGAAAAAATCTTTTCTCTTTTGTCTCCCCTTTAGTAATAACCGAACCTGTATTTGATTCGCTTCCAGTTGCTGCTAAAGTTAAAACTGCACCGATTTTTAAAGCTTTTGTAGGCGTAAATTTCCCTTCAAGTAAATCCCAGCCATCACCCTCATAAAAAAAGGCATTTGCAACATACTTTGCACCATCTATAACCGAACCACCTCCCACAGCTAAAACAAAATCCACTTTATTTTCTCTGGCATGTGCAATGGCTTGATCTAAAGTCTCTTTTTTTGGATTTGCTTCAACTCCACCAAATTCAAACCAAGTATGATTTTTAAGAGCATCTTTGACTTGATTATAAACACCATTCTTTTTAATACTTCCACCACCATAAAGAAATAGAACTCTATAATCTTTTGGTATCAATTCACTGAGTTTTGATATTTTTCCTTCTCCAAACTCAATTTGAGTTGGGTTTACATATGAAAATTGCATAGTATTCCTTTTATAAATTTTTAGCTTCTTTTAATGCTTTTAATTGCATTTTTTCTATTCTACTCTTTTTATTAAACAATATAACTGCTGTCAAGGACAATAAACACCCCATCACAGTAGATGAAGCTATTTTTTCACCGTAGGCAAAATAACTTGATACTGTTGCACCAATTGGAACGATAAACATAAATACACCTGTATTATGTGCCCCTATTCTGCTGGCACTAGCAAAAAATATTGTCATTGCAAAAGTTCCAGAAAATAATCCTACAAATAAAATATTCCACCAAAACACGGAATCATATAATCCTATTTCAAAAGGACGATGTGGTAAGGCAATAATCATATTTGTAAAAGCAGTTACACCAAAGATTACTAAAGTGTAAAACATAGGGTCAACTCTTTTTGAAGCCTTTTGCGTTAAAACTGTAACAAAAGACCATACTATAGCGCAAACTAAAAAATATATACTATCAAGATTTAAAAAGCCTAATCCCTCCATTGGAATACGAAGCAAAATAATCGCTCCAAATACACCAATACCCAAAGCAAATACTTGTTTTGCTGATACTCTTGTACCAAAAAGCAAAATAGATAAAAAATAGGTAAGTAAAGGAACCAATGATGTAACCATAGTTCCTCCATATCCAGCTTCTCCATGGGCAAGACCTGCAAAAAACAAGTAACTAAAAGCTGCACTTAATAGTCCTGCTAAAAGCATATACATATATCCTAAAAAGTCAGTTTTCAAAGATCTTTTCATATAAATCATAACGGGTATCATTCCTACAAAAGAAATTGTGTATCTCCAAAATGAAGCTACTTGTATATTTGAATGTTCAACCGCTGCTTTTCCAGAAGTCCAAGCAACACCCCAAAGTAACATAGCGATTAACATACCAATAAAATATTTGGTTTTATTCTCTTCTTTGTGCATTAATGGTTCACTTTTCTCAATTTATTAATGACTTTAACGACTATATTTTTCATAATATTTCCTTTTTTCAGTTTTTAAACTTTGTATATTTTTTGTTACATCATGAGACAGTAAGAACAATCTTACCTTGAATATGTCCAAGCGTTGCTCGTTCATGTGCCTTTTTAGCATCAATAAGAGGGTAAGTACTATCAATCACAACACGAATCGTTCCATTTAAATCCTTTTTTATAAAAAGTTTTTAGTTAAAACTTTCTCAAATCTTTCTAACTCTTTATCTAAATTCATGTCACCTTTAAAGATATCATGTACTGAATAAGTTTCAAGGGGTTCTAATCCACAAAATTGAAAGGTTTTATGAACAGCAATATGGGCTTGATCTAAAGACATGCCATCAAAAAAAGCATCTTTATTATTAAATGTTGAAGATGGGCTATTAATCGTTAAACTTAGCATATATTTTTTATTTTTAAATAATCCACCGGTCCCATAAGTTTTTGAAACATCGCTTCTACTTCGTCCATCATTTGCGTAAAACTTTCCTTGTTGAAAAGTTTCATCAATATATTTTTTAGTAATCCAAGGAACACTCATCCAAAAAACTGGATATTGAAATAAAATATAATCAGCCCATTCAAACTTTTCAATCTCTTCTTCTATGTTATAACCTTTTTCAATATCTGTTTGTTTTACTTCAAAACCATTTTTAGTAAAAAACTCATTTGCTTTATTTATAAAACTGTTTGTTAGATTTCCTTCTGCCACATCTTTATAAAACTGATGTCCATTTAGTATTAATACATTTTTCATGATTTCTCCCTAAATAATTTATGAGAATTATATACCCAGTAAACTTAATTTACTCTTACTTACCAAAAGTAAAGTAATAGTAAATTATAAACTTTATGTTATAATACTTTTTAGAAAAGGATTTATGATGTATTATATAAATGATAAAGAGTATAAATGTTCCGTTTCAGTCACACTGGATGTCTTTAATGACAGATGGAAACTTGCCATAATATGGCACTTGTTAGATGGAAATAAACGTTTTAAAGAGTTACACGAAATCATCAGTGAAATCACACAAAAAACCTTAACCGTTAAATTAAAAGAGTTAGAAGGTAAAAATATTATTCACCGTGAAGTCTTTCCTGAAGTACCCCCAAAAGTGGTTTATTCATTGACCCATATTGGCTTACAACTCAAACCCGTTTTATCAGAAATGCACAAATGGGGAATTGAATATGTCAAAGAGCATGGAACCCTCACCAATGAGAATCCTTGTCAAACGGCTTTGTGTATTATGTAATTAATAATTTATACTTTTTATGTATAATTGTTGCAACAGTGTAGAATAAAAGTAACGTTTAACTTTCTTAGGAGTTTCCATGAACATACATGAATACCAAGCCAAACAGATTTTCCATAAATATTATTTGCCCACTCCCAAAGGTTTTTTAGCGACAAGCATCAATGAAACCATACAGTGTGCTAAAAAACTTGGTGGGAAAAAATGGGTTTTAAAAGCACAAGTACACACAGGGGGACGAGGGAAAGCCGGTGGCATTAAGGTTGCAAACTCCTTAGAAGAGGTTAAAAAATATGCCGATGAACTTTTGGGCATGGTTTTAGTGACCAAACAAACGGGACCAGAGGGAAAACTGGTGTCAAAAATATACATTGAAGAGGGTGTTAATATCACCTATGAAGCGTATTTGGGAATCGTATTGGACAGAGCACTTGAAATGCCTGTAATGATGGGCTCTCGTGATGGTGGTGTGGAAATTGAAAAAGTGGCACAAGAGAATCCTCAAAGCATTAAAAAAATCCCCATTGACCCAACGGTAGGTTTTCAAGACTTTCATGGAAGAGAACTCGCTTTTGAATTGGGTATTTTTAAAGAAGATATGGCAAACTTTATTCAATTTGCCAAAACACTCTACCGAATCTATCTCGAAGACGATGCAGAACTTATTGAAATCAACCCTTTGGTTAAAACCGATGAAAATAAGTTTTTAGCTTTAGATGGAAAAATGGGAGTCGATGACAGTGCGTTGTTTCGACATGATGAAATCGAAGCCATGAGAGACTTAAGTGAAGAGGATAAAGCCGAAGTTGAAGCGGCAAAATATGGGCTTTCTTACATCAAACTTGATGGAAATGTAGGGTGTATGGTCAATGGTGCAGGACTTGCGATGGCCACCATGGATATTATCACCTATGAAGGCGGAACAGCGGCAAACTTCTTAGATGTGGGAGGAAATGCCAGTGCTGAAAGTGTGGCAAAAGGGTTTGAACTTATTTTAAGAGATAAAAATGTCAAATCCATATTTGTCAATATTTTTGCAGGTATTGTTCGGTGTGACCGAATTGCCAATGGAATCATAGAAGCCACGCACAACGTAGAAGTCAATGTGCCTATTGTTGTACGACTTGATGGTACCAATGCCAAAATTGCTGCTGAAATTTTAAATGAAGCCAATATCAAAAATATTATTGTTGCACACTCTTTAGAAGATGGAGCAAAAAAAGCTGTTGAAGCTTCAAAAAAATAAGGAAGTATCATGTCTATTTTAATCAATAAAGATACCAAAGTTATTGTTCAAGGCTTTACAGGAAAAGAGGCAACTTTTCACGCGCAACAGTGCATAGAATATGGTACGAAAATTGTTGCAGGAGTTACTCCTTATAAAGGAGGAACTACGCATTTAAACTTGCCTGTGTTTAACACCGTTAAAGAGGCTGTTGAGGCAACAGAAGCGACCGTTTCATTGATTTTTGTTCCACCTAAATTTGTGGCAGATGCCATCATGGAAGCAGCCAGTTACGGCATAAAACTCTGTATTGCCATCACCGAAGGTGCTCCAGTAAAAGATATACAAGTCGCCAAAGCTTATGCCATTAAAAACGGTATGCAACTCATTGGCCCTAATTGCCCAGGTATCATCACTGCCCAAGAGTGTAAATTGGGAATCATGCCTGGCGCAATTTTTAAAAAAGGGTGTGTGGGACTTATCTCAAAATCAGGAACACTCACCTATGAAGCATCAAATCAAATTGTGCAATCTGGCTTGGGTATTTCAACCGCTGTTGGTATTGGGGGTGATCCTATTATTGGATTAAGTTACAAAGAACTTTTAACCATGTTTGAAGCAGATGAACAAACCCGTGCCATTGTTTTAATTGGTGAAATTGGTGGAACACTCGAAATAAAAGCAGCTGAATTTATTAAAGAGCATATCACGAAACCCGTAATAGCATTTATTGCGGGACAAAGTGCACCAAAAGGCAAAAGAATGGGACATGCTGGTGCCATTGTCAGTGGGGGAAAAGGGACAGCAAAAGAGAAAATGGATGCCTTAGAGGCGTGTGGAGTAACGGTCGTTAAATCACCTGGTCATATTGGTCAAGCTGTAAAAGATATTTTGGGATAAGATGGATAATTTTATTTTAATTGCATTGGCAATTGTTCTTGGATATATTCTACAAAAACTCAATATTTTTTCAAAAGAGGCACCCACAACACTCAATCAATTTGTAATATACATTTCGTTGCCTGCGATGATTTTATTGCAAATACCGAAACTTTCATTCTCTATTGATATGTTTATGCCCATTATCATTGCTTGGTCAGTCATGATTATCTCCGTTATTTTGGTTCTTTCAGTCTCAAAACTCTTGGAGTTTTCAAAAGAGATAACGGGTTGTTTAATGTTGGTCACAGTTTTAGGAAACAGCTCATTTTTAGGTATTCCTATTGTCAATGCCTATTTTGGAGCAGAAGCACTTCCGTATGTCATTGTTTATGATCAATTGGGAACTTTTATTGCTTTGGCAAGTTATGGAACATTTGTGGCATCGTATTACTCAAGTAAAAGTGAACTCAATTTTAAAATCATTATTCAAAAAGTGTTGACTTTTCCACCCTTTTTGTCACTGGTACTCGCACTGTTTCTTATGGGGGTAAATTTCCCATCTTTGATAAACAATGTACTGGAAACTTTGAGTTCTACGATTGTTCCTTTGGCGTTGGTTGCTGTTGGATTGCAGTTAAAACTCAAACTTCCTGGTCATGAAGTCAAACCCTTTACTGCAGCACTCTTGATTAAACTTCTCATTGCACCTACGATTGCTATTCTTATGTGTAAACTCTTTTCATGGAGCAGTGAGGCGGCCAGTGTATCTATTATGGAAGCGGGAATGGCTCCCATGATAACGGCAGGTGCAGTAGCATCCATGGCAGGACTTGCCCCACGATTAAGTTCTGCTATTGTAGGTTATGGAATATTGATTTCTTTTTTAACCACAGCAGTATTATATAAAATCATTATCTGAAGTAAATTGCTTTACTTCAGATAATTTAACAACACTCTAACTCAGCTCGGTCAAGAATGTCAATTCCTTTTTGGAAATCATACTCTTCAAACAAATCAGAGATATAAAAAACATTGGAACAAACATAATACAAAATATCTTTGTATCCCTCTTTTTCATAAATTTCTGCATAATTTTCGGGTATATGCTCATAAAATCTTTTCCAAAAACTGTTATTGGCTTCTGGTTTATCTTCTAATAATTCTGCAAGTGCATCCAATACTTCAATGGCATTGGCGTAACAATCGATGTTATCAAAGGTTACATACCTGTCTCTTACTTTACTCATTGCTTCTCCTTCGTTTTCCCCATTGTTTTACATACAATTTCTATTCCAATGGGAATCAAAGAGAAGCTTTAACCAACTCCAAACCTCTTTTTATGTCTTCAATATTGGTATGACTGTAGTTAAATCGGACTTCACTTGTTTTTCGATTATCAATATAAAATTCACTTCCAGGAACAAAAACAACCCTATTTTTCATGCATCGTTGTACCAATTCAAAAGAGTCTAAATCATTAAATTTTCCATATAAAAACATACCTCCTTTGGGTTTCGTGAAAGTAAACTCTGGCAATACCTCTTCTAAGGTTTGTGCAAAAAAATTCATTTTTGTTTTGTAATCATTTCGAATGGTTTGAAGGTGCATCTTATATCGGTTTTCATCTTTTAAATACTCATCTAAAATATGTTGTGAAATTCCACAACTGTGTAAATCAATGCTCTCTTTAATGATCATAATTGAGCGAATCAACGTTTCACTTGCACGAATCCACCCTATTCTTAAACTCGGTGCCAATGTTTTCGAAAAAGAGCCCAAATGAAAACTGTTTTGGGGAAGCTCTTTACTGATACTTTTATTTTTTTTATCAAAATATAATTCGCTGTAAGGACTGTCTTCAATTAAAATTCCATTATATTTTTGCACAATTTTGGCAATTTGTTCTCTTTTGTCTTGAGAATATGTTGAAGAAAAGGGGTTTTGAAAATCAGGAATCAAATACGCCAATTTTGTCTTTTCAAAACTCTTCTCAAAGGCATCAATTATGATACCATCCTCTTCAAGTTTCACACCTTGCATCTTTAATTTGTTGAGTTTAAAAATGTTCATCGCCCCCAAATATGAAGGTTCTTCTACGGTAATATCTTTAAGTTCAAAATATTTTGCAATGATATACATGGCTTGTTGACTGCCCGTAGTAATTAAAATATTTTCTGCTTTTGTTGGAAATCCTTCATTGCTGTATTGTTGTGCAATTTTTTCTCTTAAAGGTTTAATTCCATTGCTCACGCTGTATTGTAAAACTTTTGGATTATCAAATATTTTTTGTGTTACATTTTTTAAATCTTCAACGGGGAAGAGCTTTTCATTGGGCAATCCTCCTGCAAAAGAGATGGTTTGTTCATCTATGGATTCAAGAATTTCTCGTATAAATGACCTTTTCATATGTTCGTAACCTTTTTTTATTTGAAGAATACATCAAAAGAATCTTTTTTTCTTCACTATTTGTGCTATAAAAGTTAGCTATTATTGCTAATTTTACAAACAGTTTATGTTATACTCAATGTATGAAAAACGAAACACTCAAAAAAAGAGAAAAAATTGCCAATAATGTTATGAACTATATTTACAAATACATTGATACCAATATCGATATGGACGATTTATGTTATGAACTTCAAATCAGTAAATTTCATTTACATCGTGTTTTTAAAGAGGCTTTTGGGAAAAATATTTATGAAACCATCAAATCAATACGACTGCAAAAAGCATCCAATCTTTTAATTACCAACAACAATTCAACCATTACAGCAGTAGCAAATATGTGCGGATACAGTTCTCAAACTTCATTTATTCGCGCGTTTAAACAACGATTTAATATGACACCAAATAGATGGCGACAAAACGGGTATAAAACCTACTCAAATGAGATTTTAAAGGCTTCTCAAAGTACACTCTCTTCGGAAGCCAGTTTCCTAAACTTAGAGCCAAAAATTGTGAAAATGCCCAAAATGAAGGGGTATTACATTCGACATAAAGGGTATGACAAAAGCATTAGAAAAACATGGGAAAAACTCAATATTTGGACACTGAGCAATAACATTAAACATTTTCAACAAATGGGATTACACCACGACAACCCCATTGTCACACCTTTAAACGAGTGCCAATATATTGCAGCAATCATTCTGGGGGAAGATGAAAAAGAGCCTCCAAACTCATCTCTGCCTACGTTTATTTTGCAAGAAGGCATTTATGCAAAGTTCAAAGTCGAGGGGAAATATGGAGATGTGTTAAAACTCATTCAATGGGTTTACCAAGATTGGCTTATAAAAAGTGGTTATGAAACTACCACTCATCCTTCGTATGCAATATATGAAAAAAATCATTTCATCGAGGATGATGGAAAATTTATTTTAGATTACTATGTGCCTATCACGTTTTATTGATCAATTTCATACACCGTTTCATCTACATATCGATTTAAATCAAACAAACCATAATTTTTTGAGTCATATTTTTTAAATTCACTGTCAAACCAATCATACACTTTCCAAAAGTTTTTATTGGCTCGATTGATGACAAATTTATTGAGTATTTTTAAATTGGCTTTATTCTCTTTGTAATTTTGAATGATATTAAAAAACTCACTTAAATCGTCTTGTTTTACCACCACAAAAACATTGGGATATGATCCTACAAAACCTCGTTTAAAATTGATTCTGTCTTTGCTTGGATCCAATCTTGAAGCTTCGTCAAACATAAATGCCACATTCCTGTGCCAACGGTTAATGATAAAACTGTAAACATAATTTTCACCCGAATTCATTTCAATTCGGATATAGGCTAAATTTGATTTTGAACCAGTAAATTGTTGAATAATTTCTGAACTATTAGGCAACGTCAAAGCTTTAAAGCTCTCTTCAATCTCTTCAATAGTGTTGTATTTCTCTTTTATTGGAGAAGCTTTGTACCCTTTTTCAATAAAATTAATTTTATCTTTGGGTGTGTTGGTATATGCCAAAAGTTTTTCTACAAACTCTTTTTTATAGGAGTTTGTTTCATACTTAATATTGCTTTCTTGATGTGATTTTGTAAAAATATCGCCATAGTTTATATCGCCATCTTCATACCAAGAACTAAAATATTGTGATCTTGACTCTCGAGGTAAAAACTCCAAAAAGTTGCTCTCTCCTTCAATTCTGAGTCGATCCATATATTTTCGCACCATCAATTGATGCCCAGTATTTCCAAAAATATCAAAACCAGCGACCAATGAATAGTAGAGTCTTTCAACCAAAGAGTAATCCATTACCCATAAAGTTTTAGGGATATCGCCCCAAGCACCTTTATGCACAGAAGCTGAATCAAAGTGTCTGTAGACAGTCAATATTGAGTCATTGCTGTTTTTATTTCCCTTCCAAATTGACTCAAGAGGCAATCCTTTGGGGAAATAGGTTTGATAAATGATATCTTTGTTTTTGTAATACTCTTTTGTTTTTTCATACCCACGATAAATGTCAATCATTTTAAACAACCCTAAATTATTGCCATACTCATTGGGGATAGACAAATTAATCAAATTGTCATGTAAAAAATATTTGTCGTACAAAGCGACATCATATTTTGGGTCTAAAAACATTACCCAAAACTGATCTTGAATGACATTTAATGCCACTTGACCTTTACAAACAGGCCCTCGAATAAATGTCATGATAAAAAAGTGAATGTCATCCAACAAGAATTGGTATCGACTTTTTGCAGGTATTTGTTCAAAAGTCTTTAATGCATTGGCTGCACTTAAATGTGCATATGATGGCATATGAGGTATTTCATCCCAATTTGGAGTAATAAACAGTTCATTCAATCTTTTGAGTTTTTCTTCATTTAGCTCATACACCATGTGCGTTTTATGCACAAGAGTGGACTCTATTTTTTTAAACCGATAATAAAATTTTCCTTCAATTTCATCAAAAGGAAATCGTGTGGCAATCACATTAACACCATTTGTTGCTGTTTTAGATCGAACCAATTCATAAAAAGCGTGGGGTGTTCCAAAAGAGATGTGTGCCAGAAAAAGATGCTCGTAAATATATCTTGCCATCACTTGATGTTTAATATCACTTTGATTAAAAAATGCTTCAAATTTTTGTATTTGAAGGGAATCTTTTTGAGAAATGGCTTCAACGTGTGTGCTGTTTTTTGCACCTTGACTCAACCAAGTTTGTACAAGATTATACTCTTTGTCTTCTAATGCAGGGAAGCCATAAGGCATTCCTTTATGAGGATTATCGTTAAAATACGTTTCCAATTCACTCCTATTTTTTACACAACTGAGTTCATCGGTTTCAGGAGAGTATTTTCCAATGCTTTTTGGGTTTTTCATTTTTTGATATAAAAAACGCATCATTATGGATTCATTGTTATTCTCTTCTGCTGTATCAAGTTTTTCTGTGACAGAAAAAAAGCCTTTTTCTCTCCACTCATTTTCATTTTTTGCATCAATAAAAAGACGGGTAGGTTCGATGGCATTTAATCGGTTTTCATAGACGCTTATTTTTGTAGCACCTCGTTCTAAGCCCTCATAAGATGAAAGTTTTAATTGACATGCCGAATTATAACAAGAGTGACATGTCACGCAACGTCTGTCTAAAATGGGTTTAATATCGTTCTCATAAGAGAGCTCTTTATTGACCTTATTAAAAGTAATTGGCGCTAAGGGTTTCATCGAACATGCACTAAAAAGTACTATTGTAAGTGAAAAAAGCAGTATATGTAATTTCATTGTTTATCCAAAAAGTAAGTATGATATTGTATCGCTTTTTATTTAATCCATCATTAACTGTATCACAGTTGTAACAATCATAGTAAAAATAATATAATTTTATAAATCCCTTTTTTATGGGAATTATAAAAAATAATCATAAAAAATAATTTATTTTCTTAAAGATAATTTAATCTTAAAAAGACTAGAATTAAAGTATAAAGAAAACTAAGGAGTTTATCATGACCATTAGTAACAGTAACATTCAGTCGTATACCAACAACAATACGCAATTAAACAACAGCCTTCAAAGAGTTGCTACTGGGCTTTTAATCAATCAAGCTTCGGATAATGCTTCATCCTTAGCAATATCTGAAAAACTAAAAGTTCAAGCAAGTGGTCTTTCTCAAAGCATTGAAAATGTAAACAGTGCATTGGCATTAACACAAATTGGCGATAAAGCCATTTCGGAACAATCCAATATTTTAGACAGTGTTAAAAAAGATTTACTTCAAGCTTCAACCGCAACAACAAGTCAAGAAGGACGAGAAGCCTTATTACAAAACATTCAAAAATCGCTTGAACAATATAACAATATTGCTAAATCGACAAATTATAATGGGACAACGCTACTTCAAGCTTCAGCAACCGATACAGCAGCCAGCAGCAGTTTGGATTTTCAAGCAGGAGATGGTTCATCTGATATTATTTCAACAACAGCTATTCAAGCCAATACTACAGGAACCGGTTTAGATGCATTGTTAAATCAAGACCCTGCTACTTTTGATGCGGCAACAGCAAGCAGTTATTTAGACACATTAGATACAGCAATAACAAAATTAAACGATTACCGTTCTGATTTGGGTTCAACTTCAAATCAACTCCAAAGTGCGAACAGAAATCTGGCAAGCCAATACACAAGCACTATGGAAGCAAACTCTATCTTAATTGATATTGATTACTCAAAAGAGGTTACCAACTTTAATAAACAAAACATTCTTTCACAAGTAGGTGCCTTTACAGTTGCCCAATCCAATATCAGCCAACAAAATGTGTTAAGACTGCTACAATAGTTAAAGTCAATCGACTTTAACTGTTGTCTCTCTCTGTATTTTACACTTTCTAAACAATTTTTCTGTATCATCTTATTATAAAATTTTATATTAGGACAATGTATGTTAACTATCTTTAAACGAACCCTCTTCTTCTCTCTTTTTTTTATGATCGCTCATGCACAAGATCTGAAAGAAGTATCTTCTCAGGAGCTTGTAAATATTCAAGCATTAAACTTAATCAAACAAGCAAACATAGAGGTCAATAAAGCATATGACGCTCAAAGTTTATACCTGCTTGATTCAACCATACAAGGACAAAAACAATCCATTTATCTCACAAAAGATAAAAAATATATTATTGCGGGAAATGCCATGGATGCCACTACAGGATCGGCATTAACACTTCCTATTGATTTAAGCATTACACAAAACAAAGAGGCATTAACCTTTGGCAGTGGAAAAGATGAATATATTCTTTTTACCGATCCAGAATGTCCTTATTGTAAAAAATTTGAGTCGTTTTTCCCTCAACTTGAAAAATTTGTCAAAATAAAAGTCTTCTTTTATCCGTTGAGTTTTCATGAAAAGGCAAAAAATTTATCGCTGTACATTTTAAGCCAAAAAACAAATGAAGCAAAAATAGATGCCATGTTAAACATAGATGCCTCTTCAGAACTATTTATTAAACGTAATCAAAAAAGTTTGGCTTCATATGAAGCACATTTAGAAGAAGAGATGAACATTGCACGAACATTAAATATATCGGGAACACCTACGATTTTTAATAAAAAAGGAAATAAAGTTTCTTGGGTAGGTCTTCTTAAAAAATACAATATAGAGGTCAAATAACGTCTATTTTGCTCTTGCTTTTAAATTTTTAGAAGCAAGGGCATATCCTCCATTTGCTCCATCAATAAAGTGAACATGTTTGCCATGTCTTTCAAATATCAAACACGTCATTAAAGCCGCATCACTTTTATGTATGCCATATATTATTTTTCCTTCTTTAAAAGCATTTTCCAAATAGGCTTCCAATTGTTTTGACTCATTTTTATTGACAGCTACAACCATTCTAAGCATATCATCAAATTTTTCAGTATCGGTGGTTTGCGTTATGTGTTCTTTATAACTGCCCCACTTTTTAATTTTGAATTTCATCAGCAATAAACCAACTGAATTTAATACCATGATTTTTAAAACATTAAAAAAAGTCTCAATAAAACTGTTTGAAGATAACATTGCTTCACCCATTAACTCTTTTGTTGAAAAAGAGAGATTGAGATTTTCAACCTTGATAGGATTTCTCTCATTTGAATCGCCAATAATCTTTTCAATATTGTCTAATATTGTTCGATACTCTGCGTGATTTTTTTCCTCTGTGACTTTAATAAGTAGGGTCAAGTTTTCATCTTTTGGTGAAGCAACACTTTCCCATCGACACTCTAATCCACTGAAATCAACATCAATTTTTTTATACACCAAACTTCCATTGATGGCATACTCTTCGTAACAATTTTTAAGTAAATATTCACAATACTCTATTCCTCCACCTACAATAACGGCTTGAATATAGTCTTTGGATACTTCAAACTTTGTCAGTTCAATTTTTTTGCCACTTTTGTAAATCTTTTCAACTTTAATGGCACCAATTCTTAATTGCAAATTGTGCTGTTCTTGAACCATTTTTCTCAGTTTATACAGCGTAGCACAACTTTTTTCATACAACACAGCAGGTATTAAAAGAGTGGCTCCGTCACCACCAAAAATAAAGGGGATATCCAACTGTCTTGAAAGGTTTAAAATAGACACAATAACCATGGCTCCAATAAAATTAACCTCTTTATATCGGCCTTCTTCTATGGCTTTCGTTGAATTTTTTATATCGGCAACCAATACATACCAATCAGGCGGTACACTTTTGTAATGAGTTAAATCAGTGATTTCAGAAAAATGCTTTAATACTTTTAATGAATTATAAAAACGACTGCTTTTGCTCATCCAAAAACTCCTTAAATCTGATTTATTTTTGCCTTTAGTTTACCTATAATTATATTATATTTTTATTTGAAGGTATAGAAAAAATTCCTTACAATTATTTATAGAATTGAGATAAATATCTCAATTTCATCTTCTTTGGTATATTTTTCAAAATCGACACTGAAGGCTCTTTCATACTCACTGTTTCCTTCAAAATAGTTCCAAATCTCTTCCCAAAGTTCTACGACAACATCTGGAAGTTCACCTTTTTTTGAAAAAACCAAATATCTTTCATCTTCTATTACGATAGCATTTTTGGGTTTACTGACTTCTACACCAACCGTTACTACATAATCACCTGTTGCATCACTTGTATAGTCACTGTAAACACCATACATATATTGACTCTTTGTTTTATTGAAAGTATTTCCATAAACATTTTTTTCAATATAATCATTCCATAATTGAGGAATTTTACCATTTTCTGACTCAAATTCAAGCGTGTTATTTGTGATAACGCTAAGTCCAGAAATCATTAAGTTTTTTACTCTTGTTACTTTCATATTCTCTCTTTTTTATTTTATAAGAAAGATTATATAGAAAATAAAGTACTTTTGTCTTGAAGTGAAAAAGTAGAGAAGAAATCTCTACTTTTGTTTTAGTTAGGTTGTTTGAAGATAGTTAATTCAGGCGCTTTTTTTGTATATTTTTCAATATTGACTAAAGCGGTATTTGAACTATTTCCCATAGCAAGTTCTGAGGTTGGAATATCTTTTGTTAAAAGGTTAGCTGAACCATTTTTACACAGTGTTCCAATTTTTCCTTTTTCCAATGGATCATACCAAGCACCCTCTTGTACTCTTACAATTCCACGTTTTAATCCATCCGTTACAATGGCACCGGTTAAGATTTCACCTCTGTCATTAAATACTCTTACCACATCACCCGATTTAATCCCTTTTGCTTTTGCATCTTTTGTATTGATCCAAATTGGTTCTCTGTTTGCGACGGCATATTTTTTTCTCAAACTTGTATTGTTAAGTTGAGAGTGCAATCTATGACTAGGGTGTGGAGAGATTAATGCAAACTCTGCAGTTTTTTCTTCCATACCTACCCACTCCGCTGGTTCTAACCAAGTTGGGTGTGCTTTACAATCTTTGTAATTCATTTGTTCTATTGTTTTAGAGTAGATTTCTATTCTTCCAGATGGTGTTCCAAGTGGATTTAGAATTGGATCTTCTCTGAAATCTGCATATCTTACAAATTGTGTATTTTCATATGGAACATCAAAAGTGATTGGTTGATTTTTACTCCAAAACTCTCTGAATGTTGGCATGGCCAATTTCATGTTTTGCGCTTGGTTATAAGCTTTTGTATAAAACTCCTCTACCCATTGCAAATCAGTTTTATTTTGAGTATATTTTTCAAATACACCAAACTCTTTTGCTAAGTCACTGAATATTTGGTAATCATCTCTTGATTCAAACTGTTTTTTAACGGCTTGTTTCATAGGAACAATATTTAAGTTTGAATAATCACCTGTCATTGTAATATCATTTCTTTCATATGAAGTAGTTGTTGGCATTACAATATCTGCCATTCTTGCAGTTGGTGTCCAGAATGCTTCATTAACAACAACCGTTCTTGGTTTTTGCCAAGCTTTGAGTAAAGTATTTGTATCTTGATGATGAACAAATGGATTCCCCCCTACCCAATAGATAAAATCAATCTCTGGATACGTCACTTTTTTACCATTAAAATCAATTGTTTTCCCTGGGTTCAGTAAAGCATCAGCAATTCTTGCAACGGGGAAAGAGTATTTAGCTGCATTTCTTAACCATGCTGCTCCACCTTCGTCTTTGGTTGGTGTAACATTTGCAGTAATTCCTCCAATAATTGCACTTTTTGCTGTTGGTGTACCACCATTTGAATAGTGATAAGATAATCCAAATCCACCACCAGGAAGTCCAATTTGTCCAATAACGGAAGCTAATGTTACTAACATCCAATGAGGTTGTTCCCCATGATGCGCTCTTTGCATTCCCCATCCAGACATAAACATCGTTCTGTTATCATAGAACAGATTTGCCAAGGAATTAATGGTTTTTTCATCCACTCCACAAATTTTTGATGCCCATTTAGCACTTTTTACAATGCCATCCTCTTTTCCGTATAAATACTCTTTGAACTTATCAAAACCTTCAGTATAATCGGCTAAAAAGTCTGCATCATATTTTTTTGCTTCTAATAAAGTATGTACCATACCCATCATCATTGCAACGTCTGTATTTGGATTTGGTGCAACCCATTGTGCATCTAGGTATTCACAAGTTTCAGTTTTAAAAGGGTCAATACAAATGATTTTTTTACCAGATTTTTTTAACTCTTCAAAATATTTAAATCCATTTTCATCCGTTGAAGTCCAAGCAATTTTTAACGTTGCAAGTGGGTTTGCTCCCCAAATTACTACAACTTTTGAACTCTCTAATACCACAGGCCATGAAGTTTGTTGTTCATATACTTCAAGTGTACCCAATACATGTGGCATAATGACTTGTGAAGCACCTGTTGAATAATCACCAACTGTACCAGTAAATCCACCCGTTGCTGTCATAAATCTGTGTAATAAAACTCTACAGTTGTGGATACTACCACTACTTTTCCAACCATAACTCCCTGCAAAAACTCCTTGGGCACCTTTGTCTTTTCTTGTTTTTTTAAGCTCTTTTGCAACTAATTTAATGGCATCTTCATAAGAAACTCTCACCCACTCATCATTCCCCCTTAATTCAGGTTTAGGACTGTCTGGATTTGCTAAATACGATTTTCTTACCATTGGGTATTTTATTCTATCGTCTGCATAAACAAGATCTTGGGTATAGTGTTGTAATGAGTTTTCAATACCTGAAGTTTTTTGATAAGGCTCAGATTTTACCACTTTCCCATTTTTTATAGTCAGTTTTAACATACCCCAGTGAGCAGCGGTTAATACTTCACCATTTTCAACCAGTTTTGTAGAAAAGTTTGCAATTGTACCTGCAAGTAACTCCCCTCTTGTTGTAATTGCATCAATAAATGGAACGGTACTGAATAACGCAACTACTTTTAGAAATCCTCTTCTTTTTTGATCAATATTTTTCATTTTACTCACCTTTCATATCTTTTGCATGTTTTTGCAAATATTGTGTTACCAAATATCTCTCTTGTTTTGGAATAGCAGTTCTGTTCTCCATCGCTTTAAACATACTTGGCCATTGGTTAGCTGTGAATTCACTTACAGGATGAATTGGATGACAAATAGAACAGTTATTTTTAAATAAATCTTCTGCTTTATCATATAAAGGTTTTAAATCTTTACTCAGATTGTCATTTTTTGTATAAGCGGTTAAAACTACTTTATCCCACTCTACACCATTTTCATCTTTACTTGTTGAAAGTTTTTTTACATCAAACTTTCCATTTTTAGCAAGTCCTGCAACTAAAATTCTTTTCCCTTTTACAAAGTAAATGGCATTAGATACTCCAGCTTTCATAAACCCTTCAATTTCGATTTTTGATTTATCTGAATTTTTTTCTACCACTGTAACTTTTGATGTGGGCAAAAGTCTGCCTTTAACGGCATTGCTATCTGAAGCTTCATAGAGATTTTTTACGCCGCTACTGTACATTGTTTCACTTGCGTATAATGAGACTGTTAAGAAAGTCATTCCAAGAATTAAACTCGTTTTCATATTACTCCTTTATTTTTCTATTTAAAAAAGTATATATGAAAAAAAAGTCCTATTAATTGAAAAAAAGTGTAGAAAAAGTGGGAAAGTTTATTTTACTTTTATTCTAAAAAGTGCTCCATCGTTTGTATTTTTTACATCAATAAATCCATGCATATTATCTTCAACAATTAATTTTGTCATATATAAACCTATTCCTGTACCTCTTTTTTCACCTTTAGTGGTAAAATAAGGTTCAAAGACTAAATTAATATCTTTTAGTTTAATGCCTCCTGCATTGTCTTCTATTTTAATTACGGTAAACTCTTTACCCACTTTTATGCTTAAAATTATGATTGGATTCTTAATTTTTCTTGATATTAACGCATCTTTTGCATTTGAAATGATATTTAATATGGCATGAGAGAACTCATTTGAATACCCTTCTATTGTATTATCTTCTTGAATATCAAAAATCAGTTCTATGTTATTGTTCTTTAAAGAGGCATTAATAATTGATACCGCTTTTTTACACACTTCTACTACTGAAAATTTATCTTTTTGTTTTGAAGGTTTAAAAAAGTTTTGAAAATCACTTATGGTAGTTGACATATGCTCTGCAATCTCATTACAGGTCTTTATACTTTGTAAAAGATGTTCTTCTTCAAGTTTCCCATATCGAGTTATAGTCTCTATCTCCATCAATACAGCATTGATTTCACCTAAGGGTTGTCTCCATTGGTGGGCAATATTTCCAATCATCTCTCCCATAGCTGCGAGTTTTGATTGTTGAATCATGAGTTTTTCTTGATTTGTTCTGTGATTGATCTCTTCTAATATTTTATCTTCCAGATTCTCAATCATTTCGTTCATAACATTTTTTAATACATTGAGTTCATTGGATTTTGCCTCTCTCTCTAATCTTTTTCCAAATTTCCCCTCTTTTAAAGAGTCCAAAGTAAACGTAGCTTCTTGTATCAGCCTATAGTCATCTCGCAAATTCTCTTTTATTAATTTTACTTTTGTATTGATAGCTTCTGCCATTAATCCCAGTTCATCTTTACTTATTATATCAATATGCAACTGCTCTTTATAAGCAGTAGGATTGGTTAAATATTTAAAAAATTTCTGTAATCCACTTTGTACACTCTCTATTTGTTTGACTATTTTAAAAACAACGGTCAAATTAATAATAAAACCAAAAAAACCAATAATCAAAACCCCTAGAAGAATATATATATTGTTTACTTTTACATCATTTTTCAATTCTGTTAATTTTTTTTCAGACTCTTGTAAATTCTTTTTTTGAATTGTTTTTAAGGTATTAATCAAAAAATAAAAAGTCTCTCTCTCCACAGATGAAGTATTCATAAAAGCACCTTCATCAAATCCATTCAAAGAGTATTCTCTGGTTTTTAAAACCAGTTTTTTATACTCTTCCCACGCTTTTTTATTATCAGGTGTTTCATTTGAAAATTTTTTATCCAATTTTTTTATAATAGGTGAAATCTTTTCGTCAAACTTCTTTTTAAAATCATCATTGGGAGATATTACCAAAGACAGAGTGACCTCTCTTAATAAAAAAAGTTCTTCTATATAAAAAGTTTGAATCTCTTGTGTATCTTTAAAGTTTATTACAACACTATTTGAATTGGTAAAACTGTCTTTATTTATTTTTAGTGATAATAAAGCCAACAACACCAATGAAACGAGAGCAATAAGTCCAATTATAATAAACTTCTGTCGTATTTTTAAGTTATTCATTTTTAATCCTAATGGGATAAAGGTAATTGAGTCTACTTTTATCTGACTTCCCTTTTCTAATAGACCAATGATACGGGGTAATTTTTGCATTCCATAAAGGGAAAGTGGACATCTCAGAAGGATGATAATAGACCTCTTTATTTAAGGCAATGACAATATTGGGTGAAGGTAAAACCAGCGTGTAAGCTTTTTCATAACTGTACAATAAAATTTTATTGACCTCTTTTTGAAACTCTTTTGAATTTGTATCGAGTCTGAATAACTTTTCAAACGCCTTGACTAAATAATCGTCTGTATCAATTGAACACCAATTGGCTTTTGTATATAAGGTAAAAAATGCTGTCCAAGGGCTTCCATTCCAATCCTCATTTCCCCAAATCAATAAATCCCAATCATAAATATTTTTTCTGTTGTTTAAAAGCTTTTCTAAAACAACTTTTTCATCACTTGTTATTGTATAGTTTAGTTTTACACCATACTTTGACAGTTGGTACTCCACTCCTTTCCAAACAGACATAAACCTGTCTTGGGTAATGACTTTTAACTCTAAACCATTTAAAATAGCATGCAACTGTTTTTGAGTAAATCTTGGTTTTTGGTTTAAATATTTTTTTGATAACTCTTTTGCAAAATAAGTATTCGAAGATAATAAAAATGGCGATACACTCGCTTCATTTCTAAAAGCAAACTTGATCAACTTTTTTTGATCAATGGCATCATTTAAAGCTTGTCTTACTTCTATATTTTTAAGTTTTGAGTTTTTCTTTATGAGATTCATATGAACGGTTAAATTACCATGGGAAGGAGAGATTAAAAGTTTTGCATATTTTGAATTGACTATTTCAGTTTTTTTATTATAAGGAATATAAGCAATATCAAGTTTCCCCTCATGTTTTGAAATATCATTAATAACCTCTTTTGTTGGAAGTTCTGTATAAATGGTGATTTTATTTATATAAGGTTTATTTTTTTCAAAATAGTATGGATTTGCGGTTAAAACTATCTTTTTACTCTGTTTTAATCCTGTGGCATAACCTTGAGCCATGATATAAGGGCCTGCTCCATAAAGACCCGGGCCTTTGGTATTTTGAGCTGTTAAACTGGGGGTCCAATTGTATTTTTCATAATATTTTTTTGTATAAAAATTGATTACACACAAATCATTCAATAACATCCCGTAAGGTATTTTCAAATGTATTCTTATTTTATAATCATTTAATTTTTCAACTGAGTCTAAAGCATTGTGAATATTACTGTATAAAAAAGGTCCTTTCATAAAATGGTTCAAATTATCCACTACAGAATCCGCATCAAATTTTGTACCATCTTGATAACGCACATCATCTCTTAACCAAAAGTCATAGGTAAGTGCATCTATCTTTTTATGTTTATAGGCTAAATAATAATCCCACCCTCTTTTAGAATCACTGAGTTTGACCAAAGTACCATTAATCAAACCTATCAGATTGAAATATGGAAGGGTTGGCATATATACTTTTAGTTCGGACTCTTTTGTCATTTTATTTAAAAGAATTTTATCTGTTTGATCATGCTTATATGTTATTGCTTCATTTGAAAATAAAAAGCTTACACATAAGAGAAGAACTAAATATTTACGCAACTTTATAACCAATACCCGATAAATTGACAATAAAATCTTTTGGCAATTTTTTTCTTAAATTTCTGATCAAAGAACGCAAAGCATTGTCTGTCATAACACTGTCTTGCCAAACAACTTCTTGTAACTCATCAAAGGAAGTTATACTGTCAATATTTTTGAAAAGAAGTTCTAAAAATAGAATCTCTTTTTTGGTTAAAGTAATCATTTCCTCTTTATGTAACAAAATTTTTTGATTCCAATCGTATGTGTAATCATCGGGAAGCGTTCTTTTTAAATTACTGCTGTTAGAAAACTTTTTTTGACAATCTTCCAACGCCATAATGAGTTTTTCCAAAGTAATGGGTTTGAGAATATATTTTTCAATGTGCATATCAATCAGTTGTAATAAGTACTTTTCACTCGTATATGCAGTGACCACAACAATACACGTATTTTGATCTTTTTTTCTGACTTCATGAATAAAGTCTGCCCCATTCATTTCGGGCATTTCTAAATCAGTGATGATCAAATCAGGAGTAAAATTTTGAAGTTTTTCTAATGCCTCTACTCCGTTTGAAGCTGAAATTACTTCATCTACAATATACTCTAAGGAAGAGACAATCTTATCTCTTATAAGATCTTCATCTTCTATAAATAAAACCTTTAAATTTTTTAGAAGCTTATTTGACATTTTTCCCCTTTTAATTGTATATACATTAATTATTCACCACAAATTTCAATACCCATTTTTAAAAACCCCGTAAATGCAGCATTGTCAAATGAGAGTGGTTTTGAAACTTTTGATTTGATATTATCTAAAGCTTTCGTGTATTGTTGATAAAACTCATACGATGGTCTTGGTTTATATATTAAATTGGGAATTTCCAGATATTTTATGATATTTTTTGTAGTAGTTGGCTTAATAAAGTACTCTTTTTGTCGATTGATACTATAAGGCACAAGGGTCACTAAAGTCCACTTTGCCATACCAAATTCAGCTAAAAACTCTACAAGCCCTTCGAATCCATCTTTTTTATTTCCATACAATAACTCATACAGTTCAATACTGAGCATATCTTTTTCATAAGAGGTTAAAGCTTTTATCACGTCACGAAGTTTCAGTTTATCAAACAAAGAGACCATGGCGGACTTCTGAATGGTTTTAAAATATGCTTCAGCTATGAGATTGGGATTGGAGAAATTCTCTTTTTTTAAAGACTCTTTGGCAAAGAGTTCCAGCTTTTCTGGGTTGAATTTTTTGCCAATTTTAATTAACTTTTCATCTTCAAAACCCTTTGGGTAAGCATCAAAAAATTCGGACTCAACATCTTTTAGTTTTTCTAAATTCATTTTTCCCCTTTTTTATGCCATTTAAATTATTGTTATTAAATCGTAACTATGGCAATATTTTATTACTTAAATAATAAGGAACTGATTATGAAAATTAACTATATCATAGCTTTTTTATTGATTTCATTATCAATACTTTTAACTATTTTGGTTCCTGGTGGTCCTATAGAAACAAGAGATTTTTCTTCGTATTCCCCTTTTGTTCTTACTTTGTTTAATATTTTTCTTACATCACTTGGGATTCTAAGCTTTCTAGGTGCTTATTTGGTAATAAAAAACAAAACATACTCTGTAATTATCTCAGCTTTTTTTGCAATATGTTATATTGCCGTTTATATTTCTGATTTGTTTAAAATATTTCCTGTAAGCCCAATACCCATGCCTCAAACACTTTTTATAATTGAAGTTATTAGTACAATTTTGGGATTTGTTTTATTATATATTTGTATAAAATATAATAATTTTGGAAATATAAACAAAGAAAACATCACTTTAAAACTCTCTTTTTATAAGATAATTTTACTTTTAGTGGTTTTATTATTTGCTATAGGAACAGTGATTTTTGCAACAAAATCAGCAATGGGACAATAGTCTTCTTATATCTTAAAAGATAAGATATAAGTGGAGAGTATATCTATCACATCCACATAATCTTGTACATTTCCTGTCGCTTTTGCTGAAAGTATTGCACCTTCTAAAGTTGATGCTATATAAAGCGCTAATTTTGTTGTATCACAGGACTTCATCTCTTTTTTTTCTATTGCTTTATCCAAAATATCTTTTATATTTTTTCTAAAAGTGAAATAAATCTCTTCCATCAAAATTTTAAAATCACTGTCAAGATTTGACATCTCTTGTACTACATTTGCTATTGGACAACCTTTATTAAAATCCCTTTGAGTAACATCTTTGATGTTAGAGATAAAAGCTTCTAAATAGTTTGATTCTAATGCTAAAACTGTATTATATCTTTGAGCAAACCTCTCATAAATTTTCTCTTTTATTGACACTAAAGCTAACGCTTTTTTGTTTGCAAAGAAATGATACATTGAACCTTTATGTACTTTTGCATTTTTCAATATAACAGTTAAAGAAGCACCTTGATAGCCATTTTCAAATATTTCATCAAATGCTGAATTTATTAAATTATCTCTTGTATTTTTTTCCATAATTTAATTATAGCATTTTATACTTGACTTATAGGTCAAGTTATTGTATTATTTTACTTGACCTACAAGTCAACTAAGAAAAGGAGTTATTATGCCACTGATTAAAACATACGAAAAAGAGGAAGCCACAGGTGAATTATTGGAAATATATGAAGAGATAATAAAACTAAGAGGGGAGATTGGAAACAACGCCAAACTTTTTAGTTCAAGTACAGAGCTGTTAAAACAACAACTTGAATTTATCAAATATTATGCAACTCATGAAACTTTATCAATGCCCCTGCTTGCAAGTATACGGGTGTGCGTATCAAACCAAGAAAAATGTAACTTTTGTATTGACTTTAATTCTGCACTGTTAATAAATAAAGCAAAGTGGAGTAGTGAAGATGTAAATATGTTAAAAGATAAAAAATATTGTGAAAAATTAACAAAAGAGGAAAATGCGCTTTTAAAATTTGTAATTAATTCAGTTAAAAATCCACACGCAGTAAGTGAAAATACTATAAGTGAACTAAAAGAACAAAACTGGAGTGATAAAGATATTTTAGATGCCTTAAATCATGGTGCAAGAATGTATGCAACTGATATATTATTTAATAGCTTTAAAATAGAAGATTATCAAGTTTAAAAAAATAGAGTTTTTTATCTTTGCTAACTCATTATATTCAATTAACTTTACAAAAGTTTCTTGAATATAATATCTTATACTCTCTCTAGTTTTAGAGTTTAGATTACAAATTTTTTACTTTTTTGCATATTTGCCTTGGCTAATTAACACTTCACTGTCGCTGTCTTTTTTAAAAGATGTTCTATTTATATCAGTTATCTATTTACTCATACCTTATATTAAAACCTTCCTCTTCTTTTGGTTCTTGAAAATATTTTGTAATGGCATCAAAGGTCGCTTCATCTATCAAAGGTGCATCTTTTGGTAAGTTTTCATTTCTTTTTTTCAGTTGCTCTTTACACACTTCATCACTTCTTTTTACATAATACATCATATGCTCAACATTTGCTGTTTCAAATATATCTTTAAACCACTCTCTTTGAGTAATAGTATTTGCAGGAAAATCCAAAACAACTTCATTGCCTTTTTTTAAAAGATCAACAATAAATTCAAACATTGTATCTTTTAATCTTTTTGAATACTTTATATAATCTTCAATGGTTTTTATTTCATCAGGATATAACTTTTTTAAAAGTTCATCTTCGCTTAAAAAAATGGCATTATGTTCTTTAGAGAGTTTTTTTGACAGTATCGATTTCCCTGCTGCCATTTTCCCACACATAAAATGTAATTTATTTTTCATCTTCCACCCTTTGCATACTAAAATTGATTAACTCTTCATTGTCTCTTTTGACATAATTTTTCTTTACTTCTATAAAACCAAATTTCTCAAAAAATGGTTTTGCAGTAATACTTGCATCCACTTTTAAAAGAGTTTGCTTTTGTTCTTTTGCTATTTTAAAAATATGATTTATAAGCATTTCCCCTACACCACAACCTTGATATTCATGGTGTACATAAAAACAATCAATATAATCCTCATAAAACTCTGCAAAGCCTACAAGCTTTTTATCCATGATTGCTAAATAGGGGTTGCTTTTTGCTAATCTTTTTTCCCAAACATCATAATCAATATTTAAATTTGCCCAAGCGTTTAATTGCTCACTTGTATAGTCTTTGTTACATGTTTTATGAATGGTATTTGTAAATAATTCAGGAATCTCTTTTTGATATTTTTCATCATACTTTATTATTTGCATCTGTTTACTTTACTTCTAAAAGCTTTTGTTTTTCCTCTTTTGAAAAAGACATTTATCTCACCTTTTTATTATTCTATTAAATTATCTTTTTGTTTGTCTTCTTAAAGAAATTGTAAAGTGATAAATTATAATTGCAATTATTGCTTTATGAAAAGACCAAATAGAGGCCCATCCTTTTTCTTTATATTCATTATAACTCGCAGGATTTATGAAATGTGATAATTCATTTAATGAATCAAAAAAACTTCCATCAGTTATATAAAATAAATAAACTACACTGCATAAGTGAGGTAAAATATATGGCAATTTACCACATTTAATTTTATTTCTAATTTTATAAATACTAAAATATATTATCCCAGTTATAATAAATTGTATAGTTAATGTAGGTTTTACATTTTCTTCTATGATATTAAAAAAAACTAAACTAACAATAAATAACCAAACTAAAGATTGAAACCAACTTTTTCCAAAATAAGATATTTGCTCATTCATTAAAAATATAAATTTTTCTTCCCACCAACTAGAGAACCACATTTTTGTCAACAATTCTTTTTTATATTCTTTCATTTCTTTAACAAAAAAATTATTTGCATCTATATAATTTGCTTTTTGATCACTTAAGGATTTTAATTGTCTAAAAACATTTCTACTTGATTTAATTGAATTAATATTTCCCCACTCTATACTATTTAAATGTGCATTTATAAAAGAACTATCATTTATTTCTTTTTCAGCATCACTAGAGATTTTAAAACTTTCAAAAACAGTTTCATGTAAATCTGCTTTATTTAACAAAAATTTATCACTTATTTCAATTTGATTAAAATAGATTTTTTCTGAATCCTGATATAAACCATCTAAAATAAAATTGTTAAATTTTATATTTTCTATATTAATTCGTGAATTATTGATAAAATGGGATTCTTTAATTTTAAATTCTTTTATATTAGAATCAGAAATACTAAATTGTTCTAAAAGTGAATTTTGAATTTTAAGTTCATTTATATTTGACCTATCATACGCTTTTCTTCCTATATATATATTTTTTGCTTTTATATAAACAAACAATATATTATTTACCATTGCTTTATCTAAATGCCTAAAAATAATACTATCAAAAAACATATGTCTTATTATTAAATTAGGAGAAAACTTAATATCAACTTTCTTTTTATGATGTAAACTATGATTTATATTATCAATTATTACTGATTTAAAATAATCCCCTTCAAATTTTATATCATCAAAATGTTTTGTTCCTCCAATATTAATTGTGCCATCTATACCCGCACTATCAGATTTTATTTCAAAAGTGCCTTTAAAAGTACACTGAGAAAAATTAAAATCTTTTTTCATGTGTTTATCTTCTAATTTTAAATCTATTATAAAATCATCAATAAAAGTACAATTGTCAAAATAATAGTATGGTAATTTTTCATCTAAATTTGTAATATCTAGTAGCGGTGGGATATTAAAGTTTCTAATGGTTCTATAATTTTTTGAATTCCCATTTCCAAATGATGTTATGGAACCGAATAAACTTATATCCAGTTTTTCTATATCTGTAGATTTTTTATAATAAATTTTTAATAATTTATTTAATTCACTCCAAAATTTATTTACTTTAGTTTTATCCCATTTATTTTCATTTTTATCAGTATTTGTAAACCAATTATCTTTCTCACAATGAAAAATACATTTATTATTTTCAAAAATTTCTAAATTACATTGAGGATGTTGACAAGTCATAAAATTACCTTTTTAAATTTTTTATTATATCTAATTCTTTTTCTCTATTCTAAACCCCATCACTTTATCATCTGTCTTTTTTGTGTCTTCAAGTATTTGAGTAAGCAGTTCAAAGGCTGTTTTTATGTGTTGAGTATTTTCTATTGTTTGATTTTGATTTAGTTTTAGATCTTCTTTTAGATTTTTTAACTCTATTACTATATCTTTATATGTAAGGGCAAACTCTCTGAGTTTAGTAAAGGTTCGCATGATATTTATTGTTACATCTGTAGCAATTTTGCTTTTTAATACGGTGGCAAGCATATAAACACCTTGTTCAGTAAAGACTTTAGGCAAGGTTCTTGTTTTAGAAAATTTTGTGGTCGAAATTTTCGACCGCAAAATCTCAAACTCTTTTTCACTGAGTTCAAAATAAAAATCTTCAGGAAATTTTTCAGGGTTGTTTTTTACTGCTTCATTTATTCTTTTGGTTTCTACTTCATACAGTTTTGCTAGGTCACTGTCCAACATAACTTTTAAATTACGGATTTCGTAGATTCTACTCTGGATTATTTCTTGTGGTAAATTTTCCATAAACTCTTCCTATGTAATTTTTTGAAAAGTTTATCGAAAAGAACTCTTTAGTTACAATTTTATTACAATTTGCAATTTATTTTTAAAAGTTCTTAATCAAATCCACAAACACAGCGGTTAAGCCCTCTACTTCTTTCACGGTTGTTCGCTCACCTACGCTATGAATAGTGTCATTTATAACACCAAACTCTATGGCTTCTATTCCAAAGGCTCCAAAATATCTGGCGTCAGAAGTTCCCCCGTGTGTTGAGTGTTTTGTGCTTACCCCTAAAACCTCTTTTATAGAAGTTTCCATAGCCTTAACTACTTTTGATTCTTTGTTTGTAACAAAAGGAAATGAGCCTTGTGTGGTTTTAAACTCATACTCTAAACCTTTTAGATTTTCATGTATAAACTCTTCTACAGACTCTCTTGTGGTATTTGTGGAATTTCTAACATTGAACATCAGTTTCAGTTCATTTGGGGTTACATTGGTAACTTCCATACCACCTCTAATATCTGTGATTACCATTTTACTAGGCGCAAAATACTCATCTCCGTCATCTAAGTTATGCCCTGCTAGTTTTGGTAAAATTGAAGCAAAGTTATGCACGGGGTTGATACATTTTTCTGGATATGCCGCATGTCCTTGTTTACCTTTTATAGTGATATATCCATTTATACTTCCACGTCTTCCTACTTTTATAGCATCACCAAAAACCTCTTCACACGTTGGTTCTGCTACAACTGCATAATTTGGTATAAAATCTATCTCTTTTAAGTGTTCAAGCATTTTGATCGTTCCGTAAGTGCCTTCACCCTCTTCATCACTTGTCATAAGAATAGAAAGTGTTCCATCAAAATTTTGAGCATGTTTACAAGCATATAAAAAAGCAGCATCTCCACTTTTCATATCTTGAGCACCTCTTGCACTTATTACTCCATCTATTACATCAGCTGCAAAAGGATCTATTTCCCAACCTTGTCCTACAGGTACTACATCAATATGTCCTGCAAAACATAAGTGCTGTTTTTTATCATTGAATTTTTTATAATAAAATCTGTTTTTTACACCTTCCATATCAACTTTGATACAATTCCAAGTATCTCCCAGATACTCTTCTATAAAATCAAAAGCTCCATCGTCATCTGGGGTAAGTGATTTAAATTGTAATAATTTTTGAAATAATTCTATAATTGTCATACTCTATTCCTATATTTTCTTGAGCTAGATTGTATCCAAGTTATCATTATTTTGTTATAATATTATATATCTCAGGAGGAGTCATACAAATGAAAAAAAGAACAATCTATGAAAAAATAGGTATTGCTCTTGCGGCTTTTTTTCTTTTTTATTTAATCCTTGGTTTTTTAATTATTCCCTATATCATCAAATCACAAGCCATTAACTTTGCAAAGACCCATTTAGAGAAAAACTTGACCATTGACTCCGTGCGTTTTAACCCATTAACCTTTGAACTGAATGTGAATGACTTAACACTCAAAGAGAAAGATTTACCTCTGATTGCTTTTCATAATCTCTCACTTGATTTTGATTTACTAAGAACCATCGCCAATGGTTATTTACACTTTAATCATTTTAATATTATTCAACCAAAAATCAACGCCATTATTGCACAAAACAAAACATTTAACCTCATGTCACTCAAACCTAAAAGTAACCCCTCTGAGGTTAAAGATAACCCTACCACACCTGTAGAATTAATCAAACTGCAACTGGACAGGCTTGCCATTGTAGATGGAGAAGTTACATTTGAAGATTTATCACAAGATGTGCCTTTTCATTTCTCATTACATAAATTAAACTACACATTCAGAGACTTAAGTACACTAAAAAACAGTGTTGCCTCCAATAATTTTGATAGCACACTTAATGACAAAACCAATATTCATTTAGAAGGGGGGATTTATCTTAACCCCTTAAAAGTGTATGGAAATTTTACAATTAAAGATTTTTATACCAAAGATATTTGGAATACGGTTAAAAAGAACTACGATTTTGACATCAATGAGGATTTAACCCTTCAAACAAAAATTGGTTTTTTTGTCGATTTAGAAAAAGAGTTATCCATCAAAATCAATGACGCTTCATTTGCTTTAAATGATGTATCCATAAAAGAGAAAACAACACAAAATCAAATACTCGCATTAAACACCTTTAAAATTGAGAACTTTAACTTAACTTGGCCCAATCCAACACACCCCATAAATACAGATTTAAATCTCTATATCAACAGTGGCAAAATAGCAGCACAAGCACAAATTGATACCAACAAATCAACCCTAGAGGCAGAGTGTCACATTGAAACACTCCCATTAACAGTTCTGAATAATATCTTGGCTTCTTTAAGCCATATTCAAATTAAAACAGCCACGCTAGATGCCCAAGCCAACATCAAGATGGATGAAAAAAGCAATATTTTCGTCAATGCCAATACACAAATCAATAATATAGATATTCAAAACAAAAACGTCTCCATTATTAAAGCCAAAGAGTTGGCTCTGGAAAAAATCGAATACAACAAAGATAACAACAGTTTATTTATCAATGGTATTGAACTTATTTCCCCTTATGCCTTTGTCCAAATCAATAAAAAAAGCCAATTAAATTTAAGCAAACTTGCCAAAAAACAAAAAAAATCAAAAACAAAAAAAGAGAAAAACAGAAGTTCCCCACTGTTGATTAACGTTGATGCGGTTGAAATCAATCATGGTTCTATGACCTTTGAAGACATGACCTTACCCATACCATTTAAAACTTACAGTAAAAATTTAAAAGGTAAGTTTTCTAAATACAATTCAAGAAGTACCAAACCCTCTACAATAAAACTTGAAGGCAGTGTGGGACAGTATGGTTATATGAAAATTGAGGGGAAAGTCAGTTACAATAATATTAAAGACAGAACAGACATTGCTGTTGTATTTAACAATGTTGCCATGCGTGATTTAACCTCATACTCGGGAAAATTTATTGGACGAAAAATTGATGATGGAAAATTATCACTGAATTTAATGTATGATTTAAAAGATGCCCAACTCAATGCTAAAAACAATATCCTTTTAGAAAAATTCAAATTGGGAGAGAAAATCGAGAGTAAAGATGCCGTCAATTTACCCCTTGATTTGGCCATTGCCATTTTAGAAGACTCCAATGGCGTTATTGATATAAAACTTCCTATTACAGGGAATTTAGACAACCCGCAATTCAGTATTGCTCCTATTGTTTGGAAAGCCTTTACCAATTTAATGATTAAAGCCATCACCGCACCTTTTTCACTTCTGGGCTCACTTTTTGGTTTTGGAGAAGATGAAATTAATAACGTGAAGTTCAGTTTTGGGAATGATGCTATTACTCCTGTACAAAAAGAGCCGTTAGATAAAGTCTCTCAAATTCTTAAAGAAAGAGAAAAACTTGCCATTGAACTTACCCCTACAGTTGATGCCAAAAATGATTTATATGCCCTTCAAAAAGTCGCTTTTAAAGAGTTTATAGATAAAAAAATGGGAAAAGTCAGCGATAAGAAATATAAAAAAGTCTATCTGGAAATGCTTGAAAATCTTTATGAAACGTATCAGCTGAGTCTAAAAGAGTTAAAAAAAGAGGTTACCATTAACAATGAATTTGATGCCAATGCTTACTTAACTCAATTGGAAGAACGAGTGATACAAAAACACATCATCGAAAAAACAGCTTTGGAAACTTTGGCACAAAATAGAATAAAAAACATTCAAAACTATTTGATACATACTCAAAAAGTCAATCCAAAACAGATTGTTCTTTTGAAAAAAATAGAAGAAGACTCAACAAATGAAAACTTTTCAGTTATGCAGCTAAAATTGAAGAACATAAAAGAGTAAAACTCTTTTATGTTATCGTCGTGTTACTTTGTTCATATCATAATGGTAGACAACGTCTTCAAGCTCTTTGACTCTACTTTGATATTTTCCTAACTCAAATTTCACCGTTTCCAGCGCTTTTTCTAACTCATTCTTTTCAATTAATATATCATTATACAACGCTTTAATTTTAATAACTTGTTGATGTGCTACTTTGGTTTTGCTGATCTCTATATCGATTTTTTCTCGATGTAAGTCATAAACTTTATCGTGTTTAATCAATACATCTTGCAACTCTTTTTCTCTGAGATTTAATGTCGAAAGAAGCATTTTATTTTTATCTTTTATCAAAGTTGTCTGTTCCATTAACGTCTTATATTTCTCTTCATACTCTTTGATTATCTCATTTTCAATATCAAGCTTTGAAGAGTGTGTATCACGTATAGTTTTAATGCTTTTGGATTTTAAATTGATAAGATTTTTTTTCAAATAACGATTAAACTCTTGAACTTTTTCATGTTCTGTAATCTCTTGTGTGATTAAATGTCTTGAACTGATATACTCTTTAACATTTCCCATACTGTCAAGAACGGGCATTATCATTGCATTGACAATATAACTCGAACCATCACTGGATTGGTTTTTTATTCTTCCACGCCAAATATTTCCACTTTGAATGGTTTGCCACATCTCTTTAAAAACAGCTTTTGGAGTATCGGGATGTCTGATAATATTATGAGGTTTGCCCATTATTTCATCTTTCGTATAACCAGAAACATCACAAAAATTTTTATTGGCATAAGTGATATTGCCTTTTAAATCGGTTTTTGTAACCAAATTATGTTTTTCAAGCAGTGAAAATATGGTTTTAAGCTCTTTGTTTTGTTTTTGGATAACTTTTTCTTGCTCAATGGTTAAAAGTGTTTGATACAATAAAACCAAAAAGGTTTTTAACTGTACAGGTTTAAGTACAAATTCATTCAATTTTACTTTAATGGCATCGGAAAAAAGTTCTTTTGACATCTCACCTGTCAGCAACATCAAAATGACAGATTTATCATAACGTCTTATTTTCTTAAAAAGCTCAAGTCCCGTCATTTTAGGCATATTGTAATCAGACAATAAAATTGAGATTTCGGTTTTGTGTTCTTTATAAAGTGCGTATGCTTCTTCTCCGTTAGTAGCAGCATAAACTTTTTTAAAAAAGAAAGACAATACCTCTTGAAAATGTTTTAATATTGTTGCATCGTCTTCAACAATCAATATGCTGTATTTAGCAAAAATCGGTTTGATTTCATCTAAATTAATATTTTTTGCATTAAGCATTCAATCCCTTTACCACGATAATTCATCCTGCAGTAAAAAAATATTAAAAAAACAGACTTCAAACTGACACATAAATGTTATTTTTATTTTTTAAGCAGATATTAATTCTTAATAGTAATGAATTTTTCCTTAAAAATAGGCATAATAAAATGGTGTAGATAATTATTTCTAATTTTTTACTAATAATAAATATTACTTTAAGTTATATTAATGGTGAATTAATTTTAATCACACTATAATTCTAAAGCTCACAATAAAGGATTTTCATGAGAATAATCACCCCCATATTTATTGTTTTAATCATAAGTATATTTTCATATTCTCTCTACAAACAGATCAAAAAAGATTTAAAAATACAAAGAGTCTCTTGTCAAGAAAAAACCGTAACTTTTGAAAAAATTTATCATCATCCGAAAACAAAGTTGGCCATAGAACTTCTAAAATCAAACAATTACACTCTTCAATCACATATTGAGTACTCTCAACATATGAAAAGTAAACTGATTGATATTTTAACCATTGATGAGGCCAATACTCAATTGCACGACACTATTGCTTCTTATGTTTTTAAAGAAAAACCCAATAAAGATAGACTCATCATTGATTACTATATTTATGAAAATGATAAAAAAGATCTGGGCAAAAAACAGGAAAACTCTAAAAAATATGCAGGTTATTTGGTCTTTGAATTTAAACTGAACAATACTTTGCTTTATAAGATACAAAGCGATTATATGAAACTTGATGCCAGTGATATTCCTGAACGTATGAATTGTATCATTCAATCTTTTATTTCACTCAAAGATGAATAAAAAGCTTTAAATGATTTAAAAATAATTAAAATGTAACAAGTTTTATTAAATTTTCATTAAAATTAACAATTAATTAACTAAAAGTATCTATTATTCCCCCTTTAAAAAAGAAGGAGAAATAATTGAGCAAAAGAACTGACCATTTAAAACATTTGAGTTTAATGACATTGTTGGCTTTAAATACATTTACATTTGCATCTGAAGAGGTAATCTCTTTAAACAAAATTGATGTTGTGGAGAGCAACAACGATTCTACAACTTCATACACAGTTGATTCGATGAATACCGCAACCAAGTTAAATCTCTCGGTAAAAGCGACACCACAAACCATCACTGTCATTACAAAAAAAGAGCTTGAAGACAGAGACATTAACTCTTACAATGATGTGGTAAGAGATATTGTTGGAGTAGGATTAGCCAATGTAGGTATTACCAACTTATATACCTACGCAAGAGGTTTTGGTATTGAATATTATAAAACAGATGGTGTACCTTATTACAATAGAATCAGCAGTTTTGATATGTCACTGTTTGACCGAGTTGAAATTGTAAAAGGGGCCAATGGTCTTATGACAGGGGAAGGGAATCCTTCTTTAAGTATGAACTTCATTAGAAAACATGCGAACAGCAAAAACTTCAAAGGAAGTGTAACCTTAGATGCAGGCTCTTGGGATGCATATGGACAAACTACAGATATTACTGCCCCATTAAGCCAAGATAAAAAAATCAGAGCCAGAGTCGTTGCAAAAAATGCCAAATCAAAATATTTTTACGATAATCATGAGAAAGAAAACAATGTCTATTATGGGATAATAGATGGGGAAATCAATGATCAAATATCCTTTTCAATGGGAACTAGCTATCAAGAGCAAAACAATGATGGAGCATGGGAATGGGGAATGCCTGCTTTCTACTCAGATGGCACAAGAACCGATTTTTCAAGATCGACATCATTTGCAAAAGATTGGTCTTATCAAAACAGTAAAATAAATGATTACTTTGGAACCTATAAGCACTATATATATGAAGATATTAGTTTAAACGTTTCTGCTTCAAGAAAAAAAATTAAACAAGACAGACACACAATCAAACTTCAATTTGGGACTATTGATAAAACCGATGGCAGTGGAATAACCGTAGCACAATATAAAGGTATCGATTACTACAATGAAAAAAATCTGGATACTTATCTTGATATACCATTTGAGATATCAAATCTTTCACAAGAGATTATTGTAGGGGGAAGTTATAATGAATATGATCACACAAGAAGATACAAAAGTGGAATGGAAGCCGCTTCAAATATTTTTACCTACGATGGAAGCACGCTTTTATCAAGCAAGGCATACAGCAATAAAGACATTGGTACTACAAAACAAATGGCAACATACCTTGTAGGAAGATTCTCTTTGAGTGAAAAACTCAAATTCATATCTGGACTGAGAGTATCAACATGGAAGTACCACAGTGATGAGATAAATTCAAAAGAGAGAAATTTTAATCAAATATTGACTCCATATGCGGGATTGGTCTATGATTTAAATAAACAACACAGTGCATTTTTAAGTTATACCGATATTTTTAAAACACAAAATGCAAAAGATATCAACGAAGAGTACTTAGATCCCATAGTAGGAAGAAACTATGAAGCAGGTATAAAAAGTGAATATTTAGAGGGTAAAGTCAATACGACGTTTTCTGTCTATAGAATACTGCAAGATAATGTAGCTGAGAAAATAAATGGAGTAACCCTTTCTGATGGGAGTAATGCGTACGAAGCCAAAGAGGGCGTTGTGAGTAAAGGATTTGAGTTTTCAATAGCGGGGCAAATTACGGATAATATTAATACCACTTTTGGTATAGCAAATTTTGAAGCAAAAGATGCAGATGGGAAAAAAGTATCTACAGAACAAGCAAGAACCACATCTAATTTATTTGTAAACTATCAAGCCAATCATGACCTCAATTTGGGTATTGGTCTAAAATATTACAGTAAAGTGTATGATGGCACAGGAAGCGACTATGTAGAACAAAAAGCTTATACCCTTGTGGATCTGATGACAAAATATCAAATGAATGAAAAAACTTCTCTGCAGTTAAATATAAAAAATTTATTTGATAAAAAGTATTATGAAGGAATTGGTGCAGATACGTGGATGGTGTATGGAGAACCAAGAAACTTTAATGTATCACTAAGATATACATTTTAGTACTTTAATAAAGATAGATAGCTATCTATCTTTATTAACAAGATTATACGTTGGAAAAGGAATTGTAATATTATTCTGTTTTAATGTATTAAAAATAGCCAGATTAACTCGGTATTGTGTCTCAAAAAAAAGTTTTGTATGTGCCCAGTATCTCACTTCAATGTTAATCGAAAAGTTTCCAAACTCTTTAATACCCACTTGAGCTTTTGGCTCTCTTGAAATGGTTTGCGCATCAAATTGCTCTAACACTGCATGAATAGCAGCAATGGCATCTTCAGGTTTACAATTATAATCTATACCGACAACCGTTTCTACAACTCGATATTCAAAAGAGTTAATTAAAACTTCCCCGATAATATGTTTATTGGGAATGGTAATTTGTTCTCCATCTTCTGTGGAAAGTATGGTATGGGCAAGTCGTATCTCTTCGACCACACCAAAAACACCCTCAACACTGATGGTATTACCCACAACAAAAGGACGCCCTATAATAATAGAAAGCCCTGCTCCATAATTTGAAAGTGTTCCTTGAAGAGCCAAACCTGCTCCCAATGATGCAGCACCAATACCCGCAATAAAAGGAGTCAGTGTAATTCCCAGTTTACCCACAGATATAATCGCTACACCAATAATGATGGAAAACTTGACAATATTGACCACAAATTTAGTCAATGTTACATCCAACTCGTTTTTTTCACACAAGGCTTGAATGACCTTGGCAACTTTATTGGCAACGTACCAACCCAAAATAAAAATAATGATTGCACCAATTAATTGAAAACTGTAATTCACAAAAAACTCGATGATGATATTATAGAATTTTTGTAGGCTCTCTAGCTCTTTTTCCATACCTAACTCCTATTTATAGTTTAATGACTTTTGCTCCAAAACCACCACTGCTTGGATGTGCATCGCTGTAACTTTTAACTTTAGGATGTTTATCCAAAAACTGCTTCACGGCAAAGGCCAGTTTTCCCGTTCCAATCCCATGATAAACCAATATTTCATCAAATCCTGCAATCAGTGAATCCGAGATAAACTTATCTAAATTTTCAACCGCTTCATCTGAACGTTGTCCATGTAAATCCAAAGAGATATGCCCTGAATCTGGTTTTTGAACATTTACGACCACTTTTTGTTTGACTTTTATAGGAGGATTTCCACTTCGTTGAAGTTGAGAAATATCAACTTGAACTCTCATACCCAAATCATTTTCAATGAACGCTTTGTTTCCTTTTAAAGAGAGAATTTCCCCTTTTGAAGATTGGTATTTGATTCTATCTCCTACTTTAAAAGCTTCTGGTTCTTTGACTTTTTGCGTCTTAATCTCTTTGACTTTTTGGTGTGCAAGGTTTAAGTGCTGGTGTGACTCTTGAGAAATCTTTGCCTTAATGGCTTTTTTGGCTTCCTCTTTGGCATCACTGTACTCTTTATGTAACTTAGATTTTTCCGTATAAATATGATTGTCCAAATTCTGTTTTTGCTCTTTTAAGTTTTGAATCAAACGTTGATGGGTGCTTATCTCTTCATCAAGAGTTGCAATTTTAAGTTTATACTCTTGTTCAAGTTCGCTGCTTCTTTGAATGAGTTCATTGAGTTTATCTTTATCATCACCATAAACCTCTTTGGCTTTTTTAATCACATTTAAAGGTATGCCATAACGTTGCGCTGTTTCAAAAGCGTATGATCTCCCAATGGTTCCTTGAAGAAACTCATACGTGGGTTTTTGATTCTCTTCATCGTATAAAGCTGCCATCAACTCCACATTTTCATTCGCAGCCATAAGTGCTGCCAATCGTTTATGGTGCGTGGTTATGATGATTTTAATCTCTTTACTGATTAACTCTTCAATGATGACTTTAAACAAACTCGCAGCTTCATCTGAATCGGTACCCAATTCAATCTCATCAACACCTACAATCATATTTTTTTTGCTGAATAGTTTTGAAAACTCTACCATACGACCAGCAAATGTTGAAATATCATTTTTAACATTTTGGGGGTCATCAAGCACTGCCAAAACATTTTTGAAATTTCCTACTACACTGCTTTGATGAGCATTGTATGGAATAAGGTATTTTGAGAGCAACACTGAACTTAAAATCGATTTTAACATCATCGTTTTACCTCCCGCATTTACTCCCGTAATCATTACCACAGCTTTGGTAAAATCCACCGTAATGGGTTTGGCATCATGAAGTGCAGGATGTTTGAAATCCACAATTTTACACTGATTGGTTTTTGAAGGCAATATAAAGTTTTTGTCCCCCATTTTTGCAAAAAATACACGGGCTTGGTAGTGGTCAAATCGATCAAACTCTTTGTTGATAAACTTTAAAAAGAGTAAGTTTTTTTCAAACAAAGAGCTGATACTTTTACATATTTTTAAAAGAATCTCTTCTTGTTTGTTTTTTAAATTGGACTCTTTTTGTTTTAAAGCTGAAATATCATGCGGCAAAATATAAAAAAAACCAGAGGCACTTCGGTTTACCACCGAAGCTTTTATCACATGATTAAAACCACCACGCACAAGCAGCGTCTCTTCTGAGTTTACAAAATGCACTTGAGAATCCACCAAATAGGGTCTTATTTTTGAGCTGTTGATGATTTTATATAAAGATTGTTTGATGCTCTCTTTGTTCGCATAAATGGCTTTTTTAATCAAATCAAAATCTTCATCAACGCCCTCTTTTAACTCCCCTTTTTCACTGAAATATTTGGTAACTTCAACGATTTCAGTAGGAATAATAATCTTTTCAAGCCACTCAAAGAGTTTTCCTTCATTATTAAAAGTTTTCAAATAGTTAAAATATTTGATAATTTTAATGAACTCAAAAATATCGTCCACCTTCAAAACACCCTGCTTTTGAATATGCATCAAAGCAGTGTCCAAATTTAAAACGCTCTGAGGTTGCTTAAAATTGTAATTTGACAATTCATTGATTAACCGATAATGTAAATTCACATCCCCTTCTAAAACAACGGGCTTTTGTCGTGCAAAAAGCGCAGAAAAACTCTTGATATAATCTTGTAAATCTAATTTTGTAAATATCTCTTGCATATATGTTTGACTCTAAAGCCTTTTTCCTTTTTTATAAATAGTATTGCCAATAGAGCAAGGCAATGGCGGTAATAGACAATATCCCCAAGATATTAAACACCAAACCAAATTTTGCCATATCTTTAACTTTCACTGCTCCACTGCTCATGGCAATGGCATTAGGTGGTGTAGCAATGGGAAGCATAAAGGCATATGAAGCACAAATGGTTGCAACAAATAAAATTAAACCACTGTCAATATTCGCTGACTGACTCAATGAATAAATAATCGGTAAGGCAATTGAAATCAATGCGGTGTTTGAAGTAACTTCTGTTGTAAAAGTAATCAAAGAAGCAACAATAAGTATCAATAAAATAACGGGCATATTGGTCAAAGATAAGAGATGTTGCGCAATGGCATTGGCCAAACCAGTTGAAGAAAATGCAGCCGCAATTGAAAACCCTGCTCCAAATAAGAAAATGATTTCATAAGGGACTTTTTTAGTATCTTCCCAAGTTAAAAAACCAATTTTAGGCATAAACATCAACAATCCATATCCCAGTAAAATCCCTTTTTCATCTAATCCCAATCCCATATAATAAGGTTCGATTTTTGAATTTGCAAAAAGCAATACAATCAGTGTCCCTAAAATAATCATTAATCGTTTTTGTTCACTGCTTAAGTGCCCTTTATCTTGAAGTTCTTTGTCAATATGAACATCACCTACTCCAATGGATAAAATAAAAGGAATCATGATTAACATTATTGCTGCTAATGGTCCCGTTAAAAGTATCCATTGTACAAAAGCAACGGGTTCTAAAGAGTGTTGTTCCATAAAACCTAAAAGAATAAGATTGGGTGGCGTTCCAATAGGAGTAACTATCCCACCAATACTTGCACCATAAGCAATGGCTAAAACCAAACGAACTTTAAATTTATCGTTTTCAGTCAAATACATGGCAATAGGTATTAAAAGAAGTGCTGTGGTTGTATTTGAAATAAGCGAACTTAAAAATGCAGAAGTGACAGCCAATGAAAAAATAATTCCTCTTGGTGTATTGGGAAAAACCGTTAACAATTTATTGGAAACATATTTATGCAAACTGGTTTTTTGTGTTGCAATGGCAATCATAAATCCACCCAAAAACAAAAATATGATTGATTTTGAGTAGTTAATTGATGTTGCATTGGTACTCATAATGTCAAATGTAGGGAAAAGAAGAATCGGTAAAAGAGAAACAACCCCAATTGGTAAGGCTTCATTTGTCCATAAAATCACCAAAAAGACAATCAACGCCAAAAGTGTTGAGTGTTGAACGTTAAACACAGTATTTGCAATAAAAAAGATTAAAACAGATACCCCCATTGATATAAAAAGTTTTTTCAAAATATCTCCTATTTATGATTTTTTAGGTCTAAAAGGTTTAATGACCGCTTCGTTGCACGTTAAAAATGGTCCTTCCATCAAATCAATACAATATGGAATAGCAGGAAACACTGCATCCAAACACTCTTTTATTGATTTGGGTTTACCAGGAAGATTCACAATTAAAGAGTCTCCTCTTAAGCCCGCTGTCTGTCTCGATAAAATGGCTGTAGGCACATATTTTAAAGACTCAGCACGCATGAGTTCCCCAAAACCAGGCATCATTCTGTCGCAGACATTTTCAGTGGCTTCAGGTGTAACATCCCGTTTTGCAGGACCTGTTCCTCCAGTAGTTACAACCAAACAACATTTTTGTTTGTCCACAAGCTCTATTAACGCTTCTTCTATGGTAATTTTGTCATCTTCAATGACTTTATAAACCGCTTCCCAAGGGGATGTTAAATATGAAGTTAACACTTCAATAATTGCTTTACCAGAAAGGTCTTCATATAGACCTGCACTGGCTCTGTCACTGCAAGTTACAATTCCTATTTTCGCTACTTCTTCACTCAATATTATTTCCTTTTTCTCTTATTTGTTTTTATAAAATATGTCCTGCATTTTTAATGTAATAGACCGTTGCAAAAGGTAAAAAAAATGCTTTTACCGCACTTGCATCAATGATCTTATCTTTATCGCCTAAAAAAACTTCTATTTTTACACCTCGCAAAACTAACTCTTCTAATTTTTTCTCATCCCAGACATAATAAAGCAGCGATTCCAACTCTTCATAACTGCCTTGAGAAAAATAAGCCTCTAAACTCTTATGCGTGGGATATAAGAGATTCTTTAAAAAATTTTCACAATAAGTTTTGGCATCTTTTTTAAAAAACATCAACTGCATTCGTTTATATTTTAAATCTTTATTTTGGAAAAAAGCCGGTGAGATGAGTTGAATCTTATCTACCCTATTTTTAGAGGAATACGCCTCTTCAAAAACTTTTTGAGCCCCAAATGAAAAACCACTTAATGTAAAATCATTTTTTTCAAGATACTCTTCAAAGAGTGCTTCTTCATTGTGCAAGCAAAAACCACTTCTAAAACTAGAGTTTAAGGTCATTTTCACTAATCGCTTCATGAATTAAAATAATCTCTTTTAAACGTTCCACGTCAACGCTGTGTCTATAAATTTCACTTTTTAAATCATTTCGTACATTGAGAATTAACGTGTCAGCATCTTCTGCCATTTTAAATTCATTGACCATGTTTAAAGCCAATTTTTGAGCACGGTGTAAATCTTCAGCATTGATGGCATACAGTTCACCTTTTAAAACTTCCACTCCAATAGAACCTGCCAAATAGGCTTTTAATTCATTGATTAATTTGGTTTTAGAGGGGTAAACATCTTCATCTTTTTTAATGCCCTCTTCAAAAAGTGTGATTTCAGATTTTGAAATATACGCTTTACTGGCTTGGTAGATGGCCAAAATCTCTTTTTGTTTTTCATTTAAAATTTTTTGCTCTTTTTTCCCAAACTCTATTTTTGTTTTTGCGATTTCTATATCATCAATAACAAGCGTTGAACCTTCACGTTTAATCATATTCAATAATGCCTCATTGATTAACGTAGCCAATGCGGAAGAGGTAAATCCAGCTGTGCTAAAGGCCAACTGTTTTATCTCCAACTCATGCGTTTTATTTTTTAAATACAACTCCAAGATTTTTTCTCGATCATTGATATTGGGCAGATTTAAAAAGATTCGTCTGTCAAATCTTCCTGCACGTAAAAGTGCATCATCTAAAACTTCAATTTTATTTGTAGCTGCAATGACAATGACACCGCTGTCACCATCAAATCCATCCATTTGAGTTAACAGTTCATTCAGTGTGGCTTCCCTTTCATCATTAGAGTTACCACTTCGGCTTTTACCAACGGCATCTATTTCATCAATAAAAACAATGGCTGGCGCATTGGCTTTAGCTTTTGCAAAAAGTTCTCTGACTCTTTTCGCCCCCATACCCACATAAATATGCACAAAACTTGCGCCACTTTGATAAAAAAATGGCACTTTTGCTTCACCTGCAACGGCTCTGGCAATTAAGGTTTTTCCTACACCTGGAGGGCCTACAAGCAGAACACCTTTAGGCAATTTCACCCCATGTTTCAGATACTTTTTAGGTGCATTTAAAAAGTCGACAACCTCTTCAAGCTCCTCTTTAACGCTTTGAATACCGGCAACATCTTTAAAAGTAATCTCTGAGGTAACATGCACAATATCATGTTCATACGTTGAAGCCAATACGCTGCTCTCATCTGCTTTAGCTGAAGCTTTTTGCAACTCTTGCGTGAACTTATTTTTAGGAATAAACTTTTTGATTTTCTCTTTATAAAAACGCAAAGCGATTGCCATGAAGAGTAAAATAAAAAGAAACACAATTCCAATAAAGTATTGGGGTGAAGTTACATTTGAACTGCTTTTAAACAAAGTATAGATGAACAAAGCCACCAAAACTATAGCGGATACTCCCATGAGTTTGAGATTTTTATCTAAAATCGTTTCTGTTTTTTTACTGTTTTTATTAGAATTTGGCAACATTGTTTTCACCTTTTACTTCATACTCTTTAATTTCAATCCAATCCCCAACCAAATCTGCATTTGATTGCACCTCTATTTTATTGAAAAATTGATCCAGACCAATGAACACACCATCTTTTTCTTGTTCAATTAACACATCCAATATTTTTTTATCTTTTCTGAAGGTTAGATTCTTATCCTCAATAATTTTAGTTAACTCATTGTATCGTTGTTTTGCAATACTTCCATTGATTTCTGGCTTCATGGTAGCACTTGGTGTACCATCTCTTTTAGAATAAGTAAACGCATGAATATGTGTCAAAGGGAATCGTTTGATGTTCTCCATGGCTTCACTCCATAACTCATTGGTTTCACCCGGATGCCCCACAATGAAATCTGTTCCCAAGGCATACCCTTTTTCTTGCAAAAACTCAAACAGTTCCAAATCACTTAAGACTTTGTTTCTTCGGTTCATGATTTCAAGCATTTTTTTGCTGGTATGTTGCAACGCAATATGGAGATGTTTTGCCATAAATGGCTCTGAAATAATCTCTTTAAACTCATCGTCAATTTGTATGGGTTCTACGCTTCCAAGTCGTATCCGTCTGACACCTTTAATTAACCCAATTTTTTTAAGCAGTTTTGCCAAAGAGGTGTGTTGCTTTTTCCCATAACTTCCTACATTTGTACCTGTTAAAATAAACTCTCCAAATCCATTGCTGGCCAACGTTGAAATCTGTTCTAAAATTTTATCTTCTTGATAACTTCTGGCATCCCCTCTGACATGAGGAATAATACAGTACGAACATCGGAAATCACACCCCTCTTGTATTTTAATAAAGGCTCTGCTTTTGCCAACAAACTCTTCAACAATTGTTTGATCAATGTGCTTTAAATCACCTGCATCAAAAAATCTATTTTCATTTTTAAGCAAATCATTGATTTTCTCTTTTTCACTGTGTCCAAAGAGTGCATCAATTTTCTCCTCTTTAAAAAGATTTTCACCCTTTGTCCAAACACCACATCCTGTGAAAATAACTCTTGGATTATTGGGCAATTTCTTTAAGGCGTTAATATAACCTCGTGCGGTACTGTCTGCACTGTTTGTTACGGTACATGAATTAATGACTACAATATTGGCACTTTTTTCATCTTGAGTGACTTCAAAATCTTCTAAATTGCTCATCATCACTTGGGTATCAAAAAGATTGGTTCTGCAACCAAAAGTTTTAAAATAGACTTTTGGTTTATGGTTTGAAAATGTCATATCAGGCTTTCTCAAAGGGTAAATCTTTCAGTTCAGCAGGAATATCTTTTTTCGTAGTTTGAATATTGATGCTTTGCGTAGGGTATGCAATATGAATATCATCCTCTTTCATGAATGCTTCCAATATCTCTGGGCTCATGGTACTTCGTAAAGCCAAAGCGGCATAAGAGTTGGTCAAATACCATGACGAAATCACAATCCCATATGGCTCAACAAACGTATAGACTCTGGGTTCAACACCTGTTGCTCTTAATGAGTATTTGCTTCTCATTTTACTGAGTTGTTTACGGGTAATATCGGTGTACCCTTTTGAATACTGTTTTAAAATCTCTTTGGCAATGTGTTGTGCTTTTTTATAGTTTGAATCAAAGGTAATGGTAATATCAATTCCATCCCAAACGGTTCGTAAATCAGCATGGGTATAATTCGCAATCATTTCAGAGAAAATATAGTTATTTGGGATAAAATAGATTCTTCCCGTTCTTCTGTTTTTTGTATATGAAGTTAAGGTAATATCTTCACGAATGGTAATTTTAAACAGTGAAATGTCCAAAACATCTCCAACTGCTTCTATACCATCGCGTTGGACTTTAATTCGGTCTCCCACATGAATAGACCCAGAAGTTACAATCACCATCCAACCAAAAATTGACATAAACCAATCTTTTAAAGCAATTGCAATCCCAGCTGAAGCAAACCCTAAAATAGTTACAAGGTACGATACATTGTCAATGTATGAGAACAAAACAATCATTAAAACCAAAAAGACAATGACAAAATTAATGACTTTATTCGCCATATAGTAGTTTTCATTTTGAGAAAAATATTTTTTAAGGGTAAGTTTAATAAGAAAAGAAATCAAAAATAAAACCACAATTGTGATGATAATTTTCATTGACTTTTCAACTTGATTTGAGATTTGACTTTGTGTCTCTAAGATAACTTGTTCAATCTTTCTGGCATAAACATTGTTTGTTGTAGAGACAATATCCAACACCATGTTAAAATCTTTTTTCTGTTTGGTTAAAAAGTCAATAACAAGCGCCTCATTCTCATCGGATTTAATATCATTTTTTTCCAATAACAAAAAAAGTTTTTCTTCTAAGAATCCTGTCAATTCAGCTACATCTTGTTGTATTTTTTTAAATTTTGCTTTATTGTTTTCCAATTTTTTCATATATGAAAAGGCATTGATAATCCCAAATGGATTGGTAATGGGCTCATCTTTGTCAATATCGGGTGGATTAATTAAATTCCCAATGGGAGAATCTTTATATTCAGCAATCAGTTCCAACTCATTCTTTTTGATTCGTATCTTATTGTTTGTTTGATAAGAGAGTTCTTTGTACTTTTCCCCTTTTTTTGTGGTGTACTCATCATAATTCTCTTCAAGTTTATGCAGTTCATCAGAAATTTGTCGATAAGCAATATAGTTGCTGTACCGTTTTAATAAAATATTATCTTTAAGTTTTAAATCAATCTCATCAAGTTTTGATTGAATCAAATCAAGATTATTGATTTGTTCAAGCGTAAGTTGCTTTGGGACAGCAAGTTGCGTAGATTCTGCAAAACTTAACGTAGTAAATACAAACAGGCAAATAAAAAATATTTTTTTCAATGGTTAAACCCTTTTAAAATCTTAATGACATTTTCTTTTTCTATCTCATCCGTAATAACACAATCTCCTATTCCTTTAGGTAATATAAACTTAATTTTATTGTCCGACGATTTTTTATCTAAAAAGAAGTGCGCATAAAATGACTCAGCATCAGCTATATTATACGCAGTTGGTATATCATATTTTTTAAGCAATTCAATGACTCTTTGGGCTTCTTTTTGAGTCATCAATCCAATTTCAACAGCAACTGCATTGGCCATAACCATTCCAATGCCCACAGCTTCACCGTGTAAAAACGTATTATAATTGGTCTCATTTTCAATAACATGCCCAAACGTGTGTCCATAATTGAGTGCTGCTCGAATTCCTTGCTCTTTTTCATCTTGCGAAACAACCCAGGCTTTGGTTTGTACAGATTTAGCAATAGCCGTTGCAAGGTTTTTTTCATCGTCCAATGCATTCTCTTCAAGCCAAACAAAAAACTCTTTGTTAAACGTTACAGCCATTTTAATAATCTCTGCAACACCTGCGGCAAACTCTCTTTTAGGTAGAGTTTTTAAAAAAGAAGGATCAATATTTACTTCAATGGGTTGATGAAACGAACCAATTAAGTTTTTCCCAAACTTATTGTTTACGCCTGTTTTCCCCCCAACGCTGGCATCAACTTGAGAAAGCAGTGTTGTGGGTATTTGCATAAAATCAATCCCTCTTTGATACAAAGAAGCAGCAAAACCTGTCATGTCACCAATGACACCACCACCAAAAGCAATAAGCAATGATTTTCTGTCTAATCTGTTTTCAAAACAGTGATCAAGTATCATCTCTATGGTTTGCATGTTTTTATACTGTTCGCCATCTGGTATTGTGACCACACTCAACTCTTTTGCTTCTAAATGCTTCAACAAATACTCTAAATGTAGAGCACTGATGGTAGGATTAGTTACAACTACAACTTTTCTATTGAGTTTTATTTGTTTTAATTCATCTATATTAATATCATATTTAATGTTATTGGGTAACTCTATTTTAACTGTCATTTAATTCTGTCCAATTTGTTATGTAAAGGTACTTATTATAACAAATTAATGCTAAAAAACTAAAAATGGCACAATAAATATCTTCTTTCAAAAAAGCAATACCCTTTTAGAGACTTGACAAAATATCAGAAATATCATATAATCTCTATAATTTATTACTATTAGTAATAAAAATAGCATACCTCAAGGAAAAAAAATGGCAAAAGAACTAAAGAAAAAAGCAGTAAAAAAAGTTGCAACTAAAACAGTAAAAAAAGCAGTTGCTAAAAAAGTAATTAAGAAGAAAAATTCTAAAGCTTTAGTTACAAAAGTTACAAAAGTGGTTGCTAAGAAAAAACCAACAACAAAAAAATGCGCCAAAAAAGTCGCCAAAAAAGTTGTTAAAAAAGCAGCATAATATCAAAGGGTAGCACAAGGCTACTCTTGATGTGAAAGGAGAAAATTATGTCATACAGAACAATGGTTTTAATGGAGTACAGACTCAAAGACAACAGAAAACCTAAAGCAAAAAAGTCAGATGAAATCAGTTTTTTAGATTTTTTAAAATCTGTGATAAAAAAGATATCTTTTTTTAAATAGTCTATAAATTTGGCTTGATAATATAATCATAAATTGAGAAAAAGACTTCAATAACGATTAACCAAATAATAATCCACTCTAAAAATTCACTCGATTTTTGATTTACCCTATCTGTAGCGAAATCAATCGACTCTTTTAAATAAGACATTTTATATTCAACAACTTCAAAGCGGGATTTAAGTTCAAGTTGCATTCCCAGTTGATTGTATAAAGACTCCAGCTCTAAATCATCCCAAAGAATGTCAGGCTTATCGAGTAAATAGAGTTTATTTAAAATATCAAAACGCTCTTTTGCAATACTGCTGGCAAAACTCATAAGGCTGCTTCTGTCTTTAAT